>JAGHVJ010000014.1 GCA_018064365.1 Candidatus Enterousia onthequi | reverse complement strand
ATAGAAAACTGGTCATGTCCTGTACCGATAACGGATATAAAAATCGCAACAACCAAAATGGTTGACGAAGAATTTGCACAGGCAGAGGCGAATTTGGCGGCGACAGTTCAAACAATTGAAAGTGTTGTATCTCGCACAATTGCACAAACCGGACAAATTGCAACTTTGCACGAAACAAAACAAACGCGCCCCGATGAATCATGCCCTGCAAACATGAAATGCTTGCTGGTTCAAGATGAAGACGGCACCCCACATTGGTATCCCATCATCGAGCCATAAATCCCTATCTTCCTTTATATTCCAGTGTGATTTTATCACACTGTCCCCTTCTTTACCGGGTTCGATTCTGCGCCCACATGGCAAAAACAATGCCGACCAAGATGGTCGGCCTTATTTTTGGTGCGGGCGAAGGGAATCGAACCCTCGTCTAAAGCTTGGGAAGCTTTCGTGCTACCATTATACCACGCCCGCAAATGTGTTTTGATTCTATATTTTTATTTTCATTTTGTCCAGAATAAAAAAATTCTATGATTTTGCTTTTTTTGATAAAACATATAAAAACACGATAAAATATTGACTTTTATGAAATAAAGTATAATAATAGGCGTGCAAATCCCAAAGATTGCCATTAAAAACATCCCTGTGTGCGGTATGCACGAGGAACATCATCCGGCGAGTTTCGCCCTTGATGCCGGTTTTCTTTGTGGAAAAACATATTTTACAAAAAAAGGAGCAATAAATATGGCAACTGTTATTCGTTTGGCACGTTTCGGTGCAAAAAAACGTCCTTATTATCACATCGTGGTGACAGATTCTCGTAACGCACGTAATTCTGGCAACGTTTTGGAAATTGTTGGTAAATACAATCCTATGTTGGCAAAAGATGATGAAAAACGCGTTGTTTTGAAAATGGAAGAATTAAAGGCTTGGTTGGCCAAGGGTGCAAAACCATCTGACCGTGTTTATAAATTTATGGTAAATGCTGGATTGGCAACTGCAAAACCTGTTCCAACACAAACAAAAAAGAATTTGCCATCTGAAAAAACTCAACAGAAAGCAAAAGACAAAGCCGAAAAATTGGCTAAATTAGCAGAAGAAAAAGCTGCTGCGGAAGCCGCTGCAAAAGCCGCCGAAGAAGCACCTGCTGAAACAGCCACAGAAAACGCATAAGCAAAATTGCTATGATTAAAACAGACCGTTCATCATATCAGTGTCCACACACTGGCAAAGTATGTCCTTTGTCGCCAGATGGAGAATTGTTGCACTTTAAAGAGATGTTGCGTCAGGCTTTCGAGTCAGGTCAACCATGTATTATACTTGAAGGTTATTCAATACATCATCCTCAAGACATCCAATGTCCAAATAAGAGTTGCAAATATTACCAACAAGCTTTTAAAAATTATAACACAAGATGACAAAGAGAACTTTGTTGTAATTGTCGACAAATAATGTGCTGACAAAAAGACGGTCGTAAAAAACACATAATATACAATGGTATTAAAAATTGCTCATAAATATTCAGATACTGAATTACGGCGCGAATTAAACGCCGTGTTCAGTTCTGTGTATTTCGAGGATACAAATGTTAAAAACAAATTGCGCAAACAATACTTTGCACAGTTTGGCGATTTAGTCGATTATGCACGCAAGCATAATATCGATGAAAAACGATATATTCGCAGCATTCAACAAGATTTGTTAAAATTGCCACAAACACGTTTGTTGCGACATTTATATAAAAAATACGAATTAAGACGCGCACTGACAGATGTTTTTAACTCTGTATATTTTGACAATCTGGATAAAAAACTTGTTTTGCAAGATAGTTTCTTTGCCAGTTTTGATTCCATTGTTGCTTATGCAATAGAAAGCACGAGGGACCCAGTAGAATATATCTACAGTATTCGCGATATGTTGTTAAAAACACCTGGGTGCTATGAAATGGAAAAAGTTATGACCAACATAACTTGCCCTTATGACAGTTATAAGTGCCTTAAAAAAGAAAGAGATTTTTGTGTGCAATCTGAATTTGAACGAACAAACAATTTACAAACACCAATGATTTTCCATAAAAAATCGAAGTGCCCTATGTCTGCATTATGCCCACGTTATCCTAAACTTTTGTTAAACGAACAACGAGCAAGACAACATGGATAACAACAACAAAATCTTGGTTGGCAAAATTGTTGCAATGCAAGGTGTGCAAGGTGATGTGCGTGTACAGACATACACAGAAAATCCATTGGATTTTAAGAATTTGAAAATTTGGTCTGAAATATTTGGTGCGGATGATTTTCATTTTGTTCGTGCCGTCCCCAGTTCTGATGTCATAATTGCGCATATTCGTGGATATGATGACAGGACGTCTGCGGAACATTTACGCGGAACACGTTTGTTTGTTGACCGTGACACCCTGCCCAACAACACGCAAGACAACGAATATTATCAGGCAGATTTAATCGGGTTTAATGTGATTCAAAATGGTAAAAATCTCGGTAGCATTTTATGTTTTCAAAACTTTGGCGCTGGTGATATAATAGAAACAGAAGACGGCAACATGTACTCGTTCAAAGGTGCACTTGTCGATTTTGATAAAAAAACTGTAACGGTAAAATAATAGCATGCATTTTAATATATTGACCATTTTTCCAGATATGTTTCCAGGGACTTTGGGTGCTGGGGTTGTTGGGCGTGCGCGCGACAAAAACATCTGGACAATGGATGTTATCAATATTCGTGATTTTGCAATAAACAATTACGGCAGTGTTGATGACGAACAATTTGGTGGTGGCGCAGGCATGGTTATGCGACCTGATTGTTTAGGGGCGGCATTGGATTCTGTAAAAAAACGCGGTAAAATCATATACTTTTCACCGCGTGGCGCGACATTAAACCAGAAAATGGTGCGCGAATTTACCGCAGAACCAGATGCGACATATACTCTGTTATGCGGTCGGTACGAAGGGATTGACGAACGTATTTTGCAAGAATACGATATTATGGAATTATCTATTGGCGATTACATTTTATCGGGTGGCGAAATTGCTGCGCAAGTTTTTGTTGACAGTTGCGTTCGCGTGTTAGATAATGTAGTTGGTGGTGGTGTTGAATCTACTGCTAATGAAAGTTTCGAAATCGGGGGGTTGGAATGGCCATTATATACCCGCCCGTCAGTATGGCGTGGACATAAAGTCCCAGAAGTCCTGCTGTCCGGACACCATGGCAATATAGAACGGTGGCGGAAACAACAATCGGACGAAATAACAAAACAAAGACGTCCGGATTTAATAAAGGAAAATAAAAAATGAGCATTATTAAAAAAATCGAAGCAGCCGAAGTGGCTAAATTAAAAGGCGACAAAGTTATCCCAAATTTCAAAGCGGGTGATACTGTTCGCGTTCATGTTAAAATTAAAGATGGCGACAAATTCCGTATCCAAATGTTCGAAGGCGTTGTTATTGCTCGCGATGGCGGAAACGGAAACAATGCATCTTTCACAGTTCGTCGCGAATCTTATGGTGTTGGTGTAGAACGCAAATTCCCATTATACACACCTGCGATTGAAAAAATCGAAAAGGTTCGTATTGGTCGTGTTCGTCGTGCAAAATTGTTCTTTTTACGCAAATTGTCTGGTAAAAAGGCACGTATTGTTGAAGATTTGTCTGCAACAAGCGCTGAAAAATCTGCAAAATAATTTTGCAAACAATTCTAAAAAGCCGCCATTTGGCGGTTTTTTATTATAAAAATTTAATAATTTGACTTATGGTTTATATAAATGTAAAATTATGCGTATGAAATATTTATCTAGATTTTTTGTGCTATTCATATTGACTTTGTCCATCGTTCCGCGCAGCGCAGATGCGTATATCGACCGAAATACAGCCGTTTTGCGTGTATTAAACAAGGCTGCCGGCAAAACACAAGTTGTGCGCATACCTGTTGGAAACACAATAAAAATAGAAAAACTGGACATCACTGTTCGTGCATGCAAGCAATCTGATCCGTTTGATGCAGAAAATCATTTCAGTTTTGTTGAGGTTTTTAATAATTCTGACCAGATTTTTGGTGGTTGGATGAACAGAAACGAACCAGGAAACAACCCTATGGAAAGCCCTGATTGGGATATTTGGTTGAACGGCTGCGAGGATTAAAACAGGAGAGAAAGATGAAAGATATACTGCGTAAAATCAAAGAGTTTTTTAAGAAAAATTTTAAGTTGATTATTGGAATTGCTGTGTTGTTGGTGGTGATTTGTTTATTCTTTGCAACACAATGTAAAACAACCAGTTTAGAAAGTGCAGATTTACAAAAATGGACAGAAAGTTCTGTGGAATCTAAAATGTCCACCGTTCAGATTTTAACTGAAAACATCGAAAACACAGAATTGATTGTACAGTGTGTTGATAAAATGTCCACTTTTAATGACTCGGCAGAATTTGCTGTACGCGATGCTGTAAAATTATGCAATATGGGGATTCAATTGCGGGAAAATAATTAAAAATGAAACAAGACGATAAACTTATACGCATGGATATGGGGGCTGTTTCCAGCAACGACTGTGGCAATACAAACACGGACAGCCGCGCCGTCTTGTGTCTGGGCATTGAATCTTCGTGCGATGAAACATCAGCTGCGATTGTTGATTCAAATCGGAATATTTTATCACATATTATTTACTCTCAAATCCCAGAGCATCAAAAATATGGCGGCGTTGTGCCTGAATTGGCGGCACGCGCACATATTTTGGCAATTGATGATGTTATTCATCAAACTTTGCAAGCGGCTGGTAAAACGATTTCAGATATTGATGTTATTGCGGCAACGGCGGGACCTGGACTAATCGGTGGCGTTTTGGTTGGATGGATGGCGGCAACTGGAATTGCTCAATCCACACACAAACCTTTGGTTGCGGTAAATCATCTAGAAGGACACGCATTGGTACCGCGATTATCTGCAACATCCGCCAGTGGGAATTCTTGTGGTAATTCTGTGGATTTTCCGTATTTGTTGATGTTGGCATCTGGTGGTCATTGTCAGATTTTGTTGGTGCGCGATGTTGGACAATATGAACTGATTGGGCAAACCATTGACGATAGTGCGGGCGAGGCTTTTGATAAAATTTCTAAAATGTTGGGATTGGGGTATCCGGGCGGTCCGATTGTTGATAAACGCGCAAAACTTGGCAACGCGACACACTTCCATTTTCCACGGCCGTTGTGCGACAAACCAGGATGTAATTTTTCTTTTTCAGGGATAAAAACCGCGGCGCGTGTAATATTGGATAAACACACTGGCGAAAAAGACGACCAATTCATAAATGATTTCTGTGCTTCTTTCCAGGCTGCAGTTGTTGATTGTATTACAAACCGTTTAGAACACGCGTTGGCAACAGATGTTGTCAAAACAGTTGCTCCAAAAACATTGGTTGTTGCGGGTGGCGTCGCAAAAAACAGCGCTATACGCGCAGCAATGGAAAAATTGGCAACAGAACATGATATGATTTTTGCCGCCCCACCGATGAGTTTATGCACTGATAACGGCGCAATGATTGCATGGGCAGGACTTGAAAACTGGCGCAAGGGTAAAATCGTAACTGCCCCTATTGCCCCCCGCCCCAGATGGCCATTGACAGAGTTATAAGGCGCAATTATGTTAAAGAAGGAAGAGTATAAATCTGCAACAGAAAAATTAAAACGTTACGCCCAAAGTTTTGCTGGGTTTTATGATGACACACACTATTCCTTGGTTGAATTGGTTGATAAAATTCGGATAGTAATGCCAATTGATGCCGTGCGGGCAAAATTTATAGATGTAAAAAATCCAATTAGTTATGCCAGTGGTTTTTGCGCATTGAATTCTTGGGTTATCTATAATTTAACAGGTGGCGGTAAATATTGGGAATATTATCACATTTCACCAAAATATGGTTTTGATAAAAATGTCGCATATTTGAGAAACAAGAAAAATGGCCAGTATTTATATCTGGGCGATATACAAAACATTCCATATGATTTAGGACACGCAATAGATAACACAAAATTCAAATGCCCAAATGCAGAATTGTATACAAATCTGATAAAACACTTAGCAAATAATAAAGAGTAATCATGCAAAAACCAGAACCCATTATTAAACCTGAACAAATTTTTAGTGTATCTGATGCGTCGGCATTATTAAAAACCGTTGTCGAAACAGCATTTCCTGTGATACGTATACGCGGCGAATTGTCGGGCATTACACGTGCGACATCTGGGCACATTTATATGTCAATCAAGGATTCTGGGGCGGTTATAAACGCAATTATATGGCGCAGCACCCCCGTTCCTTTCAAATTAGAAGAAGGGATGGAGGTTATTGTTTCTGGCAAATTTACAACTTATCCGGCACGCAGTAATTATCAACTGATTGTGAACGATATTGAAATGGCGGGCGTAGGTGCGATATTAAAAATGTTGGAAGAACGCAAACGCAAATTAGCAGCCGAGGGGTTATTTGAAGAATCAAGGAAAAAGCCGCTGCCAAAACTACCCCAAACAATTGGTGTTGTCACCAGTCCAACCGGCGCCGCATTCCAAGATATCCAAAATCGTTTGCGCGAACGTTTTCCTGTGCGTGTGTTATTGTACCCTGCAACAGTTCAAGGCGAAACCGCAGCAGCCGAGGTTGCCGCAGGAATTGAATATTTTAACAAAATGCAAAATGTTGATGTGATTATCGTCGCACGTGGTGGTGGTGCGCTGGAAGACTTACTGCCCTTTTCTGAAGAAATTGTGGTGCGGGCGGCGGCGGCCAGTAAAATTCCGTTGATATCGGGTGTTGGACACGAACCAGATTGGATGCTGATTGATTTTGCCGCAGACGTGCGCGCACCAACCCCCACAGGTGCCGCAGAAATGGTTGTTCCAACAAAACTGTCTTTGATTCAAGATTTAGATAACCAAGGCCACCGATTAGATACTGTATTTGCAACACGATTGGTTGGCGTTCGTCAAAAGATTGAAAGTATTTCTATTAAAAGTCCAAAACAAATGGTTATGGAGTGGGGACAACGATTGGACGATGCGGGGCGCACACTCAGTTTGATTATTTCAAACAAAATGACTATTGCCCGTCAAAAGATAGATATTATTGCAAATATGCCGAACATTTTAACAAACAAAATGAGTATGCTAAATCAAGCTGTATCTCATTTGGATAAAATGTTAAACAGTTTAAGTTATAAAAATGTATTACGGCGCGGATATGCAATTGTGCGCGATGAAAATAATAAAATAATCAGTAATTCTGGTGCTGGACGTCCCGCCACTATCGAGTTTAATGACGGTATTATGAAATTATAAACAATATAAGAATCCTGCAAGAACAACGCAGCAAAATTTATGGTTCGATGATGGGGTACCAATGTGGGGTGCCGTCTTCGTCTTGGACAAGTAAGCATTTCATATTTGCAGGACACGTTTCGTCGGGACGCGTTTGTTTTGTGTCTTGTAATACCTGAATCTGTCCGGTCTGGGCAATTGTGCGTGATACAACACTTTCAATCGTTTGAACCGTTGCCGCCAAATTCGCCTCTGCCTGTGCAAATTCTTCGTCAACCATTTTGGTTGTTGCGATTTTTATATCCGTTATCGGTACAGGACATGACCAGTTTTCTAT
>JAGHVJ010000017.1 GCA_018064365.1 Candidatus Enterousia onthequi | reverse complement strand
TATTTTTTTAGCAAATTTTACTCTCTCTGGACTTTTAATTTTTGGCTGAAAACCAACGGTTTTTCAACATATAACCAGTATACCAAAAACCTAGGTTTTTTGACAAGTGTTTTTTTTGGTTTTTTTCAATTTTTTTAATTTTCGGTTTTTGCGTAAAATCAAAGGGTTATAAAATCCGGTCTTTGCGCGGTGTAGTGTCGCAAAAAAACCTAGGTTTTTTCCACACTTTTTTTATAATTTTTTAAACAATTTTTAAGATTTTTTGTTCTTTGCCCAAAAAACACAAAAAAAAAAATAAAAACGCCACCCTGGGCGTTTTGAATTTTTGGTTGTGCTGTCTGTGCAATTCGCGAGCCAATTTACAAGAACTCTTATCCCTTGGTCAGGAAATTGAACAGGCGAAAGATAAGTTATTTTTTCTTTTGAATGACAATCATTATATGGGCACTTAGTGATAGCATATCTGGATGTTCACATATAGAATAATGCAAATCTAACCAACTCTTATACTGGCGTTTATTTTTTGCAATCTCATTAAACTCTGCATGCGTGTTTTGCCCCAACCATTCCAAAGAAACCTGATGTAATAATTTAGTATTTTTTGCGGTTTTTAACACCAAATCTTTCAGTTCGCTTGGCCAGAAAAAGTGTGCATACGAACAACTGCACCACCAATTATCGTCGCCCAAATGGGTTAAAATTTTTGTTTCATTCCAAAATTCCTGTTCGTTTTTATACGCATACGATTTTATATATTTCTTGAAATCTTTTACACATAAATTTAAAACGGCTGGGCGTGCCATAACAGATATAAATATCGGTGCCCCTGGTTTTGCGACACGAACTAATTCTTTGATTGCTTTTTTGCGGCCGGCTTCTGTACGCAGATGCGATAACGGCCCACCAACACACAAAACCATATCAAAAGAATTATCTTTATAAGGTAATTCTGTAATAGATCCTAAATCAACAGAATCAACAAATTTTCCAACACGATACTGTTTAATTTTTCTTTTTGCTAATTCCAGTTCTTTATCAGATATGTCCAGCAAGGTCATGTGATAACCCCGTTTTGCCAAATCTATTGTATAACGACCCGGTCCACCACCAGCATCCAATATTTTCATACCTTTCTTTAAGTATTTTTTATAAAAATGTTCGGTAGTTTGAAACTCTAACAAATGATACGCATCTTTATGTGTTCGTATAAATTCTTTTTCTGCAGATTCATTATAAAAATCACGCACCGAAACGCCATTTTCGCGTTTTTTTGGTTTTATGAATAACGACTTAATAAAACAAAACATGATTTTTCTCCGTGTCCATGTATCGTATTATACCACAAAAAGTTCGAAAGTGGTAGGAAAATAGCAATATTTGAAAGCACAACTTTCGAACTCTGCGGAAGTATTGAAAATCTAAAAAACTGCTCTGAAACGAACGGTTGTACATCTTGGTTGTGCTGTCTGTGCAATTCGCGAGCCGAATTGGTTGAGATTGGGCGAGAGATTGATAATGTTAAAAACGAACTAAATCTACATTTATGCAAAGGTACCAGAAAATAGTCCACTTATTTAATCACATCCATCAATTTTGGGAATAATATCTCTGGTTGTTTTATTTTGCGAGTTATTTTAGGAGTAACAAACAATTCGTCTATGTTTAAACCAGTTACATCAAAACCTAATGAATCCAATATCTTTTTCCCAATATTCGGCATTATAGGCAAAACAGTTATTCCTAATAATCTTACACCTTCGTTCAAAATATATAAAACCGACATAAGTTCGTCATGCTTGGATTCGTCTTTTGCCAGATTCCATGGTTGTTTTTGATCTACAAAAACATTTAAATCAGAACTAACATCAAATATTGTTCTTGTGATCAATTGAATATCATAGATGCTATTTGTGTTTAACAAAGATTGTTTTAATGTGTTGGATATACGATCTAAAAACTCATTATATTCTTTTGTTAAAACAACATCAGGTATAATACCATTATTAAATTTTTCGGTTAATTTGCAAGTTCTGAAATATAGATTACCGAAAATATTAGCTAATTTATTATACGTGTTAAAAATTATGTTCTCAGAAATTTGAGTGTCTGTACTTTTGTTCATCAAATTAAGTAAAATAAACCTAAAAGCGTCTGTACCTATTTTTTTAACCATATCCTCTGGGTCTATAACATTTCCTAAACTTTTTGACATTTTGATACCGCCTTCACCGACCAAGAAACCATGTATCATTATACGATATGGTGGTAATAGTCCCAATACTTTTAACATTATTGGCCAATAAATACAGTGTGGTTTAATTATGTCCTTAGCCATTAAATGAATTGAACGTGACCAGAATTTATTCAAATTTTCATCAGTATTTGGCCAATTCAAACTGGAAATATAGTTAATCAGCGCATCAAACCATATATATGTGACATAATCCTTATCAAATGGGAGATCTACGCCTAATTTAACACGATTTTTTGGCCTGGAAATACACAGGTCTTCCAAAGGAAGTTTCAACATGTTTAAAACTTCTGTCCTAAAAGAATTTGGTTGAATCCATTCTGGATTTTTTTCTATATGTTCTATAAGCCATTGTCTGTGTGGTTCCAACGGTAAAAAATAATTTTCTTCGGATATTTTTACTGGTTTTACTTGATGGTCTGGACAATTTCCGTTTTCATCTAAATCAGATTCTTTTTTAAATTGTTCGCAACCTTTACAATATAAACCCGTGTATTTCTTTTTTATAATCAGACCTTGGTTATAAACTTTCTGCAGACATTGTTTTACAATATCTATATGCTTTTGTGAAGATGTTTGAACAAATAAATCATATTTTATATCTAATTCTTGGAACAAGCGTTTAAAATTTTCGCTGTATTCTTTTACATAATCGTCAAAAGAAACATTTAATTTTTGTATCGTATCAAAATTTTTTTGTCCATGTTCATCTGTGCCTGTAGTATAAAATACATTTTCGCCACGTAATTCAAAAACTCTACGTAACACGTCTCCCAAAATCGTGGTGTAAGCATGCCCTAAATGAGGCTTGCCATTTAAGTAGTATATAGGTGTTGTTATATATGTATTTGTTTCTGTCATGATACTTTTCCTTAAATAATTTGTTAACCATTAAACCAGCATTGTGGATCTACAGAATTAAAATCCCCAGTTACACCATATGTCTTTTTTTTAGGTTTAACAAACAATTTTTTTATAAATTTAAACATAATACTCTCCACAAATTATTAACATTTTACCACAAAGAGTTCGAAAATGGTAAAAAATTGTTAATTTTCTGATATTAACTTTCGAACTCTGCGAATATATTAGAAATCTAAATAAAAACCGCTCTTAAACGAACGGTTGTACATCTTGGTTGGGGCAGCTGGATTCGAACCAACACTAGCGGAGTCAGAGTCCGATGTTCTACCATTAAACTATGCCCCAAATACGCGTTCTATTATAATGTATAATGATGTTTTTGCAAATATTTTTTTCGACACACCACAACCATAACAAAATCTTTGTCTTTACGATGATTTTGTGATACCATATACACCATAACAACCAAAGGATTCATCATGACATTTTTTTCTATTATTCTGGGCTCTTGGACAATAATGTATGTAATTGCTTTTGCATGCGCTGTTTTGGCAATACGTTGTTTAATACACGGCATTATGGGCGGAACATCAACAATTTTACGCATTTTATGCACATTACTGTTCGCGGTGTTAGCATATTATTGTTATCGTTATGCAGGCACATTGAACGCACCAAACATGATTGACAATTTTATTAGTGATACTTGGGTTGAATTAAAACAATTTATCGCATTCATAAAAACAAAATTTTAATAAATATTCTTGAAAAAAATGCCGCCAAATTGGCGGTGTTTTTTATATCAGAAAACCTACCTATTTTAATCACCTTGTGAGTATGACATAATAATCAAAAAAGGATTTTTATGAAAACATTTGCATACTTTTTTTGTTTAGCCACAATTATCGCAACGCCCGCTATTGCTTGCACTGGCATTACTTTACACACACGCCAAGGCACAACAATTTCTGCACGCACTATTGATTGGTCGCGCGAAGAAAACGACAATATATACATCGTCGTTCCACGCGGACACCAAGAACAATCTTTGTTACCAGACGGCACACAAAACGGCATGAAATTCGTCGCAAAATATGGATATGTGGGACTGGGGGCGGAACGCCCAGAAATCGTACTGGACGGCACAAATGAAACCGGATTAAATGCCGCCCTATTCTATTTTCCAGACTATGGCGAATATCAAGAATACGACGAAGCCATGCGCGACATTTCACTTGCTGATTTTCAGGTTGTGTCGTGGATTCTGGCAAACTTTTCATCCATCGATGAAATCCAAGAAAACATTTCCAATGTACGCATAATAAATGTATATCCAGATGCCGCCACTGTCCATTGGCGCATCACAGAACCAAACGGACGCGTTATCGTTATGGAAATCATCAACGGCGAACCGACTTTCCACGAAGACGCAATAGGTGTTATTGCAAATTCACCTCATTTTGATTGGCATTACACAAATCTAAACAATTATGTAAATCTAAAAGCCGGCGATGCCGCACCATTAAAACTGGGGACCGACACTTTAAAATCTTTCAGTCGCGGAACAGGATTATTAGGATTACCAGGGGATTTTTCTTCGCCATCACGTTTTGTCCGTGCGTCTTTTTTCAGCAATATGATTATAGAACAACCCGATGGCCCCAATACAATAAACCAAGCATTTCATATATTAAACAACTTTGATGTCCCGTTCGGCACAGTTTTCGCCCCCGGTACAGAACCTGTTAAAATGCCATCTGCGACACAATGGACAATCGCAACAGATTTAGGCAACAAAATTCTGTATTATCACACAATGTATAACCGCACAATTCGCAAAATCGACATGAACACAATAGATTTTGAAACCGTTCCGTTTCAGTTCGCACCACTGGACGATGTCAAAACAGAAACAATGATACCAATTCAAATCAAACAAGAATAAGATTTGCCTTTTGTAAAATCGGTGATTATAATCATATCACTGATATTTATCAAAAGGAGTAATCACATGAAAATTAAACCATTTGCTGGGGTTCGTCCACCAAAAGAATTGGCCGCCCAGGTTGCATCTCGTCCATATGATGTTTTGAACTCTGCCGAGGCCCAAGCCGAAGCTGGTGAAAAATCTTTATTGCACATCATTAAACCAGAAATTGATTTTAACCCAATTGCTGGCGAACATGAACAACGCACTTATGACAAGGCCGTAGAAAATTTCAAACTGTGGCAAAGTCGCGGTTGGTTGCGTCAAGACGATAAAGAAATGTATTATATATATGCACAAACAATGGACGGTCGCACACAATATGGTTTGGTTGCTGCGGCAAATGTCGATGATTATATGTCTGGCAAAATTAAAAAACACGAATTGACCCGCAAAGAAAAAGAAGACGATCGTATGATTCACGTTCGTATCCAAGATGCTAATTTGGAACCTGTGTTCTTTGCATATCCAGATGTCGATGAAATGAACAAATTGGTTGCTGATTGGATTGCTGCCCACGAACCAGAATACGATTTTGTCGCCGAAGACGGTTTCGGTCATACTTTCTGGGCAATCACAGATGACAATGTCAATGCACACATTACTGAAATATTCAAAAATATTCCGGCTATGTATGTTGCTGACGGTCACCACAGAACGGCCGCCGCGGCACGTGTTGGCGCAGAAAAACGCGACAACAACCCAAATCACACCGGCGCAGAAGAATACAATTATTTCTTGGCGGTGATTTTCCCTGCATCTCAATTGCACGTTATCGACTATAACCGTGTTGTAAAAGATTTGAACGGTTTGACCGCTGAACAATTCATTTCAGAATTGGAAAAATCTTTTGATGTTCGCGACATGGGTACAGGAATCTATAAACCAAACGCATTACACAACTTTGGTATGTATTTGAACGGACATTGGTATTCTTTGACCGCCAAGGCCGGCACATACAACGACAACGACCCAATTGGCGTGTTGGATGTAACCGTATTGTCCAATTTAGTATTCGATAACATTTTGAACTTGGGCGACTTGCGCACATCAAACAGAATCGACTTTGTCGGTGGAATCCGTGGCTTGGGCGAATTACAAAAACGCGTAGATTCTGGCGAAATGGTTGCTGCATTTGCATTGTTCCCGGTAACAATGAATCAAATCATCAACATTGCGGACACAGGCAACATTATGCCGCCAAAAACAACTTGGTTTGAACCAAAATTGCGCAGCGGTTTGGTCATTCATAAATTGTCAAAATAATAAAATACACAATAACAAAAACTCCGTTATAAACGGAGTTTTTTATTATTCACCTTTAGACTGTCCTAACATTGTTTCAAGAGAACCGGTAAAACTCTTTGCATTCGTTGTATTTAAAACCTGGGTTGCATCTTCTTGACCATTGGACGCTTTTACTTTACTCCAATCAATATCTTGCAATTTTCCACTCAACCCACTTAAATCCAGATTTGAAAAATCCAACTTGTCAACATTTGTAAACCCAGCCGACGTCAATCCCTTTTTCAATTCCGCAGTTGCCCTTTCATTATCTGTATTTTTTACCTTTTTATCCTTGGCATCTTTTATCAACTCGCCCAACTTTCCATTAATCAAACTGTCACCCAGCGCGCCCACAACAACACCCGCACCCGCAGCAACAGCCCCACCAATAACACGTTTTTTAGATGTATCTTTTAAAGCAGACAATTTGTCTGCGTCTTGTTGATTCCCCTGTGACGCACGATACAGCGACGCATATGTTCCATTTTCTATACCGGTTCCTTTGTCATCATACAGACCCGTTGATGCTTTATCCAATATAACTTCGGACTCTATCCCGGCACGCATACCCAACGCCTGTTTGCGTTCACGCAAATCCGCCGCCAAATTCACATATTCTTGATACAAATTTATTAACTGGTTTGCGCCAGGTGTTGAAATATTTGTATCACCACCATTGATTTTTGCCCCCTGCTCTCCAATTTTGCATTGAAAAGTTTCAATGTATCGGGACATATCAGCCTCGGCATCTTTATCTGCCTTTTGCTCTGATAAACCTTGAGCCAATTCCATACCACCAATTCCTGTCGCCGCCATAGTTAAACCACCCAA
>JAGHVJ010000006.1 GCA_018064365.1 Candidatus Enterousia onthequi | reverse complement strand
CTAAGGAAATCTAAGGAAAAATCAAAATATCGAGAGAGTAAAAAAATGCATAAAAAACATATGTTTTTAAGAGTTTTTTCAAAAATCACCATTTTTGCATGTGTTTTTTGTGCATTTCCGGCATGGTCTGACACAACAACATGCGATATAAACTATACCCCAGTTACCGGAAACAGTTGGCAAAACGGCACACCAACCCCAACAAATCCAGTTGCAATTGAATCGGTTGGAACAAAAATTGGAAACAAGTATCAAATATCAGTAACCGCACAGGGGAAGAATCTGTTTGATGACTCCGTCGCAAAAATTGGTTATCTTATAAACGATAGCGGTATAGAAAAGGCAGATGGACAATCTGGTTGTAGTGGTGAATTTATAAACGTTAAGCCTAACACTAGCTATACCTATGCTATAATTGGAACGGTATCATCTAATGCGTATTACCCAAGAATTCATTTTTATAATGCAAATAAACAGTGGATAAAGATGAGTATAAAAGGTGGCAGTGGTGCTAAACATCTAACAACAACAACTGAAAGTGATACTGCTTATATAAAAGTAAGTGGAACAGCTGATGTTGATAAAGTAATGGTAGTCGAAGGTTCAACAGCCCCAACATCCTATGCCCCGTATTCAGCCCCAATAACAACTCCAATCTATCTCAATGCACCATTGCGCAAGGTTGGTGATTATGCAGACGTGTTGGATTACAAAAACGGCACAATCACCCGCAACGTCGGAGTGAAAGTGTTAGATGGAACGGAGAGTTGGGCTGATTATACATATGCTGGAGCACCCCTTAGTTTTTATATATCAATAAATGATATGATAGAAACTTCTGCTGCAACAACTGGAAATAATTTTTCTACTACACATTTTTCATGGGCAAATAGTGTTTGGGCTAATAGTAATATAGGTTATGCAGTATCAACACTAAAAAGAATGTTTTTCCGTAAAAATACTACAGATACATTAGATATTTGGAAAGCTTACCTTGCACAACAATACGCAAATGGCACACCTGTAACTATCTATTATCCGCTTGCGACACCAGTGGTGGAGCAGATAGAAAACTGGTCTTGTACCCCGCCGATAACGGATATAAAAATCGCAACGACGAAAATGGTGGATGATGAATTTAAGGCGGCCGAGGCAAAGTTGGCAACCACAGTTCAAACAATTGAAAGTGTTGTTAGTCGCACGATTGCCCAGACCGGACAGATTCAGATATTACAAGATACAAAACAAACCCGTCCCGATGAATCATGCCCCGCAAACATGAAATGCTTACTTGTTCAAGACGAAGACGGCACACCGCATTGGTACCCCATCATCGAACCATAAATCCCTATCTTCCTTTATATTCCAGTGTGATAAAATCAGACTGCAGGTCTTGCATCATACCGCCGCGGGGCAGTATCCAGTTGGCCCATCGGGCAACCTGTGTAATGATGCTAAATGAAACTAAAAAATCACCGGCATTCGCCGGCGATTTTATACTAATTCATCACGTATTTTTGCGACAGCCGCGACCTGTTCGCGAATTATACTATTAAAATCAGCATTACTTAAATCAACCGCATATTTTATCGCGTTCGCAAACGCCAGCGCATCACTGTTTCCATGGGTTTTTACAGAAAATCCATTTAACCCCAAAAATGTCGCGCCCGCATAAGAACGTGGGTCTATTTTATATTTCAATCTTTTGAATACATGAACCAAGAAAAACGCACCAATTATCGCCAGTACAGATTTCTTGAAATTTTCCATTATGACGCGCTTTATCAGTTTTGCGGTACCCTCGACCGTTTTTAGAACAATATTGCCTGTAAAGCCGTCTGTAACGACAACCTGGACACGTCCAGCACTGATATCTGTGGGTTCAACAAAGCCGATGTATTCGTACGGTAATTCTTCTTTGTGTTCTGTCAAAACACGATTTAATTCTTGCAGAGTTTCGTTACCCTTGGTTTCTTCGGTTCCGATATTTAATATTCCCAAACGCGGCCGCGACATGTGACCGATAACCTGGGCATATACAGAACCCAAAATTGCAAAATCAAACAGATTTTGTGCATCACATTGGACATTTGCACCCAAATCTAACATTACAACACGGGAATCACCGCCCCCAGACGGCAACATCGTTGTTATCGCAGGGCGTGATATTCCATCAACTGTTTTCAATGCCAATTTAGACAACGACATCAAAACACCAGTATTCCCAGCACTGACCACTGCGGAAGAATTGCCCAGACGAACGTCTTTGATTGCCATAAACATAGATGTTCCGTCGGCATGACGAATTACATCACGAATTTTATCGGTACCACGAATTACATCTGGTGCATCTATTATAGTACAATTACGCATAACGCGCGGCAATTTTGCCAATAATTTATTCAAAGTTGCCTGTTTTCCAAATATGCGGAAATGAACATCGCCTTCGCCATTTTGATATAAAAATTGATTGATACCACCCAAGACAGCCTTGGGCCCTTTGTCGCCACCAAACGCATCTATGGAAATAACTTTTGTCATAATTTATCCCTTGGGCATAAAAAAACAGATTTGACAAGCCTATTATGACACAGGTTCGCCAAATCTGCCATATTTATTTTTTATTTATTATTTCGCACCGCATGCAGGGCAAATGTGATGTGGGCGTTTCTTTTCACCACAAGATTTGCAAACACCACATGGCATGATATTCAATGCATCATGTGATTGACGCTGGGCACTGCGTGCTTTACTTGTTTTACTTCTGGGTGTTGCCATTTTACAATCCTTTTTTATTTTTTTGTTTGATGTATTTTAGTCTATAATTCCACTTTTGCAAGAAAAACTTTTGCCCTGCCCCACCCGTCAAACCGTATGGGGCAGATTTTGGACAATTTAGATATCCAACAATTGCTGGTGATCGCCACCTTCGCGGGCAATTTTTTCAGCGCGTTCTTCTTCACGTGCGATTTCACGGACACGACGTACATATGCACCAGTACCAATTGGAATCAGACGACCAACAATCAAGTTTTCATTGATACCAACCAATTTATCGGTCGAACCGTTGATAGCGGCATCCACCAAAACCTTGGTTGTTTGTTGGAACGATGCATTTGAAATAAATGAACGAGATGTCAAAGATGCACGAGTCAAACCAACCAAAACTTGGGAAGCCTCGGCTGGGCGGCCACCATCGTGGACAACACGAGCATTTTCTTCTTCGAAATCAACACGATCAACCACAGAACCCATCAAGAATCCTGTATCGCCAGGGTTTGCAACCTCTACACGGCGTGTCATTTCACGTATCAAAATTTCAATGTGTTTGTCGTTGATAGTCACACCCTGGAGACGATAAACCTGTTGTACTTGGTCAACCATAAATGTCGCCAATTCTTTTTGTCCCAAAATACGCAAAATATCTTGTGGAACAGGTTCGCCATCAACCAATTTTTCTGCCTTTTTCACGACATCACCGCTGCGCACCAACAGGTTTGTTCCCTTTGGTACCGCGTATTCCACAGGCGCAGTGCCGTCTGTTGGTTCAATACGGATAATGATTTTTGATTTTGCATCTTCTAATTCGATTGTTCCGTCAACCTCGGCCAACAGGGCTGGGTTAGATGGACGACGAACTTCTAACAATTCTTCGACGCGTGGCAGACCGCCGGTAATATCGCCTGTCTTTTTAGCCTGGACAGGGATACGTGCCAAAATATCACCAGCCGCAACTTTGTCGCCATTTGCAACATTTAATACTGAATACACAGGCAACATATATTGGGCAACCTTTTTGCCACCCAGCGATATAACCTCGCCCCGGGCATCAACCAATGTGATAGATGGGTTTAACGCCTTTTTCGTTGTGTTTTTCCAGTTTATAACCTTGCGTGATGTGATACCGGTTGTGCCGTCAACTTCTTCTTGGAAAGAAATATTTTCGACCAAATCGTTAAAGCAAACGGTTCCATCTTTTTCTGCGATAATATCGTTAGAATATGGATCCCATTCTGCAACCTTGGCACCCTTTTCAACCGCATCACCAGCAGACACAATCAATTTTGATGCATATGGTAATGCACAACTGAACAATTTATTGTCTTTGTCGTCAACAACCGCAATTTCGCCATTACGAGAGATAACAACAACACGACCAGCCTTGTTCGTAATTGTGTTCACGCCAATCAATTTGATTTTACCAGCAACCGGCATTTCGATAAAGTGTGATTCTGCACTACCTTCGGCAATACCACCAATGTGGAAGGTACGCAATGTCAACTGGGTTCCAGGTTCACCAATGGATTGACCTGCAATAACCCCCACAGGTTCACCAACATGAACCAGCGCATGACGCGACAAATCCATACCATAACATTTTGCACACAAACCATCACTTTGGCATGTCAAAACAGAACGAACATCAACAGATGGCAAACCACATTCATTGATAGCCTTGGATACAGATTTTGTAATCAATTCACCCGCAGGAACGATAACTTCCTTGGTAATCGGGTTGATAACATCGTGTGCAGCCGTACGACCCAAAACCACATCACCCAATGGCACAACCAATGTTGAACCTTGGTACACAGGTTTTGCAGTAATAAATTCAGATGTGCCACAATCGTGTTCTGTGATAACAGTATTCTGTGCCAATTCAACCAAACGACGTGTCAAATATCCAGCAGTTGCGGTTTTCAAAGCCGTATCTGACATACCTTTACGCGCACCGTGGGTGGATGTAAAGTATTCAGACATCGTCAAACCTTCTTTAAAGTTTGAAATAATTGGAACTTCGATAATAGAACCGTCTGGTTTCTGCATCATACCACGCATACCAGCCAACTGTTGAATCTGACCCTTGGAACCACGAGCCTTGGAATCAGCCATCATATAGATTGAATTCCAATTGTCGCCGTCGGCCTTGCCCAATGCAGCAAATGCCAAATTCCCCAGTTTATCGGTTGTTTTTTGCCACAAGTCAATCAATTTGTTATGACGTTCACCGCCAGACAACAAACCGTTTTGATATTGTTGTTCAATTTCTTCGGCCGCTTTGTTTGCGTCGGCAATCATTGTTTTCTTTTCTTCTGGAATAACAATGTCGTTAAATCCGATAGAAATACCACTGCGTGCAGCCTGTTCAAAACCAGTATCTTTCAAAGCGTCAGCCAATAAAATCATTGCCTTGTCCCCGCAATTTTCATATGCGGTCGCCAACAATTTTTCAATTGCGCCCTTGGGCATAACACGGTTCACCAAATCAAATGGCATATTGTCAGATTTTGGTAATAATTCACCCAAAATCATACGACCTGCTGTGGTTGCATATGTTTTACCATTGATACGCGCATAAATTGGTGTATGCAATGTGATAACATGATTTTCCAATGCCAATTGAACTTCATCCATGCCAGAGAATCGTGGTGATTTCTTTTCGTCATGTTCACCATTTATCAATGAAATGTAGTAAATACCCAACACCATGTCTTGGGATGGTACAGTCATTGGTTCGCCATTTGCCGGTGACAACACGTTGTTTGTTGCCAACATTAATGTGCGCGCTTCTAATTGAGCCTCGAGTGAAATTGGAACGTGAACAGACATCTGGTCACCGTCAAAGTCAGCATTGAATCCTTTACAAACCAATGGATGTAAACGGATTGCCTTGCCTTCGATTAAAACCGGTTCGAACGCAATCAATGACAATCTGTGCAAAGATGGCGCACGGTTCAACAACACAGGATGTTGATAAATAACCTTTTCCAAAATTTCCCAAACAATGTCTTCGCCATTTTCAACCATTTTACGTGCGGTTTTCAAAGTGTTTGCATAACCACCCGCCAACAAACGTGCGAACACAAATGGTTTGAATAATTCCAACGCCATTGTTTTTGGTAATCCTACTTGGTGCATACGAAGGGTTGGTCCCGGTGTAATAACAGAACGTCCAGAATAATCCACACGTTTACCCAACATATTCATACGGAAACGACCAGATTTACCACGCAAAGAATCCGATAACGATTTCAATGGACGACGGTTTTGCGAAACCATTGGACGTGCCTTGTGTCCATTATCAAACAAAGAATCGACTGCTTCTTGCAACATACGTTTTTCATTACGAACAATGATATCTGGGGCATGCATTTCCATAAAACGTTTCAAACGATTATTACGGATAATCACACGACGATACAAATCGTTCAAGTCAGATGCTGCAACGTGACCAGCATCCAATGTAACTAATGGACGCATATCTGGTGGGATAACCGGCAAAATATCCGGCAACATCCATGCAGGTTCCGTTTTAGAATCCAAGAAAGATTCAACCAACTTTAATTGTTTAATCAACAATTTACGTTTTTGTTCAGATTTTGTATCAGCCAATTCTGCGCGCAAACGAGTGCGTTCATCGCCCATATCTAAATTTGCGATAATGCTGCGAACACCTTCGGCACCGATACCAACACGGAACGCATCTGGGCCGAATTCTTCGACTTTGGCCTGGTATTCATCTTCGCTGATGACATCAAATAATTTCAAATTAGTCAAACCAGGTTCAATAACGATATATGCATCGTAAGAAATAACCTGTTCTAACTTTTTTTGTGGCAAATTGTTCAACAACACAGCAATTTTACCTTCGCGTAAAAACCATGTATGTGCCACAGGCATTGCCAATTTAATATGTCCCATACGTTCACGACGAACAGATGATGGACCAACTTCGACATGGCATTTTTCACAAATAATACCACGATTTTTAATGCGTTTATATTTACCGCAAGCACATTCGTAATCTTTGACAGGTCCAAAAATTTCTTGGCAGAACAATCCCTCGGGTTCTGGTTTCAACGAATGATAGTTGATTGTTTCAGGTTTTTTAACCTCTCCATGAGACCAAGAAAGAATTTCTTCGGGCGATGCGATTGTGATACGCAAAGCATCAAATTGTTCTTTGGTTTCGATTTGTCCAAATATCTTTTGCAACATATTTGTCATGTATTTTGCTCCTTTAAGTCGCTTTAAAGATGCTGTTGGAAAATGGGCGATGGAAAGCGATTACCACCGCACCAATTCCCAATTATTTTAGTCTACCTTTTTAGGTGTCATCGCCAGACCCAATCCACGCAATTCGCGAACGAACACGTTGAAAGCCTCGGGCGTGCCGGTTTGGATGTCATTATTGCCGGAAATGATGGATTCGTACATCTTGTTACGGCCAGTAATGTCGTCGGATTTAACCGTCAACATTTCGCGCAACAAGTGTGCAGCACCGTGGGCCTCTAATGCCCACACTTCCATTTCTCCAAGACGCTGACCACCCATGTGTGCCTTACCTGACAATGGTTGTTGTGTGACCAATGAATAACTGCCCACAGAACGTGCGTGAATCTTTTCATCCACAAAGTGGTGCAATTTCATCATGTACATAACACCAACCGTCACAGGACGTGCAAATTTTTCACCAGTCATACCATCGTACAATGTGAACTGACCTGATTCTGGTAAATTCGCCAATTTCAACATAGAACGAATATCGTCTGGGTTCGCACCGTCAAATGTTGGAGTTGCCATTGGAACACCATCGCACAGTAATGCAGCCTCGGCACGGACATCAGTATCTGTCATTTTTTCTAATTTTTCAGATACTTCTTTGCCATAGATTTTACCCATAATATTGCGCAAATCGTCTGTTACGGCGCGTTTTTGTTTAACTTCTTCCAGAACAGCACCAATTTGTTGTCCCAAAGAACGTGCAGCCATACCCAAGTGAGTTTCCAAAATCTGACCAATGTTCATACGTGATGGCACGCCCAAAGGATTCAAAACGATATCCACAGGGGTTCCGTCTTCCATATATGGCATATCTTCGATTGGAACAACCTTGGACACGATACCTTTGTTTCCGTGACGACCGGCCATTTTATCACCTGGTTGCAATTTCATTTTATGTGCAATATACACTTTGACTTCTTTCAAAACGCCAGCACTCAGAGAATTGCTTTCGGTCACTTTGGCAACCTCGGCATCCGCTTTTTCGTTCAAAGCAGCCAATTTAATGTTGTGTTGTTCGCACAATTCAGAAATTTTTGCCTGGATTTCTTTATTTTTAATAACCAATTTTTTGACATCAGACGCAACAATGCCTTCGAAAACTTCGGCGGTCAACTTTTTACCAACAAACGGTTTCAAAGAACCTGTGCCATTTTCGATTGTTTCATTTTCAGCCATTTGGAAAATCTGGTCAGCAAAGCCTTTTTCAATAATTGCGATTTCTTCGCTGCGGTCTTTGTTGATTTTTGCGATTTTTTCCAATTCAATCATCTGGGTGCGTTCGTCTTTTTTAACACCATGACGTGTCAAAACGTTCACACCAATAACAGTTCCTTCTTCGTTTGGTCCAACGCGCAAAGATGTATCTTTAACATTTAATGCCTTTTCACCAAAGATATTACGCAGCAACGCTTCTTCGGGGGTCAATAATGTTTCAGATTTTGGCGACACACGACCAACCAAAATATCACCCTGTTTCACGCGGGCACCAACATAAATAATACCAGATTCGTCCAGATTTTTAACCGCTTCTTCACTGACATTTGGAATGTCGCGTGTGAAACTTTCTGGTCCTAATTGGGTATCACGAACCTTGAATTCTTTTTCTACGATTTTAACAGATGTAAACGCATCTTCACGGGAAATACGTTCGGAAATCACAATAGCGTCTTCGTAGTTATATCCGCGCCATGGCACAAATGCAACCAAGACATTGCGTCCCAAAGCCAATTCACCGTAATTCATCGAAGAACCGTCGGCAATGATATCACCGGCAGAAATACGATTTCCGACCTTGACCAATGGTTTTTGGTGGATAAGTGTTTCACTGTTAGAACGTTCAAATTTTTCCAAATTATAAATATCTACACCAGTCACCACATTGCGAGAATTCATACATTTAACCACGATACGGTTTGCATCCACAGATTCTACGACACCACTGTGTTTTGCAACCTTACCTGTTCTGGAATCACGTGCAACCTCGCGTTCGATACCGGTACCGACCAATGGTGCCTGGACACGCAATAATGGAACGCCTTGGCGTTGCATGTTCGAACCCATCAATGCACGGTTAGCGTCGTCATTTTCAACGAACGGTATCAAACCTGTGGCAATTGACACCACCTGGCGCGGTTCAACGTCGATTAAGTCAACCTCGGACTTGGGCACCATTGTAAATTCGCCATCAACACGAGCAGTCACAACATCTGTTGCCAATTCGCCACGTGTGTTTGTTGGTGTATTACCCTGGGCAATTTTATGCCCCACTTCTTCGTCAGCCGTCAAATACACAATTTTATTTGTGACTTTGCCGTCTTTGACCTCGTAATATGGGGTTGTGATAAATCCGTATTCATTGACGCGCGCATAAGATGACAAGTGGTTTATCAAACCAATGTTCGCACCTTCGGGTGTATGAATTGGGCATAAACGACCATAATGTGTTGGATGCACGTCGCGGACATCAATGCCGGCACGATCACGGTTTAATCCGCCAGGCCCCAATGCAGAAATACGACGTTTGTGTTCCAATTCTGCCAACGGGTTATACGCATCCATAAATTGTGATAATTGAGATGTTCCCAAAAATTCTGCAATCAAAGACATCAATGGTTTAACATTGATAACATCTTGGGGTTGCATATTTGCAATGTTTGGAGATGACAAACTTTCGCGAACCAAACGTTCAATACGCAACATACCTGTGCGGAAAGTTTGTTCTAATAATTCACCAACTGCACGAACACGACGATTAGACAAGTTATCAATATCGTCGATTGTGTCTTTGTGGTCGATAATGTTTGTCAATGTCTTTAACACCGCCAGAAAATCAGATTTGGTCAACAAACGTTCATCTTCGGGACGTTTGCCAGAATCTATTTTCAAACGTTTATTCATTTTGAAACGACCAACCGCAGACAAATCATAATATGCAGCATCGAAACCTTGGCGCAAGAATAAATTCAACGCGGCTTCGACCGTAGGACGTTCACCCGGGCGGATAACATTATAAATTTCAATCAATGCATCATCACGATTTGTGATTTTATCGGCCGCCAAAGTATTGCGCATATGTGCGGTAACTGTTGCATTATCAATCGCGATAATAGAAATATTTTTAATACCCATTTTGTCCAAATCAGACAAAATTTCTTCGGTAATTTCTGTACCAGATGGGTACACAACTTCGCCAGCAGATGTGATTGGTTCAAACAAATATTCGCCAACCAATGATTCAGTGGCAATACCAAATTGTTTCGCAGACGACATCAATTTAGACAAACGTTTTGCAGACAATCTGTCGCCTTTGTTTGCCAACTCTTTGTCGCCCTTGACGGATAACAAATCGTAATTCAAACGGTATTTATCCAGACCTTCGAAACATGCGGTGTCACCAACCCAAACCTTGCCATCAAATGACAATTGAATTGATTTGTAAAATGCGCCCAAAATTTCTGTATCAGACATACCACGGATACCCGCTTTGCGTGGGTCCGCCGCCCATTTCTTTTCATCTTCGGCACATGGCAAGCAACGCAACAACACGGTTGCTGGGATTTTACGACGACGGTCAATACGCACATAAATAACACCCTTGGATTCTTCGAAATCAATCCAAGACCCGTGTTCTGGAATAATACGCGCAGTATATGTTGTCGGATTACCGGCAATTTTAGCCTCTTTTGTGGTTGCAAAAACGACACCTTGGGCACGGTGCATCTGGGAAACGATAACGCGTTCCACACCTGCCGCAATAAAACTGCCACGTTCAGTCATCAATGGGACTTCGCCCATAAATATTTCTTGATCTTTGATATCGCGCAATGTTTTTTTGCCATCTTCGGCAACATCCCACAGAATAAGACGTAATTTTACCTTTAATCTGCGTGAATATGTCATGTTACGCAACATACATTCTTTTACGTTGTATACAGGTTTTTCCAGTGTATATTCGACAAATTCCAAATCCGCGATACCAGAATAATCTTTGATTGGAAACATCGACAAGAAAACACTTTGCAAACCTTTGTTTTCGCGGTTTTGCGGTTCAACATCGGCCTGTAAAAAGTCCTTGTACGAGTTATATTGAATTTCGACTAAATCGGGAAGTGGAGTTTGCAAAAAACTTTTACCAAAAGATTTTCTAAATTTCTGGATGACTGCCATGGGTTTAAATCCTTTTTTTCTATGCGTTTTGCAAACGAAACTGTTTGTAATATATTTTTTCACCCAACGCCCGCCGAGTTTTTTTCGGCGGGTATGGGCACGAATCGCAAGTCTGTGCGATTAGCAGTTTTTTGTAAAAATTATTTCATTTCTACTTTTGCGCCAGCGGCTTCCAAAGTAGCTTTGATTTTTTCAGCTTCATCTTTGGCAACTGCTTCTTTCACAGCTTTTGGTGCAGATTCGACCAATGCTTTGGCTTCGCCCAAACCCAAACCTGTGATGTCTTTTACAGCCTTGATAACAGCCAATTTGTTTGCACCGGCTTCGGCCAATACAACATCAAATTCTGTTTTTTCTTCAACCGCAGCGGCTGCAGGACCAGCAGCAACTGCAACAGCAGCAGCAGCACTGACGCCCCATGTTTCTTCTAATGCTTTGGACAGTTCAACAGCTTCCAAAACAGTCAATTTTGACAATTCTTCAACTAATTTTTGAATGTCTGCCATTTTTTTACTCCTTACTTGAGTTTTAATTTAATTTTCTTTTTTTCCATACTCTGCGGAAACACGTGCCAAGCGCGATGCAGGTTCGACCAAAATACGCGCAATAGTGCCGCGGATTTCCAACAGGGAAGGAAGCTTGGATAATTGCACAATGTCGTTCACACCCAATACATCCGCATCCATTTTTCCACCAACGATTGTCAAATTCGGATGTTCATCAGCAAATTTGGCCAAAACTTTGGTAACCGCCAACGCATCTGTTGCAATCGCAACCGCAGTTGGGCGTTTCATCATGTCGGATACAGGTGCGAAATCTGTGTCGGCCAAAGCCAACTTCATCAAACGGTTTTTAACAACTTTGAACAATGACACCAATGGGCGCAATTCACTGCGCAATGTTTCCATTTCGCGTACTGTCAAACCATGGTTTTCAACAACGAAAACACCGTTTGCAGATTTCAAGGACGACTGCAACGCTGAAATCAAATCTGATTTTTCTTCGCGTCTCATCTATATACCCTTACTTCATTTTGTTTAACATTTCCATCCATGCACGCATGGGTGGGGCCTATATTTTCTGCCCCAAAGAATTTTCTTTGTCTATGATGGGAATTAAGTGCGATTGCACACCATCAGTCTTGGACAGAAATCTTTTTCAAAGTCCGTATGTGCAAAGTTTAGATTTCGCACACACGAACCCGAATTTTTATTTTGCTTCAACCTTTAAGCCTGCGCCTTGGGTTGTTGCGACACTGCATCCCAAGATGTATTGCCCCTTGGACGATGCAGGTTTAACTTTTTTCAATTGATCAATCAATGCATTTGCATTTTCAACCAATTTATCTGTTGCAAAAGACATTTTACCAATGCCCGCGTGGATAATACCACTTTTATCTGCACGGTATTCAATCTGACCAGCCTTGGCAACTTTCACAGCCTCGGCTACATTGGTTGTGACCGTACCCAATTTTGGATTCGGCATCAAACCTTTTGGTCCCAAAACACGTGCAACGCGCGACATTTTTGGCATCATATCAGGTGTTGCAATAACACGATCAAAATCCACATTACCTTCGGCAACGCGTGCAATCAAATCTTCGCCACCAATAACATCAGCACCGGCTTTTTTTGCCTCGTCTTGGCTGTTTTCTGTGAACACAGCAACACGGACAGTTTTACCAGTACCATTTGGCAAAGACAACATACCACGGATATTTTGATCGTTTTTGGTTACATCGACACCCAAACGCACAGCGATTTCCAATGTTTCATCAAATTTAGATGAACAATATGGACGCAAAGCGTCAATCGCATCAGCAATTGCATAAATTTTTTCTTTATCCAATGCGGATAATACTTTTTGTCTTTTTGTCTGTTTCATGATTAATCCTCCACCTTGACGCCCATAGAACGGCATTGACCCGCAACAATATTCATAGCAGATTCAATGGTAGAGCAATTCAAATCAGGCATTTTAAATTCAGCAATTTCTTTGATTTGTGATTTATTCAATGTACCGATAAATTCACGACCTGGTTTATGAGAACCAATTTTTGCCTTTAAAGCCTCTTTTATCAAATATGACACAGGTGGCAATTTCATAATGAATTCGAAACTGCGGTCTGTATAAACAGTAATTATACATGGAATTGGCATTCCAGGTTTTTTATCTGCTGTTTTGTCATTAAATTGTTTACAGAATTCGGCGATATTCACACCCGCCGCACCCAATGCCGGTCCAATCGGAGGCGCTGGATTCGCTTGTTTTGCAGGGACAACCAGTTTAACTATCCCTTTGACTTCTTTTTTTGCCATTTTATTTTACCTCTTTTTGTTAAGTAATCTCTGTGGTACGATATGGCTATCTGCCACAGTTTTATTGCGGTTTCCCGCGTTTTTCAGTTTGGAACACCCAAACTAAACTCTTTCGACCTGGTTAAAATCTAATTCCATACCAGTTTCACGACCAAATACCAATACAGTCACATTCATTTTCTGTTTCACATTATCAACATCAGAAATAACACCATTGAAACCAGCGAACGGACCATCAATAACATGAACCTCTTGGCCTATTTCATAAACAATATCTTCTGGAACTTGTGAACCTTCTTCGACCTGTTTCAACAAACGACGCGCTTCTTCTTCGCTGACCGGGATTGGTTTGTTTTTTGCGCCCAAGAACATAACAACCAACGGCATCAATTTAATCAATGAAAAAGTTTCGTTATTCAAAACCATTTGAACAACAATATATCCTGGGAAAAACTTTTTCTCGGAAACAACGCGTTTTCCACCCTTGATTTCCGCAACCTCGCGCACGGGGACCAAAATTTCACCAAAATATGCATTCAAGCGACGTTTATCAATTTGTTCACGCAATTGGCGAGCAACCTTGTCTTCGCATCCAGTATGAACATTTACAACAAACCACTGCATTTTTTCTTCCATTTTATATACCCCTTTGGTGTTTTAATTTTAGAAAATCCAGTTTACAAGTGCATTCAGAATAGTATCGACAACAAAGAAAAACAGCGCCGCCAATCCTGAAAAAATCAAAATCATTATGGTTGAACGAACAACAGTATCACGCGACGGCCATACAATTTTAAACCACTCTGCGCGTACAGATTTTATATAATCAAATACTTTTTTCATAAAGCATCCACTTGTTTTTTGTCCAGACTTTATCAGATATATCATCAGGTCAAGCACCAGAAACTGTGGCAGGGGCTGAAGGAATCGAACCCTCATCCGCGGTTTTGGAGACCGATATTCTACCGTTGAACTAAGCCCCTTTGGATTCAACCTGTTGCGCACGATATAACCGATATTCTTGCTTAGGCTAGCACACACAAAGCAAAAATCAAGTGAAAATATTATATAATTTTAATTATTTTAACGCAAGCGAAAAACATAAAAGACATTTGTAATTTTTTACCGTTTGCTCATGTATTTTTTGCTTGCGTATGTGTTATTCTTTTGTCTACAATCATTTAATAAAAGGGAGGAGAAAACCTTTGCAAGACCGCGTAGAACCGCCAATTTTAATATCCAGACTGATGACCTTTGTTTTGGCAACGGCTGTGGTTGTGCTGGGGGTTTTGGTTTTTACATTGGCAAAAATGTTCCCTCTTAATCGTCCCCAGGTGTTTTTCTTGACCACAACAAATATACGCGATAAAGAATTAACACTGACCGAAATGCCGACAGATATGGATTTAGATGTCTATAAAAAGCAATTTATTCGTGAATATGTGCTTGCGCGGAATGAAATTGTACCTGATTTAGCGGTAATGCGGGCAAAATGGGCGCATAACGATACTGGCGTTGTAAAAACCCGTTCAACAGATTCGGTTTTTGGAAAATTTGTTATGAC
The DNA here is from genome assembly GCA_018064365.1 of Candidatus Enterousia onthequi. Classification (GTDB taxonomy): domain Bacteria; phylum Pseudomonadota; class Alphaproteobacteria; order Rs-D84; family Rs-D84; genus Enterousia; species Enterousia onthequi. The sequence continues at coordinate 57,588 of JAGHVJ010000006.1, read as the reverse complement.
AGATATGGTAAATATTATTCGTCAAGATTTAGACGAAGCGTTTGATATCCGGTGTTCTGTTGAATATCCGTCCACACTTTCTGTGGTCCCGGTCACGAACAGCACAGACACTTACGATGTGACATTTACTTATATTTGCGTATATGGGCCATTGGGCGATATGGAATATCGCAAGCCGTACAAATTGCGTGTAAAATTAGAATCTAATGCCAAAAATGCGGTTCGATGGGCAGAAAGCATGGAAAACCCATTGGGATTCCGAATCAGTGATTATAATGTTATCGATTCTGGTGGCAATATTTTAGATTTAGAGCAAAACGACCCGTTAAATTGGACTCGTCAAGCAGAAGAAAATTAAAAAAGTAAAAAAAGGAAGGATGCAATGTTAAAATTTTTGAAAATCAACTGTTTGGTGTCTTTGTTGGTTTTAATGTCGATTGGCACTACATATGCAGAAGTACAGAAAGCATGGGAAAATCCGTCTGCGAATATGGCGGTGGGCAGTACCAAACCTGGGTACGCACAATTGGCATGGTCCAAAGGAACTGTATTACCATTAAAATTGCGTATGGGTATGGTCACGATGGTCACACTGCCAAACGGCGAACAAATTGCCGACGCGGTGGTTGGTGATCAGTCTTTATATCAAATAGAGGCAACCCAAGGCGATCGCACTTTTTATGTCACACCAATGTCTGAAAATGGGGCCGCCAGTGATACAAATATGATTGTGACGGGGCAATCAGGGAACAAATATATATTCTATTTATCTAATCCCCAAGGGATTGATACAGACGAAATTTCTTATTCCCAAGTAGATGTTGTTTTAGATGACGGGACATCTATTGCAACCAATGGGGCAACAACACAGCACACATCTGGTGGTATGAATTCTATATTCAGAAAGCCTGCATCCACAGCCAATACTATTGGTGTAGATGGCGAAGATTATGCGTGGATTAAATCTATGAAAATCGACCCGTCTGAATTCAGATTTGATTTGGATATTTTTGTTCCAAACCCAGATGACTATGTTATTGCACCAGAACGTGTGTGGCGCGATAAAATATTTACATACATTGATTTTGGGGACAAGGTTATCGCTATGACTCAACGTCCTGTTGTATCATTATTGATAGAAGGCGGCGAATCCCCAGTTGGATTCCGGACAGATGGTCAAGACGGGAGACTGTTGATTGTCGAGGCGGTTGGCGATATGGTGTTGCGCAGTGGTCAAAGAATTGTTTGTATCAAAAAACGTGAAAAACCGTTCTTGATTGCAGACACGGCTTCTGTTATGGCATTAGCCGAGGCAAATGTTGCACAAAGCATGATGTCTGGGCAATCTTTGAATAATATTGCATATGACGCAAATAGTGCTGCAATGTATGGTGCGCCAATGGATTACAACGCAACACCAATGTATATGCCAAACGCTGTATCCCCGATGGGTGCAGAGACATATATGCAATCTGGATACAATAATGTGCCGGCGATGACTGGGGCTGTATCTGGGGGTGCGACAATGATTCCAACAGCACGTGAAACCGCGGGGGCATATTTACCGCAATCAAACATTCCTTTGATAAAATCTAGTGTATCTGGTGTTGCAGTTGAGTTTGCTTCTGATAAATCGCCCAAGGCTTTGGAAGAATATTGGAACGATTTATTGGTAAAATTCAGCGGTGATGGTGGTGCTGGAATTTTAACCCCATATCAAAATAAAGTATTCTTTGCAATTGATACCGAAGGCGTTGGTGATTTGGGTTCTGGTGTATCCAGTGCAACGATGTATCGCTTGCGCATTGGCCCATTGGAAGATATTGACACTGCTCAAACACTGTGCGATAAACTGATGAAATTCCAAGTATCAGGATGTCGCGTGGTTAGAATTCAATAATATTGCAATTTGTTATAACAAATGGATAGATAATTATGGCAAATACACTGAAAGATAAAATAAAAACAAAAATACAAGAAGCATTTAATACGACGCCACCCGTAGTTCGTTGGTTGTTGTTGGTGGCGGCGTTTGTTGTCGTTTTGATATTGTTGTTCTTGTTGATTGGACAACCTAAAAAAAAGGCTGCGCCTGTTGTTGGAACTGATTACGATATTGATTTGGTGATATCGCCAGAAAATGTTGATTTTTCTAATACCAAGATTGGACAAAAACAAACACAAAAATTCAAAATCAATGCTACACATGACGCGATTGTTGATTCTGTCAGTGTACAAGATTCTGTATCTGGTTTTTCTGCGAATACATTTGGATGTGCAAATAAACCAGTGAATAAAGACATTCCTTGTTCTGTGGATGTGACATTTATTCCGGGCGATAGCAATGTTTCTGGGAACGTAACATTATTGGTTGAATGGCACGATAAAAACGATACGGAAAATACTAATTTAAAAACATCAAAAATCGTTATTCCTGTTAGTGCAACAGGTGGCGTTGCAGAACCAGAACCAGAACCAGAACAAAAACCAGTTGTAAAGCCAGAGCCGGTTTCGGCACCAATTTCGGAACCAGAACCAATCGTTCCAGAAGATGATTTTTTGATTGATGAAGAAGATGATTTTGAAGAACCTGAACCGATTGTTGGTGGTAATAGAAATATATTTGGCGCAACAGAAGAAATAACACCACGTCGTAAAGCACCAGAAAAATGTTCTGATTTTGCAATGCCGGGATATGATATGTCGGGCGAACAAATTGGTTGGATAAAACCAAAGGCTGGACGTTATGAATTTCATCCTTTTTCAGACGTAGAATGTAATAGTCCAACCGGTATTTATAATCCTGATACAGGGATTATAACCAGTATCGAAGGTCGTAAAAAGATTGGGACAGATGCCGACCATCGTAGTGGAACAGTGAATACTAATACGGTTCCTCAATTACGTTCAAAATCTACACGCGTAGCCGCACCTGCGACATCGGGAAATTATGTACCAAAGGGTATGGGAAATTTGAGAAAAACAATGCAACCACAAGAAGGTTCTGGGGTTTTGAATTTTGCAAAAAACGAATTAAAAAAAGAGGCATTGATAGGTTCATCTTTGGATGACGAATCTGTGTATTCCAGTATGCCGTATGATAGAACATTTATATTACGTCAATTCAAACCAATTCCGGCAACAATTGTATCTGATGTTCGTGCAGATCCGTCTGTATATGGATGTAATTTAAACGCCGGAGGAACATGCACGGGTGGCAAAGGTATTCCTGTGCGTGCAACGGTAGATAGAAATGTTTATTCTGATAACGGGCGCACAGTTATTATTCCAACAGGAACTTTGTTGATGGGGTATTTGACAGGCGAATTGCCAGGGCCATATAAGTCTATTGGACGTATGGAGATAAACTGGTATCAATTTATTCGTCCGGACGGTGTGGAATTTAATTTCGCAAAAGAACAAGACCCATATTCCGCGGATTCCCAAGGACGTGTTGGTGTGCCGGGGTATGGTAGTACCGATTACATAGAACAAATGGTTATGCCATTATTGACGGCGGTTATACCGGCGGCGGTAAATATGATTGCGCCAATTGCAGATACTTTTGTAAATCAAATTGATTTAGATAATAATACAGTTGTGCAATCTGGAAAAGTGCGTTCATCAGAATTGGCAAAAAACGAGGTTATTACTGCATGGAATCAAGTTGCACAAAAATTGATAGTTGATGCATTGGATAATACCGTTCCACCATTTTCAATTGCCGCAGGAACACGTATTACGGTTTATTCACCGGTTGATTTGGTTGCGACGTGTGGCGAAGACGACGAGGCTGGTGCCAATGCGGGTAAGAAATGTGCATTTCACGCATTTGGCAAGGCACAACGTCGTAAATGGTCAGATGTGCAAGGTGAGATAACCGTTAACCCCGACGACTCTTCGTGGACGGGGCAATCACGTGGATTTAATTTATCAAAATTTTGCACCCGGAAAGATAATGATGTATGGACCGTGGATGATGGGAAATTAGAAGAGATACGCAAATCTGGGTATGATTACAAAACAGTGTTGGCGTATTGCCAGGCACAAAATTATCAGGCTGTGAACCAGGCAAAATATGATGCGTATTATCAGAATAAAGTAACACAAGGTATCCAAGGTGTTGATAGTGAGGGACAAGCCATAACATTGAACCAAGGAACCCAAGAGTACAACGAACAGGTTCTGGGATTGCAATACGATGATAACAGCAATATCGTCAATCCTTTTGAAAAACCGGCGGCACCGGCGGCAGATACGGTTGGGACTCTGTTATGCGAAGATGGGACGTCACCTGATGCGAACGGTTGTTGCACAGGCGAAGTTTATACGGAAATGGGACCTGGTTCTGAGTCGCCGTATGCATGTTGCCCCGCCGGCAGCGGAGATTGTTTTCCACCAATCGAAGTATATTGATATGTGGAAATCAAGTGTAAAAAAACACACATCGCAAGATGTGTGTTTTTTTATTAAATAAAGCACAAGCAAAACAAAAGTGTGCGTCGATTCGAATACGATTAGGAAAATATTGCTAAACAATATATTTTTCGATTCGAACTTCAACCCCGGGTTGTAATATTTGGCAATCACACCTGTTTTGCTTTATAAAACAAATACCAGCAAAGGAGAAAAAAATGAATACATTACAAAATACTCATGACAATATGGAAAAATTTCACAATGCGGAACAGATGTGCTTTTGGTTTGTTTATTCAAAATCTGTTCAATCTGGATTGGTGCAACATCATCGTCCGGGCACTCGTCGAATTTGCGAATTATTAGATGTAGAAACCATGATTACAAAATTGTATTTATCTGGCCGATTAAGTGAAGAACAACTGGCAGTGATGAAAAAATTTGGCGACAAACGTCGTGCACCTCATCAATATATTTGGGCTGAAAATCACGATGCTTATTTATGGAACGGCGCCATGCAAGTTATTGAAAATGCTGCGCGCAAAAATGGTTGGATTGATTAAAAAAGGTTTTTTCATGATTATTATTGGCTTTTCTTGTAAAACACATTTACCGATTGTGCGTTTGGTATGCCGACATTTTAAGCATTGTGCTGTTATTGTTCGATATAAAAACAGATTCGTTCTGCATCAATTTGCGCATTGTGGCAATGTTGCATATATAACAATCTCTGCCCAAGGAATCAAACGATTACGCGCACTGGGTTGGGTTTTTATTTGTATAAAATCGCCACAACGAATATGTTTTAACAAGAATGCAAAAACATGTGTGAATTATGTAAAACATGCCATTGGGATAAAAAAGTTTTGGATACAAACACCGGACGCCCTATTTCGATATTTAAAAAAATCTGACAAAAATGTCAGATTTTTTTTATTTTGTTTCAGAACCAGATTGCGCATCAAATCGTTTTTTCCCAATTTGAATTATTTTATTTTCATATATTGGGGTTGTGGGTTTTGATATGACATCTGTATGCCAATATATTGCGCCATCAGATGTTCGAACCGCGTATAACATATCGTCCACCCCCATTACATACGCAACATTTTTCAACACAATAAACGGGAAACGCGTACCAATCTGGGTGCACCATTTTTTATCACCGTTATTCACATTGATTTTACAAAATGCATCACCCATACCGCCAACATAGATATATCCGCCATCCATAACTAATGGTGCAACAATATCAACGGTTGTAGCACCGCCCATCATATTAGATTCTGTGAATACATCAGTCATCCAAACAATGTCGCGTTTTTTTGGTGCAATTTTTACAACATTTCCTGTATTTAATCCAGCATAAACATAACCACCATTGCAAATCGGTTTTGTTTCAATATCTATGGAATTCGGAGATGCAAATCCCACAAATATTTTACGACCACCATCGTCACGAATCGTATTTGTCGAATCGATTGTGTATTTACATTCCGGGCTTTCGCGTGTCGGGGCAGTATCAGGTAAATCATTGACAGATTCGTTTAATATTTTTTTCGTATCTGTGTTATTAAATATGTCTGTGCGAACCCCAGGTAAAATTGGGTCGTGTTTAGCACATGCCACAACACACAAACCACACAAAATCATCAATGCATATTTACGCATAAAATCCCCCCTGAATTTTTTATCTCAGACTTTGGGCCATACCAGAAATTTCTGCGGGACAATCAGGGTCAGATGATAATTTATCCAACCATTTGTTCGCAGATTCTGTATCGCCAGACGCCAAATATTTCTGGGCAATCGTCAACATCGCAGTATAATAAAATGGTGACGATTTTGTATTTAATTCAGATAGGTATTTTTCCACCTGGGGCGCAGACATTTCATCCCCACGAACACCAATAACATGCAAACGTGCCAAATCACGAAAATCACGAGTATTGCCGTGTTCAGCCAATTTTTCCAATTTTGTAATATCTTTGTTTTTATCCAACACATAAGATTGAAACAATGCCAAATCTGCATTTGCACCACGAGCATCTGCACCCAATTTTGCCAATGCATTAACATCTGTATTTTCCAATGCTGTTTCGTAAATTTGTGCCGTTGCTATTTGTTTAGAACGATATGCACGCACACCAATTTGATATCCAGCCACAATAATCATTATTGCCAGCGCCCCGCCAATCATTGGCTTTGCATATTTTTTGAAAAAAGCGATTGTTTTTTCGTTATTCACATCTTCCCATACCTCGCGATATAGGGCGTCTTGGGCATAATCTTCGCGTGTCTTTTTCGGGGTTGCGGGTTTTAGGTTTTTTTTCCGGTCTAAAATACTAGCCATTTTATACTCCTGGGTCTTGATAATTGATATTTTATGATATACTATAAAAGTTATGAAAAAGCAAATCAAGAATACTTTACCAACAGTAAATAATACCAGTATTGTCGCCGCCCGTGGGGTCAGTGATGAATCGGGTTTGGCTCAATATATTCAAAGTATTCAAAAATACCCTGTTTTATCGGCTGAACAAGAATATGAATATGCATCGCGTTGGACACAAAATCATGATGCAAGTGCGGCGGAAAAATTGGTTGCGTCACACCTGCGTTTGGTTGTGTCGGTGGCGTATGATTTCAAAAACTATGGCGTGCCAGTGGCGGATTTAATTGCGTCTGGTAATATGGGTTTGATGCAGGCATTACAAAAATTTGACCCAGAACGCGGTTTTCGTTTTTCTACATACGCAATGTTTTGGATCAAGGCAGAAATTTACGAAACAATTTTGAATAATTGGTCTATTGTGAAAATTGGAACATCTGCAAACCAAAAACGCGTATTTTTTAATTTGGCACGCGCAAAGCGGGCTTTGGGAATTATGGACAATAATTTGAATTCAGAACAAACAAAACAAATCGCAGATTTTTTAAATGTTTCTGAAAACGATGTATCACGTATGGCGACTCGTGTTGGCGCGCGTGATGTTTCTTTGAATTCCCCCGCACATAATGACCCAGATGCGCATGATATTTTATCTAATCTTTCTGACGATAAAATCGGAATCGAAGACAGCATTGAACAACTGGAATTCAAAAAACGTGGGTATGAATTGTTGCGCAAACATTTGGCAGAATTGCCTGAACGCGACCGTGAAATTCTGCGCGCACGGCGATTGAGTGAACCGGTTGAAACATTAGAATCTTTGTCACAAAAATATTCTATTTCACGCGAACGCGTGCGACAAATTGAAGAACGCGCATATCAAAAACTGCGCGATGCGATATTACATGATACAAATGGGGGAAACGCATGAAAAAACACTTGTTACGGGGATTGATATTTGGTTTGGTTTTTGTTGAGTCTGGTTATGCTTTGCAATATAACTATGGACGCAGCGCGTTAAAATTTAATGTATCTGGCCAAGCCGGTGTTATAGAACCGGATTTTCACGACACTCTATTCTTAGGTGATTTTGAATTGCGCGCACAATACAACTATGCTGTGGCACGTGGTCAAACGTTTGGTTTGGTGTACGAATGGGACGAAGAAGCGTTATCCGAACATGATTGGGCGCATGATGCATTTGCTTTGTATGAAGTTCAAGATTTAGGGCGTGTGGAAATTGGTTTAACTCATTCTGTGACACACAAGTTGAGTGTTGGAATTCCAGATGTCGGTGGATTGCGCGTGAATCACAATCCTTTGTTTTATAAAAGAATTTCGCCAGACGGAAATGTTATTCCAAATACACATGCGAATTCTGGGCATGATGCGCCACGTGTAAATTTGGTTAGTGTTCCAACAAATGTCGGACAATATGGTGTGTCTGTGGCGGCATTTGGTGAAGATTATGATTATGCTGTTGACGGCGGTGTGAAATTTAGATTTCCAAATGGCAAAATAAAATCCGCGTTATCGTTGGGCGCGTCTTTTATGAATAATTTAGACGGATTTAGTCCTGCGTCTTATTTAGATGAAGTTACCGCAGATTGGCGCGCACAAGGTTCGGTTGGGTTTAATATACAATATAACAGTTGGATTTTTGGAACTTCGGCCGTTGCGATATATGATAAAAATCCAGTTGGCGCGCCAAGTGATGGAATATCTGTGGGCAGTGGTGTCAGTTATGATATTTTGAACTATTCTTTATCTCTGTCATATCTGTATTCAAAAACTGGGATTTGGCATCGTGATTTGCCACAATATTATGACCATACTGTGATTGGCTCTTTCCGGTATAAATATAGTGAAAATATGGAATTGTGGACTTCGGTTGGTTTAACAACAAAAACACCGTTCTTGTCCACCGCGTTAAAGGTTGCGTTTTAAAAAAATGCCGGCAAATGCCGGCTTTTTTAATACTCATATGACCAGAATAGTTCTGGAAAACATTTCTGTTGGAATTTTATATAATCACAGTATGGGTGCGACGCAACATATTTTGCGCGTTCTGTATTAAAAAATTTTGATTCAAAGCCATATATCCATGACAATCTGGTTCTATCTGCATCCCATAAACATTTGGATACATAATCTATTGCGTTCGTTCCGGTGGTATGATTTTCTATTGCATATATTATGTTTGATTGTTGGGTGGGGTTTAAAATATCTGAAAATAACTGCATTATTTTTTTCGCGTATGGCACCGCATTTTTTCCATGTTCACAATCAAAACCATCATGTATACGCGCCATATCATGAAATGCCCCAGCAAACACAACCGGCAACGGATTTTCATTTAATGATAATGCATAATCTATGCCACGAAAAACAACCGCAGAAGTATGTTTATCTAATGCATGACATCCGTTTGGGTTTTGTGTGGCATATTGTTTAACAAGTGGCAAAATTTTTTGCATATAAAAATTAAAATATTTTTTAACAGTATCTGGATTCGGATTTTTCATAAATTTGTTTTCATTCATTATTCGTGCCTTGGATTATCAAAAAAAAAACAGTCTTGTAAATATACAACTTTTTATTTCATTATGCAAACAAAAGAGTTTACATTTGTTGCATTATATGTCTAAAAATAGTATAATAAACAGCAAAGACGGGGTGGATTTTATGAAATTTATATTATGTTTTTCTTGTTTATTTTTGTTTTCTGGCTGTGCCAAAGTTGCAGATTTTACTTCCAGTAAAATGCCGGAAATAGAAACAACTGGCGATCCTATTTATGATACCCAAACAGAAACGCAAATATTATTACCGTGGACTTGGTTTTTATAAAATTTTATCCCGCAGAAAACTGCGGGATAAATTTTACAACAAAATCGTTGTGTTTATTTTAATTCTTGGACGCATTTTTGCGAACCCACGCATAGTTGCGGAAAAATTCCATTCCCACAGCCGCCGGATATCCCATTACACGCGTTCCAGCCGCAATATTTTTGAATACTCCACTTTTTGCCCCGACCTCGGCATCGTCGCCAATATGAATTCCGTTTGCAATGCCAACCTGGCCCGCCAACAAAACACGGTCGCCAATAACTGTGCCACCCGCCAATCCAACACCAGATGCCAAGAAACATTCACGCCCAATCACCACACCATGCGCAATTTGGCACAAATTGTCAATCTTGGTTCCATCGCCCACGATGGTATCTGTCATCGCACCGCGGTCAATACAAGTATTCGAACCAACAGACACTCTGTCGCCCAAGACAACACGTCCAACATGCGGAATAAATATATTATGACCGTCTTGGCGCGTATAACCAAAACCATTTTTGCCAATTACTGCATTTGCATTTATAACACAATCTGCGCCAGTTGTTGTGTTTTCGATATGTGCACCACTGTATACGATTGTGCCCCGCCCCAATGTGACATTACGACCAATATACGCACCCGCATAAATTTTTACCCCTGGTTCAATTACTGCGCCGCGTTCAATCGTTGCAAATTGTCCGACATAATTCGTCTTGCGAGAACGGAAAAACACACCACGTTCCACATGGGCATCGGCACTGACCCCGAAACGTGGTTTTTCACGATATATTTCACCCAATATTTTTACAATATTTCCACGTGGTGAATCAGTGATTAAAAGTGTTGCCCCATCAGGCGCATCGTCAATTTGTGCAGGTTGCAACAATATAACCGTGGCACGTGTTTTACGCAAAACATCAATTGGTAAAATTTTGAAAGCCGCACTGTTTTGTTCTGTGGAATAAAAAGCCAACTGGCCAGGGCGAGCATCTGCGATTGGGGCAACCCCACGAACAATTGCGTCTTTGTCGCCACGCAATTCCAGACCGAACATTGTTGCCAATTCACCCGCAGTAATTTTTATTCCGCGCGGTCCGAACAAAGTTTTTATAAAATTAAACATTTTTATTCCTTTATTATTTTGCTTTATGTTTTAACCACATCATTTGACCAATGCCAAATATATTAGACACCGTCCAATACAATACCAAACCCGCCGGCATCCACGCAAACATTATTGTAAATAATATTGGCATCCATTTCATAACTTGGGTGGTCTGGGCCGCAATGTCATTTTGATTTTTTGAATCTGTTTTATTCTGTTGCAAGTATTGTTGCAACCACATTGTCGCCCCCATCAAAACCGGCAGAATAAAATATGTGTCCATTGTTGCCAAATCATTTATCCATAAAAAGTTCGCATTACGCATTTGCACCGAAATCAACAATGCTTTATACAACGCAAAGAAAATTGGAATTTGAATCAGCATTGGCAAACACCCAGACATCGGCGATGTTTTATGTGTTTGGTAAATGCGCATCATTTCAATCTGCATACGTTGTTTATCGTTTGCGTATAATTTTTGAACACGTTGTAATTCTGGTTGCATTTTCTGCATCGCAATCATCGAAGTATATGATTTGCGAGTCAGAGGCCACATTAAAAATCTGATTAAAATTGTAAAGATTATAATCGCCAAACCATAATTCATTACGAATTTATGCAACATATTTATTGACCACAACATCGGTTGAGCCAAAAACCAGAACCATCCATAATCCACCGTTTCGGAAATGCCGTTGATTGTCGTATCAATTGAATTTAACACATTTGAATCACGTGGACCTACGAACACATTTGTTGTGATTGTTTTTGTATCACCAGATGCAACATTTATCGCCGCAGACACCGCACCAGATTCATATAAATCGCCCTGTTTTTTCATACGCATAGTTTGATCTGGGGCATCTATGCTCACAACTGTTTCCCAATATTGGTCTGCGAATCCAACGAAACCATTTGTTGTTGTGTATGCATAAGATTTTTTATCTAATTTACGCCAATCATTATGTTCCAAATCATTATTTACATATGCCAATGCGCCAGTATAAACACCACCAGAACTGGTCGCGTCAGCATTACGTAACACACGCGTATATGGAGCAAAAGCATAATCGCGTTTTGTATTATTTTTAATTGTATCATTTACACGAATTAAATATCCATCCACAGTTATTTCACGCGTAAATTCCACACCATCTGGATTGCGCCAAACCATTTTATCGCCAGATTTTTTCCATACTGTTGTTGCAGTTGGCGCGGTTGTACCATTTGGATTCAGACCGATTTCCATAAATCCATTACCGTCAATCAATCGCACAGGTGTTTTATCATCGGCACTGCGTGCAAAATTTTTCAAATCTATGTTCGATATACGTAAACCACGAACGTCCGCAGAAATCATATCAGATGAAACATTGTCAACCGGCACATTTGACACATCAACCGTGACAATTGGTTCTGGGGCAACAGTATTATTTGCGTTTTGTTTCGGGTTCATAAACAGTCCGACAATCCACCAAGCAACCAAGAACAAAAATGTCCACCATAAAAAATTACCAAAACGCGACCGCCCAGAATTTTTATTTTGAGCCGCGTTCCATGCTGCAAATCCAGAATTATTATTCAAATATTCAACCATCGTTCACCCTTTATTTTTTGCGAAAAGTTATGTTTATTATATACAAAGCCACACCAATTACAATAAATATATCAGCAACATTAAATGCAGGCCAATGCCAATTGCCAATGTGCCAATCTATAAAATCTATGACGGCGCCAAAACGCACACGGTCGATTAAGTTTCCAAGTGCGCCCCCAATGATAAAAGCCAATGGCAAACGTTCGTTTTTGCCAGCCCGACGCAACATATAATAAATCAGCATTGCGCAAATCACCCCAGTGGCACCAACGATTATCCATGGTGCGCCCTCGCCCAGGGTGCGAAACAAAGAAAACGAAGTCCCAGGATTCCAAGTAAATACCACATTAAACCAATTAAACACATGCGACATTAAATAAGGATATCCAACAATTCCCCACGCATCACCAGAAATTGGGACAGTCCCAGTTATCAAGTATAATAACAATGATTTAGCGATTTGATCCAGAATTACAACGCCCAAAATCACAGATAAATATTTAATTGCGGTTTTCATATTTTCCCCTTTGTCATAACGCAAAAAATATAGCAATAACACATAACAAAAGCAAATAAAAAAGCCGGAAATATTCCCGACCAAAAGAATTTTATGGTTCGATGATTGGGTACCAATGTGGGGTGCCGTCTTCGTCTTGAACCAGTAAGCATTTCGTGTTTGCAGGACATGATTCGTCGGGGCGCGTTTGTTTGGTGTCTTGTAATATCTGGATTTGTTCGGTTTGGGCAATCGTGCGAGATACAACACTTTCAATTGTTTGAACCGTCGCCGCCAACTGGTCCTCCGCCGCCTTAAATTCTTCATCAACCATTTTTGTTGTTGCAATTTTGATTTCTGCCACCGGCCCAGCAATAAAATCACCAGTCCCCTTATTAGTAAAGAAAGTATTAGTCACAGTATCATACATACCAATTTCATTATCGGAATCACGTTTAGCAGGGATAAAATCAAAGACATACGTACCATTTTGACGACGTAACCACGTGTGATACAATCTTGTCGCGCTATAGTAATCATATAGCGAACTATGATCTCTAAACAAATAAACAGTATTACCAGATGTATAACTTGAATTAAAACCAGTTCTGGCAGCAGAAAAAGTATATATATTATCTGTACCAACCTCTGTTAAAACAGAAACTAAAGTTCCTTCTGATATTTTCCATTGTTCGGTATAATGTTTGTTTAAAGAATCTTGATAACTCAATGTTGGACTGTAATAAGTATTGCTAGCTAACGTATACATCCCTACAATGTCACCCTTTTTACGACCTCCACAAGTAATGTTACTAGAAAGATCAACACCCGCACCATAACCTTTGTTTTCCGTTGATACACTTTTAATTTGCATATACTCAAAATAAAACTCATCACCAAACAAAAACATTTGTCCCGTATCAATATACTGTGTACCGGTGGATTCGATATATTCCAACTCGGTATAACCGGCCGGCAAAGTGGCGAACACAGGCGAGATGAAAAATGCACAAAAAACACACACCAAAATTGTGATTCTCGAAAAAACTCTTAAAAAAATGTGTTTTTTAGACAATTTTTTACTCTCTCAGCATTTTAATTTTTCCTTGGATTTCCTTAGTTTTTTCCCTTTGCAAACAGTATACCAAAAACCTAGGTTTTTTTGCGACACCACACCGCGCGAAGCCCGGATTTTATAAGTGGTTGATTTTGCGAGAAAACTAAAAAATAAAAAAATTGAAAAAAACTAAAAAAAACACTTGTCAAAAAACCTAGGTTTTTTCCGACACTTTTTTACACTATTTTGCCCCGTCATACTACCGATGCGACAATAAAAAACCGGTGCTTTGCACCGGTTATGGATTACTTTTCTATGTAACGATTATAGACCTTGCTGTTTATTTTTACCGGATATTTCCGTTGCAAGAATTTATTATAATCTGATTGGATTTGATACATCATCATATTATCCATTTCTCGCACCAAAGATTCGCGTTTTTTTGCATCAACCGATGGTGTTTTTACAGACTTTACAGACACAATGTAAAACGCATCTGGGGTTTCAACAATTTTATTTGTGCCAACCGCGTTGTTAAACACATCACTCAACACCGCCATTGGTGCGCCATCTGTGCGTGTGACATTTTTATTTGTCGCCCCAGTCCATTTATTATCTTTATTCAAATCTATTAAAATTTCGTTTGCGCGTTCGTATGCCTGTTTACGTTTTTCTGCGCGTGTCCATTGTAGCAACAATTCAGATTTTACAGATTCAAATTCTGCAGTCTTCGCAGGATTTACCGTATCCAGATGAATTATCATAAAACCTTTCTTGGCCTCTATAATTTCTGTATCGGAACCCGTCGCCATATCAAATATTTGCGCCACAATTTGTGGTGTGATATTTGCATCGTTTACCGCACCATTACGCGCAAACGCCGACAATTTCACATATTTTGCACCGTGCTTTTTTGCCGCAGATTCCAAACTGTCGCCGGCGATAATTTCGTCTTCGACACGGGTCATACGCGCCATACCTGCATCATATTCATCTGGTTTCGCCATATCTGCAGACACAAAGACATAAGACGCAGAACGTGTTTCTGGCAATGTTTTTGGATGTGATGCGTAATATGTTTTTAACGCGTCGTCTGATGGTTTTGCAGTTTTGAATTCATCAAACTTTACAATTTTATATTCTATTTCACGCGTTGCATAACGTGCATTATATGCCGCATCCACAGCAAATTGTGGAACAGGTACCTTTTCCCCCATTGGGCCCAAAACCATTGAACGCATAATATCACTGCGCAATACGGTCGCCAATTTATCCTCGGTCAAGCCGTTTGCATACAGTGCACTGTCGAATCTGGCCGTAGAAAATTTACCATTTTCTTGGAATGCAGGGACATCACGTATGGCGCGCGCAATACGATGGTCAGATACAATAAAGCCCAAATCGTGCGCACGGTTTTGAACCATTTGCTGGCTGGTCAATTCACCCATTATATAATTATTAAAAGATTTTGTTGCGTTTGCATCTGTATAAATCGCACGTTGTTGGTCGCGCGACATATTTGCCATTAATTGAGATTTTTGGTTAGAAAACTGATTCACAGTGATTTTAGAATCCCCAACCCGAGCCAATGTCATATCATTTGCACCGCCGCCAAAAATCCATTCGGCAACGCCCCATCCAACAAACGAAAACGCCAATACGGCAATCAAAAATTTAGCCAATGGACGTTCCGCAGCATTACGTAAATATTCTAGCATTTTATTTCCTTTTGCAGTACCATAGCAAAAGTGATATTTTAACGCAATGAAAAAAAGAAGGATTTTTGCATGAAAATTATTGCAGGAAATTGGAAGATGAACGGCTCGCAATCAGCATTAAATGATATGATAAATGCGATTATACCGGTGGCGCGTGATGTACGTGTAATGTTATTTGTTCCATATACTATGTTGCGCACTGGGGCAGATAACATTTATATTGGCGCGCAAAATGTCAGTAAATATGAATCTGGGGCGCATACAGGTGAAATTTCTGCGGCCATGGTGCGTGATATGGGTGCGACTGCGACTTTGGTTGGACATAGCGAGGTTCGCAATGCATTGCACGACACAAATGCAGATGTTGCCTTGCGGGCTGAACAGGCAATAAACAATAATTTAACACCAATTATATGCGTTGGCGAAACAGATGAGGAATTACAATCTGGGACGGCGATTGACATCATTGTACGCGCCGTTCGGGAATCTGTGCCACACAATGCAAAAAACGGCGACTTTATTATTGCATATGAACCACGTTGGGCCATTGGACGTGGCATCACACCCAGCGCACAAGAAATTTTGAATACTCATAAAATCATTCGAGATACTTTGATTGATATGGGCTTTGATGACACCCCGATTTTATATGGCGCCTCTGTCAACGCTCAAAACGCGCGCGAAATAATGAGAATAAAAAATGTGGACGGCGTATTAGTTGGTGGGGCCTCCTTGAAAAAGCAAGATTTTATCCCTATAATAGAAAGTGCAAAGTAAATTTTATAATAAAACAGCAGGTAAAAATATGGAAAACGATAAAAAAGAAGTTGAAGTAGAACAAGTTGCTATTACTGATAATATCGCAAACAATGAAACAACAAGCAATACGGATACAGTGGCAGAATCTGGGGCAGGCGATGACATAGACAAAAAAATCATCGAATTGCAAGATACAATTACAGATTTAACCGATAAATATATGCGTATGGCCGCAGAGTTAGAAAACACTCGTCGGCGCGCGGCACGCGATACTGAATCTGCATCTCGCACAACAGGGATGAATATCGCAAAAAAATTCTTGCCGGTTATGGACGCGTTGGATGCGGCGCTGAACCAAACACCAGATGACGAGGGAATAAAATCTTTGGCATTGGCATTAAATTCTGTGTTTGCACAAATTGGGATTGTTAAAATAGAAAGTGTTGGACAACAATTAAACCCGCAATTCCACAGCGCTATATCAACAGTGCCGGCGGACGAAACCCACGCAACAAACACTATATTTCAAGAAATGCAAACTGGATATATGTATGGCGATACGGTATTACGTCCGGCGATGGTTGTTGTATGTAAATAAATTTATTGATATAAAAAAACGGGGCAAATGCCTCGTTTTTTTTATTTCTGCTATAATTAGCAACCGCCAGTCGCACTGCCAATCCATTTAGAAACAGAAATATCTTTGTGCAACAAGAAATCATATTCACAATTTCCGGATTTATAAGAACCTGTGCAGGCCGCCAATGTCATGACAGCAAACAATGCCAATAATACTTTTTTCATTTTATCTCCTTTATTTATTGGTGTGGGTCTAGTGTATAACTTTTTTTATAAGATAACAAGATTTTTCTCCTGAAAGTAATACAAATTTAAAACGCATTTTTCGCCCAATAAATTTTCCAACCACATACTGCAATAACATCAAAACGCGCCCCACCCGTCCATTGATGTTTGATTAAATATGTATTTGCAGCGTTACGCAACCGAGATATTTGTTTCGGTGTAATTGCGTTCCATGCCGTCGATATGTCTGGACGTTTTTTTACCTCGATAAAAACGATTGTATTTTTGTGTTTAGCGATAATATCAATTTCTGCACGTCCCGTATGTCGCCCAGTTATGTAACGAGATTCTAGAATTTTGTATCCATGCATACGCAAAAACATACGCGCATACAATTCAGACAAAAGACCTGTGTTATATGTATTCATTAAAAAGCATACGGTTTCGCACGAAAGTTTTCACGGGATTGTTCAGCAGATGCAGCAATATCAGTCGCCTGTTTGCCCGCATTTTTTAATTCTATCGCATCATAATACACCGTCATTTTTGGGTCGTATGGATTTGTTGATGTAATCCATGTATCTGCACCAGAATTAGGTGCACCATATTTTGCAACAACATTTTTCCAAAATGCCAAACGACGTTTGTCGCGTTGGTCTGCAAATTTTGGTTTAGAACCCTCTAACCGTTCAATATCATTAGTGTACACTATGCGATACACAACATTATCTGTGGCGTTACTGGTTAAAAAGACATCTATTTTTTCACCGGTTTTGGCGCGTTCTAAATGAATTTCAGAAACATATAACAACCCACGATTTTGTGCCAGACTGCGAATACATTTTTCTAATTTATTTGGCTGTGTAACCCCAGATTGGCGACATTCATAATCCAAATTATATTTCCAATCAGTCGGTATCGTATAAACCAAACTGTTGCGTTTGCGTGGTGAATATAAATGGTTATGCGCATGATATAAATTATAAATATCTTCGAAAGTCATACCCAACATAATGCCAGCAATATCAAAATCGCCAACATTTAACAAACCAGCACCATCGTTCAAACCAACATTTCCAGATTCTTCGATAAAATCACCATCCCCAGAATCAGAATAAGCAATATCTGGGTTATTTGAATCTGTGAACGCGTCTGTTTCGTATTCATCATCTTCGCCCACTTCATCCATAATACCGAATCCATCATCCGCCAAAGACGTTTCAACATACAGTGGCGATATGAATATAAACAATCCAAAAAATAATACACGTTTTAATAACATTTTATTCTCTTTTTATTCCTGCACAACATCTTGGATTTGAAACCAAAATGCCGACACGGGATCTGTGCCGTTTTGCAACCAGTTCAAAACCTTTTGTGTTTGTTTAACAACAATCGGATGGTCTGTAATATTCAATAACAAACGACCTGTTGTTTCTGTGGGACGCGCCAAAACATCGTTTGGTTTATCCCATGTTTTTAATTTATAATCAACAATCAAGTGCCCACTTTCTGATTCACTGACCCCCAATAATTCCACCGTGCGCATTCCATATTTATCCGCCAAGTCCATGATACCGGGTGCAACCTTGGTTTGCCATTGTTCGCGCACAACAGGTGCCGCCATACCGTATAATGGTGTCCATGTTCCATCTGTATTTTTAAAATCTTGGGTTCGAGCACGAGCATTATCCCCATCTGGGATAACATAAAAATATTCGTACACAAAATGTTCTACTATTTTTTCACGAAGATAATTTTGCGGTATATCTTGGGGTGCAACAGGTGCACTGATACGGTCAGATGATTTATTATTAGGTTCAAAAAAATATGTTTCTATTGTGTTTTTGTTTTCAGCATCATAAATAGCACCGGTAAAAAACACCAGTCCCAATACGACAGCCATCATACAAATTCCAATCAAGATATATTTATATTCACGCATCAATTCATCCTGAACATATTAAAATCTGAAATATAATACCCCATTGTTTTTGGATATTCTGTTTGGTCATGTCCCAAGTTGGCATAACCAGAAAACACAATATTTTCCACACCCGTATTTACCAAAACATTTAATTTCCACATTCCACCATTTGCCGATATCTTGCGAAAATCAACAGGTCGTGCTGCAACATTTACCACGTTCCACACCACAGATTCATTTGTTTCCAATTGTTCATATACAGGCAACACATTTTTGTGAAAAGTATCAAACACTTTATCATTTGATTCACAGTAAATTGCGCAAGTATCACCACCATTACCCAAACGACATTCATCAGAATCACGTGAACACGCATCTGACCATATTGCCGTATTTTCCAAAACATTATCAGAAATCGAAAACCAATGACGCGCAAATTTGTTTAACAAAGATTCTTGCAAAACAAAATATGCAGGAATTTCATTTTTATGATTATCATGTGCAACCAATGTCCAACGTTCGCCATTTGGATTTATTGAAATTAAAAACGGACTGGTATTTTGGGTCTTTTTAGCCCACACAATAACACCACAAACACACATAATTAGCACGAACGATACCATCACCATAACAGCCACAATTCTGGACATGGCAACACTTTTTCCCGCAGGAAAAGCCGGTGTATTAAAATCGTCTGGGTATCTCATTATATGTGATAAGCCTGGGTGAGTTTATAATGGTTGATTAAGCCTGGTACACCATAATGCATGCGCAAGGACTCAATTTCAATTCATTGTTATCATAACCAACACCAACTGGTTCACGATCATAAACCTGGCCACAACCAGCCAATGCAATTGCAACAAAAAAACCAAGTATAATTTTTTTCATAATATCTTCCTCCGTATAAACTAATTTTAGTATAAAAAAACACTTCCAGACGGTCAAGCGAAAAGAAATCCGGAATATTCCGGATTCTTGTTTTTTATTTTTCACCATTAGTCATATTGGCATCTAAATTTTCATAATTATTTGCCCGCAAATCCGACAACATTTTTTCTATCTTGTTATCCGAGACACCCAAAAATTCCAACAAACCGTACCCCAAGAAAAACGAAGATTCAATTGTTTCTGGGAAAGTTTTTTGAACACCCGCACGAGTCAATACACGCGCATCTGGCAAATTGCGTGCACGCGCAAATATTTTCGCACGTGGCGCAATCGCACGAACTGACAATATTGTTTTGCGCGCACTTTCTGTATTATCCAACGCCAACACAACCGCACGCGTCGTCCGTGGATTTACACCACTTTCACGCAAAATCGTCATATTTGTTGCATCACCGTATATCGCGTTGAAGCCGTTTTCACGTCCTTCCATTATAGAATTTACATTTAACCCAATTGCAACATATGGAATGTTTTGCTCTTGCAACATACGGGCAATAATCTGGCCTACGCGACCAAAACCACAAATCACAACAGACGGTTGCACACCAGACTTTACAGATTTTAAATTTTTTGCACTAACTTGGGCAATCTTGCCAGCCTTGCGTAATTTATCATACACCGCCATCAACAACGGGGTCGTCATAATAGATAAAACAATTATCGCAATTAAAATTTCTTGGCTGGATGACGGAATCGCATCTATATTATGATTACGCATCATTTGCAACATCAGCAAACCAAATTCACCACCCTGGGTCAATAACAATGCAATAAAAGACGATTCAGGAACAGGATTTCTGCGAACACGCGACACAATAAATATCGCAAAGAATTTCAATGTCATTAGACCAACCAGTCCACCCAATACCAGATACCATTTCGCAAACAGCAAATCAAGATTTAATCCCATACCCAACACGATAAAGAATATCGCCAAGAACAACATTGTGTACGGACTGATTTCAGCCTCTATTTGATGACGATAAATCGTTTCACTCATCAACATACCGCTTAAAAAGCCACCTAATCCAGAAGGCAACCCTGCCCATTCAAGTAATACGGCCCACAAAATAATATTCAACATTATAACCAACAACAATAATTCTTTGGATTTTAATTTTGCAACAGCGCGCAATACAGGATTCAAAACACAACGCCCAACAATCACCACTCCAAATATCAACAATAACGACAACACCAAAACATCAATCAATGTTGCACCCAAACTAAATGATTTTCCAGAAAGTACTGGCAACATTGCCAACAATGGAATCGATAACAAATCTTGGAATAACAACACAGAAAATATTTGACGACCAACATTTGAATTTAATTGATTTCTGTCGCCCAATATTTGTAAATCCGCAGATGTTGACGACATAGCCAACAGCAACGCCACCATTATAGAACCCAAAACATTCCATGTTGTAAATTCAAACAAAAACGGAAACAACATAACCGCAACCATCAAAACCTGGGCAGCACCAAAACCAAATATAGTATTTCGTAATGACCACAGACGTGAAAAATTTATTTCCAATCCAATTGTGAACCATAAAAACAAAATACCTAAATCACCCAATGTTTGCCAAGTTCCGGTCAATTCAAACAAGTTTAACATATACGGCCCAGATAAAATACCGGCAAATAAAAACGCAACCAACGCACCAATTTTGGCACTTTTAAGGCAAAAAACCAAACCACATGTGATTGCAAAAAACAACAATACTTCTAATGAAATCATATTGGGTCTCCTCTCTCCTCTGGATACAATTGAGAGTATACAAAATGATTCAAAGTTATAGCAATACTTTTTTTGAAATTTCTAAAAATTTTTCGGGCGTCAGATTTTCTGCGCGTTCTGTACCGGTTAGATTAAATGCCGACCAATCAACATTTGGCATTATGCCACGTATCATTTTGCGACGTGTTCCAAATAATTTTGCCGTCAAACTTTCCAAGTTTTTCAAATTTTTTCCCAACAATTTTATTTTGTCTTTGTTTGGTATAATTTGCACAACCGCGGATGTAACCTTGGGTGCGGGCGTAAATGCAGTACGCGGAACATTAAACAAAATTTTCGCATCTGATACCAGTTGCACCAATACCGCCAAACGACCATACGCATCATCATTTGCATGCGCAACGATACGGTCGGCAACCTCGCGCTGGAACATCAACGTCATAGATTTTATTGGTTCGCCGTTCACGATTTTATGTATCCATTGTATCAATAATTCTGTACCAACATTATATGGCAAATTTGAACAAATTGCATATTCTTCAAACCCGAATTTTGAAAAATCTGTTTTTAACGCGTCACCATACACAACCGTTAATCGTCCATCCGCCGCATCTGCAACACGCGATAAAATTGGCTCGGTCGTTTTGTCCATTTCAACCGCAACAACGCGTTTTGCACCCGCCAACAATAAAGCACGCGTTAAGCCTGCGGGACCAGGTCCAACCTCTACCACTGGGATTTTATCAATATTCGGAACAGCACGCGCAATACGACCGGTTAAATTCAAATCAAACAAAAAATTTTGGCCAAATTGTTTTTTCGCCATCATTCCGCAATCACGCATCATTGTTGATACAGGTGGCAAATTTGCAATATTATCTGTCATAATTTTTTACGTCCCCCGAACGCCAATGTCAATGTCCCATCATCTATGTAATCCAAATCACCACCCAATGGCACACCAGATGCCAATTCTGAGTATGCGATATTTTCATTATCGCCAATCACAGACATTATATAATTCGCAGTAGTTTTGCCCTCTATCGTGTTGGGCAATGCAAATATAACCTCGCGTACTTGTTCTGATTCGATTCGTGCAGGTAAATTTTGAATATTCAAATCAGCCGGAGTCACACCGTTCACCCCCGACAAAACGCCACCAATAATATGATAACGCCCACGAAAAACACCTGATTTTTCAAAAGTCCAAACATCAGCCATATCACGCACTATGCACAATGCACCATTTGCACGAGATAAATCACGACAAAATTCGCACTTATCAGAGTCTGTTAAAATACCGCACACAGGACAAGGATGTATCGTTTCCGAGACTTCTATTAGATTTTGTGCCAATGTGTTTGCGCGACCAGTTTTATCGGACAGCAAAGATAAAACTATGCGCGTTGCTGCACGATTACCTACCCGAGGCAACCGCGCAAATTGTTTAATTAACTTTTCTATTTTTGGATTCATTTATTACACCAAATATCATCAATGAAACACATAACTGTCAATGCCCGCCGCCGTTGCAGAATTACGCAAATTTTGTGCCGCAGTTTCTGAAATATTATTCACGCGCACACGAAACAATCCACCAGATGCAGGTTCTATATTTGCATGCACACCCAATGTTTGTTCGACATTTTTAACCTGGCGCATTGCCGCATCACGTGATGAAAAAGCACCAAATTGAACACCCGATGTTCCAGATGTCAAATTATTATTCTTGTTCGAATTTATTGTGTATTTTGCCAACGGATTATTTTCGTTTATTGGCGTTGTGTTATAATTTTGTTGTGCCACAGGCGCATTATTTATAACCACAGGTTCTGCACCATTTTCTAACATCTTAAAACCACGATTTAACAAACTGGTCGCAATAGACGCCCGAACATCTTTGTCTTGTGCGCCCAACACAACAGCAATCAAATGACGGCCATCGCGCGATGCAGTTGCAACAAGTGAATATTTTGATTTGTTCGTAAAACCTGTTTTCATACCATCACACCCGGGATACGATGACAGCAAACGATTTCCATTTGTATATGTTTGCCCGTTGTATGTCCAACTTTTTATTCCAAAATATTTCCAATACTGGGGGAAATGTTTATAAACCGCGACAGACAACAGTGCAATATCACGCGCGGTTGATAAATGGTCATCGTCTGGCAACCCAGATGAATTTTCAAAATTCGTGTTCGACAATCCGATTTCCGTTGCAACCTGGGTCATAAGTGACGCAAAGTTTCCTTCCTTGCCGCCTTTGAGATTTTCAGCCAAGACGCGCGCAACATCATTTGCACTGTGCACAGCGACAGCCTTGATTGCATCTTCGACCTTTATCTTGCTGCCCGCGGGCAAACCGAGTTTTACGGGCGATGCAGCGGCAGCACTGTTTGATACAATCAAATAATCATCCAAATGAAGTCGTCCATGTTCCAACGCATTAAAAGTCAAATACAATGTCATAATCTTTGTCAGACTGGCCGGGTAATTTGCAACATTTGCATGTTCAGAATATAAAACCTTGCCAGAATCCATATCGGCAACCAACGCCGCACGATATGATGCCCCGTATGCAAAATTGCATATAAACAATACGGGCAACATAAACAGAAACTTTCTTGTCATGATTAAAAGTTTAGTAAATTTTCTACGATTGGGTCAACTGTAAAAATATTATTGACAATGCTACACATTATAATATAACTAGTGATTGAAAGAGGTGTTTTATGGACAGACAAAAAATGAAGCAAGCACATGGTATTGTAGATATGATAAGAGAGCAAATTGCTGTTGGTATATTTGTAACATTGTTGGGTTTGGGTACAACGATAAGTTGTAGCTATTGTATAAAAAAAATAGACCCTAAATCCACCGCATCCAACGCGATAAAGGGTTTAACTGCGTTAATCGCGCTGTCTACTATCGTTAGTACCGTCAATTTGGGAAAAAACATAAAATATTATCGTGAAGAAAGACGATTAGAAAAACAAAGATAATAAAAAGGTCGAAAAATTTCGACCTTTTATTTTTTTAATTCAATTCACGCAAACTGATTGTTCCTTCGTCAACAATTACAACATTACCAATTTTTATTTTTAACGTTTTCACAGCCGCGTCTGTATCACGACGGCCAAATATTTCGGGGGCAAAAATCGGAAACACACCACGGTTCAAACACAAATGATTTGCAATTGTTTCATCATCACACACCGCAATAATCGGCATATCTGGGCGACGGCACGAAATTTCAGTTGTGGCAATACCGTCCCTATCAAAGACAACAATCGCAGACGCGTTATTCAAATATGCCATAGACGCAACAGAACGCGACCAATTGTTTTCTGGAACATTTTCTGTACGCAACCAATCGTTTGGATTTGCGATTGAATCCATATCTGCATAAGACAAAATACGCGACATCGTTTGAATTGTATTCACAGGATTTATACCAATCGTAGTTTCTTCGGATGTCATACAAGAATCTGCACGCAAATATGCCGCATTTGCAACATCACTAATTTCTGCACGTGTTGGAAATTCTCCATCAACAAGCGATGCCAACATTTGCGTTGCAACAATTACAGGTTTATTCATTTGACGACATACACGAATTATATGACGCGAAATCGCAGGAACTTGTTCAAACGGCATTTCAACCGCCAAATCACCACGCGCAATCATTATGCCATCAGATGCAGAAACAATATCTTCTATGTTATGTACCGCGTGCGGGCGTTCTATTTTTGCAATGATTTTTATTTTATGCGCCGTGCGCGCAGTTATAAAATCACGAACATACGCAATATCATCCGCTGTTTGAACAAAAGACACAGCAACATAATCTGGATTTTTTGTGATTGCATATTCTAAATCAGCACGGTCTTTTTCCGTTAAAACATTGCAGTCAACAAAAGTGTCCGGCAAATTAAAACCACGACGCGACCAGATTTCGTTGCCACGCACAACCGTAGCAATAATCTTTGTTGGTTCTGTTCTATCAACACGCATTTCTATTTTTCCATCATTTAATAAAATTCTGTCGCCGACATGCAATGACGCAATAACATCAGGATGTGGCAAACATACACGCGTATTGTCGCCCGGTGTTTCGTCTGAATCAAATATAAACCTTTGTCCGATGGTAAGTTTGTATTTATCTTCGGTTGCAAAATTCCCAATACGGTGTTTGGGGCCCTGTAAATCTACAACAACAGCCACAGGTGTTTTTAATTCGCGCGACACAGTTCGAATCGTATCGATTTTTTTCCCTTGGACATCACCGGTATCATGACTGAAATTTATGCGAAACAAATTTGTCCCAGATTGTATCATTTTTGTTAAAACAGCACGAGCGTCAGATTTTGGCCCAATAGATGCAGTGATTTTTGTAAATTTTATCATAAAACATTCCCCCTGGATTTGCTTTTTCTTGATTTTTGTCGTAAATAATATATTATATTATTGTAAATTTAACAAGGGGAAAACAAACATGAAAAATGCAAATCATGGTGCTTTTGATAATCAACAATTATTGTCTATTATTGAAAGAATTGAAAAATTAAACGAAGATACTGCGAACATTGCTGCGGATATCAAAGAAGTTTATTCCGAGGCTAAATCTGCGGGATATGACCCGAAATACATTCGTCAAATGATACGGTTGCGTAAATTGGACCCTGATGAACTGGACGAGGCGGACGAATTGACCAAAATGTATCGTGATGCATTAGGTATTTAATATATGAAACAATTCATAAAACGTATAGAAGATTTTAACTGCGCCCATTGTGGCGCAGTTGTGCATGGAAATGGTTATACAAACCATTGTCCAAAATGCCTATGGTCGCGACATGTTGATAACAATCCTGGGGACAGACAAAGTGATTGTGGCGGTATGATGGCACCTGTTTGTGTAGAACAATCGGCCGGCCATTTTGTTATTACCCATAAATGCGAAAAATGTGGCAAGACAATTCGGCAAAAAGCGTCTGACTCTGACGATATGGATACAATAATTGCCTTGGCTGCTGACCCTGATTTTATATTTGGAAAATAATGGTTGCGCACAGAACTTTCGTTCCTATAATTCATACATGCGTGATTTTTTATCAGAACAATTAAAAAATAAATTTTTATGGTCGCCAATGTTATTAGCATTGGGCGCAGGTTTATATTTCATATTACCATTTGAACCAAACATTAAATTTATCGGATTGGCGTTTATTGTCAGTATCATACTTTTACTATTTAACAAACAGAATTTGATTCTGCGTGCCATTATGCTGTTTATATTCGGGTTTTCGTATGCAATATTTTATACGCATTTTATAGTTGGGACACCTGTGTTAAAATATGATGTACGCGATAAAAACATTACCGCTACGGTTATAGATATAGATGAATCAGATAACAAAACAAGGTTGGTATTGCAAGTCAATGCATCTGATTTAAATTTAGCAAAAAATGCTAATGTTCGGGTCACAATTTCAGATGATACAAACCGTCCTGAAATCGGAGATATAATTTCTGGCCGTGCTTTCTTGTTTGCGCCTGCTAAAATCGAAGCACCAGAAACATTTGATTATGCACGGTGGGCATATTTTAATAATTTAACTGCAAATGGATTTATGACAGATTATCAAATTTTGTCGCACGACGATGCATTTAATGTAAACGGGTTTCGTAATAAAATTCACAATGCGGCAAATTCTTTTTTAACCGACGGTTTGGTGTTGGGCTATAAAAATGCCGTTCCAATCCCAGATAGCAATATTTGGACAACCGCAGGTGTTGGGCATATTTGGTCAATCAGTGGTTTTCATATGACTTTGATTGGTGGGTGGTTGTTTGCAATTTTCTATTTTATTCTACGCGCATGCGGATTTTTAACACGACGAATTCCTGCGCGATATACAGCAACAATTTGTGCGTGGCTGATATTATTTTTATATGTTTGCATTTCTGGATTCGGGGTCGCGACATGGCGCGCGTTTTTGATGACAACTGTGTTATTTTTGGCTTTGTTATTGGGACGAAACGCTGTGTCTATGCGAAATATTTCAATCGCGTTTTTAATTTTGTTTTTTGTAAATCCTCATTTCGTAACCCAGGTAGGATTTCAATTATCTTTTGCCGCTATATTTGGTTTGATTTGGTTTTTTGACGGGCAAACTTTTGAAAACAAAAGTCGTTTAGAAAAAATAAAAAATGGATTTTATGCAGCAATTATGACCTCTGTTATTGCAACAATATTCACATTGCCATTTATCGCAACACATTTTAATTCTGTGCCACTGTATAGTTTGGTTGGCAATTTAATATTACTGCCGATATTTTCGTTTGCAATTATGCCCATGGTTTTGATTGGAACATTATGCTCTGGATTTGGTTTTCATATGTTATTAGATTACGCAATGGTTGTTTATAATTTTGCATTGGGAATCGCGCAGAAAATTGCTGATTGGCCTGCATCTAATATTATCATACCGCATATTCCAACAAGTGCATTTGTTATATTCGTATTGGGTTTGATGTTTTTAATTTTGGTAAAACCACTGATGAAAGCAAAACTTTGGATTTATCGTCGTGCAAATTATTTATTGTTTGGCGTATGTATTATAATTGGTGTCATAATTATTGCGACCCGACAAACGCCTGTATTTTATGCAACAAGCGACCACGAATTGGTTGGCATGGTGTATGACGGTAAACTAGAATTTAATAAAGCGCGTGCTTCTAATCATTATTTTGCTTTTAACACATTTAGACAATTAAACAATGAACCGCCATCTGATAAAAATGTTCGGCGCAAATGTCCAGACGGCATTTGTATTTATAAATCCGAAAATTTCACTGTGGCGTATATCCAAAAATTTGTTCCATTGCATAAAAATATTGTGAAATTATGTCGTGATGATGACATTGATTTTATCGTATCGTATTTTGATATATCTGGACCAAAATGCAATCACAAAATTTTGCGTAATGGTTTCGTAATTTATAAATCTGGAAAAATAGAATACACACCGACTAGTCGTTGGTGGGATAATCCGCACGAATAAAATATAATCCAGATGCCGGTGCGGTGGGACCGGCGGTACTGCGATTTTTTGCCGATAATATTTCATCAATATCATATGGTTTACCAACACCGATTTCTAACAATGTGCCAACAATGTTGCGAACCATATGGTGCAAAAACGAACGTGCAGACAATTCAAAAATTATATGATTGCCATCAACAGTAATATCTAACTTATCGAGTGTTTTTATCGGACTTTTGGCTTGGCATTGGGCGGCACGAAAAGATGTAAAATCATGCTGGCCTAATAATTTTTTGGCAGCGACACGCATTGATTCAACATCTAATTTTTGAGGAAACCAATATACCCTGTTTTTTTCAAGAACGGGCGCAGAAGCGCGATTTAACACGACATATTTATAATGACGCGCAACACAAGAAAAGCGAGCATGAAAATCTTCATCAACAATTTCGCAAGACAAAACCGATACGGGCTGTTTTAACAAATAAAAATTTAATGCACGCATAACTGTATCAGCATCATAATCACGTTCCAAATCAAAATGCGCAGTCATAGATATTGCATGAACACCAGAATCTGTCCGCCCTGCGCCAAATATAGTTGGACGCAAGCCGCAAAATTGTTCGCATGCATCCATCAGAATAGATTGAACAGACGGGCCGTCCAAGTTTTCTTGCCAGCCAATTAAATTCGTTCCATCGTATTCTAATGCAATTTTATAGCGTGTCATTTTTTATCCTAAATTTTTATCTTTGTCTCATGCATGCAATACAGCGTTCCAATTTTATTTGATCGTTTTTATCTGCCTCGTCTAATAAATTCTGATATTGTTGACAATTCTGACAAGAAATCCCCACACACCCCAAACACCGGCACGAGCCGTTATTGTTGTGTTCTGATATAACAACATTAGATGCGTGTAATCCGCATAATGTATTTAAAAATTTTTGCATCTTATTATCTTTGTTTCCGTGTTATTATACTAATAGGTGCAGAATATTGTTCTGAAAAATCCAGACAATCCTTACATCTATCATGTCGCCAACATATTCTGCCCGAAAGACACTTGGCAGATATAAGTACAGGATGCAAACTGGCGTGACATTCGTCATCGCATGTATCTTTATCACAATTTAAACAAGGGCAACTTCCGTGTTTGTTATACTCAGATATTCTAACAGAATGTTTATAATATCCACAAATTTTTTCTTCTGCCATTTTTGTATCCTTTTTGGTTTTATCTTTGTTTTGCCATACAATTTGCACATAATACTTCGCGGATATCGTCGTTTGTACATGGGTCTGTTTGCAACACATATCGCCACCCACATGGTTGATTATCACACCCAGAACAATTCAAGCATGGACATTTTGCATTGTATTTTGATATAATAACAAATTCGCCAGACACACCACATTTTGCAAATTGAATATTATTACTCATTTTTTTCTTTACTCCCCGTATTTTTTTACGCATACAATTATTCTCCGTATTTTATGTCTGCACCTTGCAGACCATTTACAAAACTTTTCCAATCCATTGAGCGTTTGCCCGCCGGTTGTAATTCCAATATTTGTAAATTTCCATTTTCCAGTGTTGTTTTTAATATTTTGACATCTATGCCATTTATTTTTGTCCGTCCAGCCCCCAATGCGCGCACTAAATTATGAATTTCAATTGGAGTTTTTTTCCAATCTATGATTTCATCAGCACCTGTAAATTTATGTGTAAATGTCGGCATGCCAATTTGTTTTTTAGGCAAAAACGCGTTTGGATTAGAAAAATATTCGTCCAACATTTCGATTGAAATATTTGCAACACGATTTTCCACAATTTCATTTGTGTCATTTAAATCTATATCAAATTCGCGACACATATAAATATCGCCCGCATCTAAATCGTGATTCATTTGCATTAAACAAACAGCACTGGTTTTATCGCCATTTTTTATTGCAGTTCTGATTGGTGATGGACCACGATATTTTGGTAAATTACTGGGGTGAATATTTATAAACCTGGATTGAGATAAAATATCATCAGGTATAATCACGCCATACGACATTACAAACACACAATCAGCCACCATTCCATCAAAATCACGAATAGATGTATGCACAGGGATATTATGTGATTCTGCCCAAACATGCACAGGCGACGGGGTCAAAATCTGTTTACGACCAGTCGGTTTTGGTGCGCGCGTGAACACAGACAAAATGTCGTGTTTTTTTCGCAAAGATTCAAATACAGGCACAACAAAATCATTTGTTCCCATTAAAATTAATTTCATTTTTTATGCCTCCGCACCTTGCGCATAACCATTTCACGGCGCGCGCCAGACAAATAATCGACAAACAATTTTCCGTCCAAATGGTCTGTTTCGTGTTGCACGATGCGTGCCGGCACACCGGACATTTCCGCACTTTGTTGTTTACCATTTTCATCAGTCCATTCCACAATCACAGATTCAGGACGCGTCACATTTGCATAAACAGGTAAATTATCGCCACCCAAAACAGATAAACAGCCCTCCTCCATCACACAGTTTTTATCACTGTGCGATATAATCCGAGGATTTATCATTTTGAAAATCCGTTCATCGTCCGGTGTCATCATAACCAAAAAACGTTCTGTAATGCCAACCTGGGGTGCGGCAAGTCCAACGCCACTTTGTTCACGCATCATTTCAACCATTGTATCCATGGTTTTCAACAATTCGCCGTCGATTCTGGTCACAGGCGAACATTCTGTGCGTAAAACTGGGTCACCACAAAGTTTCATTTGCAACATATACAAAATCCTTTATAATCTGTTATGTATTGATTTTAGCAAAGGATTTTCAAATGACAATCTATATTTTTGCTTTGTTGGCAGTTGTGATTTTTTTGTTATTGGTGTTGATTTTTCGCAAAAACACGATTGATTTGTCGCCACTGCGTGAAGATAATGTTCGACTGCGCGAGCGGTTAGCGGAACGGTTGGGGACTTTGTCGCAAAACGCCATGGAATTGAAAAGTATCAGTGCAGACATCGCAAATTTCAAAGATATTTTAATGGGCAACAAACAGGCCCGCGGGACATTTGGCGAACGCCAACTGGCTGATTTGGTTGCAGATATTATGCCACCAGAAACATATTCTTTTCAAACGGTATTATCAACAGGGGTACGGCCGGACTGTATTATTCGATTACCTTATCCGCCGGGTGATATGATTATCGACAGTAAATTTCCACTGGAAAGTTATAATCGAATTTTGAACGATAAAAATGATATTGGTGCAAAAAAGCAATTTGAACTGGATGTGCGCAAACATATTGATGCAATCGCAGAAAAATACATTATTCCGGGTGTTACAGCAGAAAGCGCAATGATGTTTATTGCATCGGAATCTATATTCCAAGAAATTCACACTGAATTTCCAAACACTATTGATTATGCCGCACGAAAAAAGATCTTTATCGTATCACCGGCGACATTGTGGGCGACATTAAACACGATTCGCGCTGTGTTATCAGACATAAAAATAAAACGCGTGGCAAGTCAAATTAAACGCGAATTGGATTTATTATTGACAGATTTAGGCCGGCTATCGGAACGTTCTGCCAAGGTTGCACAACATTTTGCCGCCGCCCAGACAGATATAGAACAATTACAAACATCTGTATCAAAAATTAGCCCCAGGGCAGAAAAATTACGAGCAATGAATTTCGGAGAAGATTAAAAAACCGCCCATCTGGGCGGTTTTTATTATTTTGGTAAACCTGTTTTACGATTTATCCAAACCTGTGTTTGTGCAAGGCTCATTATGTATTTATCAGATGGACTGTCGCCATAACTTTTAACCACATTTGGAATAATATTGTTTTGTTTTGCCCATGTGTCCAACGCAACCACCTTGTTTGGACCCCAGCACATAAATTTATATTTCCATGGTTTTTGTTTGTCCATTTGCGATGTTAAAACAACGTCAAATTTCATATCTTTTACTAATTTTGGTATTAAATAATCTGGGCCCGCCGATATTAAAATACAAATATTTCCCGCCGCGCGTTCACGCGCAACCTGGGTCGCAGACCAACCAAATCTGCGCGTGCGGTGTTCACGGATAACATTTGGCGCAAATTTTTTCACCATTTTCGCTGTTACGAACAGTCGCATCATTTCACGAGGCCAAATACGATTTTTATTACACACATACCCCACACACCCAACTAAAAATACAGGTAAAAACACCCACGGACGAATCGAGTGCTGAAAACAATAACGTCCAAATTCTAAATGCGAATCAGATGCAGACAATGTTCCATCAAAATCAAACACAACAACATTTTCTTTTTTTAACACAAATCATCCTTTTTTTGGATAATACGAATTTTATGATTTGCAGGCAATATAAAATTAAAAAATCGGCTATTCGCCGTTTACTGTTATTTTTTAATATCGACCGATACAACCCAGGTATGAATTTCCAGTCGATTCCAAGATATTTACAAATTTATTTGGATTACGACCAGAAAACAATGCCAAAATTGTACCAGCATCCGTGGCCAACATATCCGCCACAGTTGCAATAGATGAATTCATTTTCTTGAAAAAACCACTGCTGGGGTATATTTCCGCCGCCAATAACTGGTTTGAACCAGATGAATTCGCGTTTTTATCAGACTGAATCACCATCAGTTGGCATTCCGGAGAAATTATCATTTTATCAACCACAACCGCGTTCGCGCCCAATAATTCGCCCCACCAACCGGTCGAGCCACAAAATACCGGATAATAAACCACAGAATCTGGGTTTTCGTTCATTATCGCGTCTAAATCCAGATTATCTGATATTACATCAGGCATTGTGCCAGTCGCATTATTTATAACCTTGCGCGACAATTGATATTCTGCATCGTCTGTCGTTTTGCGTGGCCAATAAAGAATCGGAAACTTTTTCATCACGATATACAGTATATCAGATTCGGATGTTATAAAAAAGGGGGTGAATGCAAATAAAGCACTTGATTTTTATTTTTTTGCGGCAGACCACCACTTTTTCGCGCCATTCCACAATAAATTTATATCTTTTTTTGCGGTTTGATAGTATTTATCAGATACTGTTATGTTAAATAACGACTTTATCAATGCAGGTATCATCACCATAAACATAGTCATAAATATCCCCATCAATATTATGGTTATCAGAGATTTACTGCCTGTGGTGGACATTAACGAATCTATTAAAATTTTCGAATCGTTTTGGGTAATCGCAGTTTGTAATGCAGATGCACCTTTCCAATTACCAAAAGCCGCATTTAACAACATTATTGAAAATGTTATAAATATGCCCGTCATTGCCAAACCTAAAACACCAGAAATAACATCATCTATGATTTGTTTTATATTTCCCTTGCCAGACGGAAATATTTTCCAACCTTTGAATATCCACGATAACAGTGTCAATGGCAACAAAACAAAATCAATAGATAATTTGATAAATATTTCCAAGAAATATAATGGTATCGGCAATAATGCAGATAAATACAGCGCCAATATCAAAAGCCCCGTCAATATCAATGGCACATTGGGAAAAATCGGTATTCCCCACATCAATTTATGCATATAATCATAGTTAAACGCCATATTTAACATTGTCCAACCAATTGTCATTCCCAAACCTGTCATTTGATGTATATTTGCAATTTGACATGTTAAGTTATGACGAAATCGCGGTGAAAATGCATTTATACCAGGATTTGCAGTATCTGTCCGGGTTGCAGACACATCCGAGACCGCAGTTGCAATTATGCAATTTGCATAGTTCTGGCGAGCATCAGCCACAGACATTGTATAATTCATAGACAAACCAATATTAAACACAGGTTCCAGTACAACAGATGAAATCATTCGCGGTAATGGAACAAGCAACAATGCCCCTACAAATAAAACACGAATAACATGAGTTCCCCATTGTCCTGCAAGACTCCACCCTAAATTATTTATCTGTTTATCTTGACCGGGCGTGATAAACAATGTCAATAATTGCCACGCAAACCATACTGCTGTCAAAACAATTGCAAATGGTATTATTATACCACCCAAAGATTTATAGGTCACAGGAATAATATTTGACATTGTTGCGACAACATCTGAAAAAATTTGACATGACCAACAACTGGAAAAAAAAGATAATGCGTCAGACATATTTACAGGGGACACATTGCGCCAAATAGAAACCCCAATTATTCCACCGCCAAACGCAATTCCACCAATTAAAAGTGGCGAAAAAGCCCCTGCTGAAAACGGCAAGAAAGATGTAAAAACTATCCAAAATTTTTTTAGCCAATTCATATTTTAATTATAACATAATTTTATCGATTTATGTTATAATTACAATAATAATATTATAAGAGATGAATTGTATTAAAAAATTTTTAATTGGATGCACTTTATTGTTCTGCTCATTCGTGCCCAGTGTGGCGTTGGCAGGATGGGGTCTGATTGATGTTGATTCTTTGGACATTTCAAAATTAGTGCCTATTGTACTGGATGCATTTATGTTTGTTGCAAATGGGACTTATGCTTATTTCGTTGGGCAAAATCACGACGGTATAATTTATTTATTAGTATGGGGATTTTTTGTATTTTATGTCGCGTTGTATTTGATTAAATTATTTGTTCCTAAATATTGGATGTCCACATTTGGATTCAAATCTGGGGATTCTATCGAGAATACTGACGGAATGAAAATCGCAAACAATGTTGCAAAACCTGCAATACGCGTATTGGTTGCGGCCATACTTTTGTTGCCATTACGGCCAGATTTTATGACCAAACATTTGATTAATCCTTTTTTAAGTTTTGGTTCTTTGTTTACTACCGAAATTATGAAGGCTGCATCTGATGTAAATTTAGAAGATATGCGCGCGGTGCAATGTCCATCAAATTTAATGGCACAGGGTTGGTTGGACACAGAATCTTGTGAATATTTAATTCAACCTGTGCATGTTTTGTCTCATGCAAACAATACTGTAATAAAACGTGGGCTTACTTATTTGTCTAATGGACTGCGTACTTTAACCACATTAATGTCGCACAACAGCGGTCAAGGTTTTATGAATATTATTTCTGGTATTTTGTTGATTATAACATTTACGGGGTGCAATTTATTTATGGCTTTGTTGATTATTCAAACGATATTTAATTTTGGTATGGCTTTGATTTTATATCCTTTTGGTGTGGCCGCATGGGTTGCAAAAAAAAGCGACAGTTGGTTTGATATATGGCCTGCTTTTTCTGGCATTATAACTGCATTAAAACAAATGGTTGTGACAATGATTGCATGTGCATTTATATTGTGTGTAAATTTGGCATTGGTGCGCGCTTTGTTCCAATGGAACAGTCGTATGTTCGTCACAGCAGCGGGTGGCGTTGCGTATTCTAATTTACCAAGCATGGATTCTTTATCCAGTGGATTTGGCGGGCATTCTGTTTTATGGTTATCTTGTTTATTGACTTTCTTTTTAATGAATAAAATATTTGAAATCACACGCGAAAAATTGACAGGATATGTCGGCAAAGACGCAACCGCATTGTATAACCAGGTCAAAGGCGATGCAAAAACAACATGGGGCATGGCCAAGGCTGTGCCTGGCAAGGTGAAAAATGTTGTTAAATTTTTTAAGGGATAATTATGAATAATTTGGCACAATCCTTTATCGATAATACTGCGCAATGTTGGTCTTGTCCGATATTTGACCGCATGTTTCAAATTGTGTCAGATGCGGCTGCAGCGGCATATCCTAAATTCGTTCTTATTTGCACAATTTTATTCTGTGCAATATTTGCGTTTTATATTTTTGGTGCGGTTTGGAAAAACATGAAGGAAGGCTTTCAAGATGGTTGGTTTAACAAATCTATACGGCCTGTTTTTATAAATTCTTTGTTTGCTTTGACTTTTTTGGGCATGGGGGTTATGTTGCCACGTTTTATAACCCAGGTGGCTTTTGAACCGGTGGCTATTGTGACACAAAACTATGCATCTGCTATGATACAATTGACCCCAGAACAAATTGAAGAACACATTGAATACACCCCACAACCGATGGATGATTCTGGTGGGATATTCAGACAAGAATTACGTGATTCTATTATCAATACCGCAAAAGTCACACTTACTTTGTTTCAATCGTTTATGAAACTGGGCGTCGCAATGTTAGACACTGGGTTTTCATGGGCTATGTTTATGGGGATTGGGGCATTTATAAAACATTTATTATTGGCATTTATCGGGGTGTATTTGTTTTGGGCGTTTTTCAAAATGTTTTTCCAATTTTTGTGTTATTTCATAGATGTTATTATCGCCATGGCGATGTTTGCATTTTTCTTTCCGTTATCTTTGGTTACCACTGCATTTAAGGAATCAGCAGATGTTCCATATTGGTTGAGTTGGATAAAATCCCTGGGCAAAGGGGTCGGTGTTGAACAGATAAAAAATATGGTTGGTGCTATAATATCTTTGGGGGTGGCGATAATTACATACACTGTGATTTTGGTGATTATTGTGAAATTCTTTGCAGACCCAGACGGCAATCTAAATAACTTTGATACTTTGTTGGCTGCAATTATGGATGGGACTGTATTTGAAACAGATTTAAATCAAACGGGCATAAACGATTTAACACTGATTAGTGTTGTGGTCTTGGTTTATGTACTAGGATTTATTTATAGTAATATTCCAAATATTACAAAGACTGTTTTGGGCATGTTCCAAGTCCAAGCCAGCGACAATGCGGTTGGCAAAGAATTTGGCGATAGTTTAATGAATTTAACAAAAGGATTTGCTAATAACTATATCAAAAAACCCGCTAAAATTATTATCGAGAAAATGAGGTCGTAAAAGGTAAATCATTATGCTGAAATTTAAATTGATTTCTTTGGGATTAAAAGTACTGGGTATAGTGGTTGCCTTGGGGTTGGGCATTTGGTATTTATCTTCATCTATTGGTGGTTCTGCGTTGACCTATACATCTGTTGACGGATTTATACACGCAATCGGCGCAGATAACGGGATTGAAAATATCGGCACTGTATTTTTGGGAAAATATGTCGTTGAATTATTAGATATGTTGGGTGTGGCATCTGAAATGTTTTGGTCTGGGATTGTGAACAATTTGTGGATTTTAATGGGTGCCGGATTTGCGATTTTTATGTTTATTTCTGCGATAAAATATGTTTGGGAAAAATCAAAGAAAAATGCAGAATATACCGCAAATGCAAATAATATAGATTTTCAAACTTGGTTTGAACCAGTATGGAAATTGGGGTTGCGCATTATGATTGCAGGTGTTGCGATTGGTGTATTGAGTTTGGATAGCACTGCATCTTTGAAAGTAATTTCTGAAATTTTAATTTCGCCAATTTTATATATTGGTTCTACACTATCAATGGTAGCAACGGGTGTAAATTCTGCAACTGATTGTAATGTTATTTTGGGTGCGACCCAATTATCTGGTGCAATGGCCGCGGTATCTGGTTCATTTATGTGCGTTATTGGAAATTTATATTCTGTTATGCTGGCAGGCGCCGCCGGTGGATTCGCACTGATGAATTATGCTTGGCTGGGATTGGGTGGCGGTATGCTGACATGGATTGCGGGGCTGTTCTTGGTTCTGGCATTTTTAGTTATTGGATTTGATTTATTCTTTCAAATTTTCTCGATTTTGTTCAAAGTCGTTTTCGTTATTATATTCTTGCCCATTTTAATTGCTGCGTTGGCATATGAAAAAGTATGGAAAGCAGCATCAGGATTATTCCGCAAATCATTAGAAACGGTTATCAAGGCCGCAATTTCAGTTGTATCTATTTCGTTAAAAATTGCATTATTATTTGCGATTATTTTCTATGCTGCGGACGCGACATTCCCAGGTCCTGTGGACGGTTATACATCTGTGTTACCACCATTATTCGGAACACAAATCACACAAAACACAACACCGGCGGCAGAATCCGTGATGAACGCATTTTCTGTATGCGAGGCACAATCCAAAGATGCGGACGGTTTGGTCGATGCAGATTTATTTAAACCTTGTTTTGAACAACAAAAACAAATTATCGAAGCCGAACACCCAGGCGCATTTGATTTCTTGGCTGATGGGTGGTCTTTCTTGATTTTGATGGCTGGATTATTCTTGTTATATTATTATGTATTAAGTCCAAAAGTTGATGCTTTGTTACCTGCGGGCAAAGTTAAATTGCCAATCCCAGGCGAAGAATCAGATGTTGGAACGGGCGAACAATTTGACATCGGAAAATGGGCCCACGATTTAGGGCAAAAGGCATGGCATGCACCACGCAAATGGTTTGATGGTGCGGTAAAAAGATTGCATGACAATGGATTTATATCATGATGAAAACACGTGATTTTTTACGAAAAATTTTAATTGTGATATTTGCAATATTTATCGCAGTGCCTGGGTTTGCAGATACAACATACGGGTCTGGGGATATTGGTGATTATGGGACTTGGGCAACAGAAGAAAATCGTTCTTTGGTTACCGGTCGAATCGTAGACGAATTAAATAACTTTGGTCCAACCGCCACAACTGTTGCCCACAGTTATGTTCCGATAGAGGCAAAATTAGGGCTGGCGTTTATGGGCGGTATGGCGCGTGTCGGTGTAGCATTGGACAATTCATTGGCAACATTTGCAATTATGTTTATGTTGATTGCATACGCGTTTTTGATTGCTTTTGAAGCGTATCATTTAATCGGTTCTGGTGGAGATGCAAAAAAAGCCGTAGAAGACATATTAAAAAAAGGTTTGATTATTTCTGCGTGGTTGATTGTATTAAAGTTCGGAATTGCCCATGCTTTTACTACGATTATGGTTCCAATTATATCGGCAGGGACATATATCGCTACAACAATATGGGATGCTATCACTGGTGTTGTGGGATATAAACTGCCAGACACGTGCGAAGCAATACGTCAATATGCCGCAACCAGCGCACCAGAAAACCTGCAAATCACCGCAGATTCTGCGGCTGGGTTATTGTGCATACCAACACAAATGTCTGCATTTTTTACAACGATTATTGGAATTGGTTGGAAATGGGTTGTTGCCGGTGTGGGCGCAAGTTTATTCACGTCTGCTATTGGATTATACATAACATATTTGGCATTGAAAAACATTTGGAAATATTTGTTTATTTCCTTGGGTGTTATCGCAGATATATTTTTAAGTTTGTTATTGCTGCCGTTTACTGCGATTGCAGAAACAACCGCAAAAACACAGTACAAGGGTGTTGCTGGGGATATATTTAATTCTTTTTTAGATATATTCAAAGCAGAAAAATTAGAAACCCAAATTACACGCATTGTCAAAGCAGCAATTTATTTTGTATGTCTGGCGGTGGCAACAGGTGTATCTGTATCTTTATTGACTTTTGTTGTAAATCCAAATACAGGACAACTGTTGACGGGGTTCGGATTTGACGGCGCAATATTGTTGATTTTATCGCTGTTGTTGGTTTGCTATATGGCGGAAAAATCACAAAAATTGGCTTCTGATTGGGGTGGAAAAATCGAATCTGGGCTGGGCGATAAAGTAAAGAAAGACACAGAAAAATTGTGGGAACTTACAAAAAAACGTTGGAAACAAGCACGCGATATTGTAAAAAACAATTTATAAAACCGTCACAAAATCACGCGCAATTTTTTTAATTCCACGCGTCCCAAATGCGATTGTTAAAATTCCGGTTCCTTCTTCGATAATAACACCTGTGCCGTATTCACTGTGACGCGCCATACGGCCAACCAATGTTTTACGAGGCGCTGCAACAAACTTTTTTTTATGTTCATAAGTTTGATTCGTATAGTGATGTGGTTGCGGGCGTGTGGTGGGACGTGCGACATCATCACCAAACACCAAAAATGAAGAATCTATTTCACTGATAAAACGGCTGGGAGCATTATATTTTCGTTCGCCATACATAACGCGCGATATCGCATTAGTTATAACAACAAATTTTCGTGCACGCGTTATTGCGACATAGGCAAGTCTGCGTTCTTCTTGGATAGAACCTTCTTGGATTGATTTTTCATTTGGAAAAACACCCTCTTCGACAGCGGGTAGGAATACGTTATCAAATTCTAATCCTTTGGCCGCGTGTATCGTCATAATGTTCACGGCATTATTGTTTAATATATCTGGGTCATCATTATCATCCGTCATCATTAATGCCGCCTGTTCCAGAAAATCATGCAAAGAATCGTATTTTGCAACAACAGAATTTACCAATTCGTGAATATTGTTTATACGGTCATGCGCATCAACATCTTTGGATTCTTGCCACATTTTTATGTATCCAGATGAATCTAATAATTTTTTAACAGCATCCTGGGGTGGCATATTTTCCCAATCAAAATCA
Source organism: Candidatus Enterousia onthequi (assembly GCA_018064365.1). Lineage (GTDB taxonomy): Bacteria > Pseudomonadota > Alphaproteobacteria > Rs-D84 > Rs-D84 > Enterousia > Enterousia onthequi. The sequence goes on along the minus strand of JAGHVJ010000006.1, from coordinate 16,323 downwards.
AATACTGATAAAAACTCGTTTGCGGTATCTTGTTGTTTGCCACGGAACGAATACGCACGCAATCCAGCCATTAAATTATCGCCTGCCGCACGCATTTTTTCAATTGCAGATGGCCCAAAACCACGCCGAGGTTTTCCAATAACACGCAAAAAAGACATATCATCAAACGGATGCACCAGTAATCGAATATACGCAATCACATCACGAATTTCCATACGGTCATAGAATTTGGTTGCGCCAATTAAACGATATGGAATTTGACGACGCGCAAATTCTTCTTCGAACAAACGAGATAACGCCCCAGAACGAATTAAAATTGTTTTATCATTATATGTCGGGCCATTTTTAATAATTGCGTCGGCGATAAACTTCGCCTCGTCTAAATCGGTTGATAAAGTGAACACATATATTTTTTCACCGTCATCACCGTTTGCAACCGTGTGTAAATCTTTGCCCAACCTATCATCATTATGATGTATCAATGAATTTGCAGCCCCCAAGATATTTCCTGTACTGCGATAATTTGTTTCCAAACGAATCACAGTAGTGCCAGGATATGTTTTTTCAAAATCTAGAATATTTTTTATTTCTGCACCACGCCAAGAGTAAATAGATTGGTCGTCATCACCAACACAACAAATATTCGGACAGTCATTACCACGTGTTAAATATTTTAACAACTGCATCTGGGCGACATTGGTATCTTGGAATTCATCGACCAAGATATATTTGAATTGTTTTTGATAACGCTCTAAAATCGCAGGATTTTGTTCAAACAAATTCAAAACACATAAAATTATATCGCCGAAATCAACCGCACCTAGACGACGCAATTCATCGTTATACGTGTTAAAAATTCGGTCTGTGGACGGTGTTTGGGTTAAACCACGGTCCTTTATCCTGGAAAAATCTTCGATGTATTCTGATGGCTTTTTTGTAGTTGTAATATTCAGGTCGTTCAAAACCTTTTTAACAACAGATTTTTGGTCGTCTTCGCCATAAATCAAAAAATCTGGTCGCAATCCAACAGTTGCGTAATTCGAACGCAATATCCGCAAACATATAGAGTGAAATGTGCCACACCAAATGTCACGGGCAATAAATTCACCGTCAGACATTGAATCAATTCTGGATTTCATTTCATTTGCGGCCTTGTTAGTAAAAGTCAGTGCCAAAATTTGCCACGGAAACGCCAATTTTTGTTCTAAAATATAACCAATGCGCGTAGTCAAAACACGTGTTTTTCCAGTTCCCGCACCCGCCAACACCAAAACAGGGCCATCTGTTTTTTGGACGGCACGTAATTGTTCAGGATTAAGATTTTCTAGATTTAATTTCACGGCTTTATTATAATACAAAAAAAATAGATTATCTCAATCACATTTTTTAAGGTGAAATTATGGCAAGAATTATATGTTTTGATATTGAAACAACAGGGTTTGAATGGACTCGTGGCGACCGTTGTATTGAAATCGGCGCGGTTGAATTGGTTGATGGTGTGCTTACTGAAAATACTTTTCACGAATACATAAACCCCGAGGGTAAAATTATTCCACCTGAAACATATATGGTTCATAAAATTTCAAATGCTTTTTTGGAAGACAAACCAAAGATGAGTGAGATTGCACCAAAATTTTTAGAATTTATTGGCGATGCACCGATTGTTGCGCACAATGGGTTTGACTTTGACTTTCCGTTTATAAATTTTGAATTAGCAAAATTGGGGTTGCCACAAATTTCACGCGACCAGCAACGCGATTCTATTGTTATCGCACGCAATCGTGTATTCGGTCCAAAGGCATATACTTTGGACGCATTGGCCAAATGGTTTGGCGTATCACTGACCGCACGCGCAGATGCACACGGTGCTTTGATTGACGCGGAAATTTTGGCAAAAGTATATTTAGAATTAGAAAACACGGCACCGGCACCAGATATAAACGATGTTATCGCCCAGCAACACGAGGCCATGTTAAAGCATCCAAAGATTGGTGAAAATTTCCCACATCGCCATTTTCCTGCGCACGATGATGAATTAAAAAATCATAATGAATTTATGAGTAAAATTACCGCAGAATAAATACTTAGGAACCACTGGATGCGGGTGTGCATGTGGCATGTTCTTTGCCATCACTGACACTGTCAAGAGAGCCGTCACATTTTGCGCATGTGCCGTATTCATTGCGATATTCATTATTTGCACATGATGTCAAGCATGCACCATTAAATGAAGTGTAACCCAAATTACATTTGCATTGAGTATTTACATAACCTTCGATTGTACGATTCGATGGCACACCAGCCGTCGTTTGATATGTTGAATTTTCTGGACATAACAAAGACTGGTAGAATATTTCAGAAATGCCTTCTATGCATTGTGATGGATGCTCAATATCACATGGAACGCAAGAACTACTATTGACTGCGGTATCGCTATCTTGCAGCACCCAATTTATTGCATTTTGTTCACCTGTGGTGCACATATTTGCAAATACTGCATACGCACATGTCAATGCAACATTACGACACGCCCCCGTCATCACACCACGAATACTGGATACAGACGCCACGGACGACCAAGAATTTACCTGGGTTACCTGTTGATTATAGCATGCAGCAACATCCGTCATACAGGTTGATGCATAATCAGAAATAATTTGTTGTTGCGATGATTTAATATTCACCATTGCGCGTTGAATATAATTTACAACAACATCATTGTACGGATTATATTTATTTCCTGATAAATTATATGTATATTGTTGGCATTTATCCAAAACTGCACGACACAATCCGCCATCTTTGACAGTTGCACCAGTGCCGATTTTATCCAACAAATATTTTACAACACACGTCCCGTCATTATTGTCATTGGATTTGCAGGTACTGTCACTAATTGTTATACTGGTTGCCGTGGACAACTTGTTAGAATCGATATTGGCACTATTAAATCCAGACATAAAATCTGTGATATTTGTAATATCTTGGCCCAATACAACCTTGCCATTTTCATCTATGTATTTTTTGGTTGGGTCCAGACATTTCGCATAATCGGAACCACACACCATATCATCAGTCATACATGTTTCCAGCGCGCCAATACACCCCTTGGCATCATATTGGTTTTTGTTTTGCAACACCGCCAAACGTGCCTTTTGCAACATCAATCCAGCACTGCGCACATTAGATTGCAAGGTTTCGTTCATTTTCTTTAAACCTTGTTCATATGCGATACAATCTTTGTCAATTGCCAGGTCATAATTGCCAGTAATTTGGTTTGATGTTGCCCCAACATCTGTACAGTTGTCCAAAATTGCTTTGCAACGTTTTTTCGCAGCGTTATATAAAGCCGTTCCACGTTTACTGGAAATCGAATCGTTATTACCATTTAAAAAATCAAGACTGAAAATGTCTGCATCGGTATTGGAAAAATCCAAATCAATATCCAAACCAAAATCAGAATCACCACCAGTTGTACTGACACGAGTGGTTGGGTCTTGGATTAACTCTTCTATTTTGGACAACATACTGCGTGTTTCAGACACATCACGATTGTTATCTAATTCAGCCTCGGCCTCGGTCTCGGACATAATGGCACGAATTTCATCGGCAGACAAACCAACATAACGAATTCTTTGTGCAACACTATTTAATTCGTTGTTTGCGTTTGTCACAGCATCTTGGACACTGGAATATTTAGATAAATTCGCCGAACAACTGCATCTTTTTTGATTTGCATCAACAACCGCGCAGAATTGGTCCATACATTCGTTATATTGTTCTTGGCATGATTTATTCAAACTGGCCGTTTGTTCCAATAATTCTTGGGCCGCAGCAACATCAGCCGCAGATACTTTTTTACCTTGGGTTTGAGATGACGATAATATTGTAGCACGACCAGAGATATTACGTTCCAGAGTATTATTTCCAGAATTCAAAACACGGTTTGATACAGCCCCCCGTTGTTTAATTCCAACACGATTAGATTCCAGTGTTCGTGGCGCAATACCGGTCCGCACCGATATTTCGCCACCGCGCGTAACCGTTGACCGCGCGGAAGATTCCGATGTCCTTGGTGTTTTATCCCCAGTTCTGGATACAACCTTGTCTGTTCGCGAACCATTATTCGTATTTGTTGATGGACGCGTCATTCCACCAGAGCGTTCAGATGTCGCAACACGGGTTGAATTTGATGCAGATTCCGTATGATTTGTAGCACGAGATGCCGTCGCCGCAAACAATCCCGACGGCGCAAACAATAGCATCGTAAAAAAACATAAAAAAATGTTTCTCATTTCTGTGATTTAATTATATCACAAAAACGGAACAGAAAAAAGTTGAAAGTATGTAAATATATCGCACAAAAAAATCGCCCGTGTGGGCGATTTTTTTTATTTTGCTTCTTCATCAGGAACGACAGAAACAGTTTTGCGGTCTTTCAAGCCACGCTTGAATTTAACAACACCCGCAATTTTTGCAAATATCGTGTGGTCTTTGCCCATACCGACATTTAATCCAGGATGAACCGCTGTGCCACGTTGGCGAATAATGATATTGCCAGGAATAACACGCGCGCCACCAGATTTTTTGATACCTAATCTGCGTCCTGCAGAATCGCGTCCGTTCGATGTAGCGGAACCTGCTTTCTTGTGTGCCATAGTCTAAACTCCTTAGCCTTTAATCTCTTTGATTTTCAATACAGTAATGTATTGACGATGCCCACGTGTGCGACGATAGTTTTGACGACGTTTTTTCTTGAAAACCAAAACCTTGTCATCGCGTTTTTGTTCGACAACCGTTGCAATAACACGTGCACCATCGACATAAGGAGTGCCGATTTTGTTGTCCAACATCAAGACCTTGTCAAATTCAACATCAGATTCTGCGTTGATTTTTTCAACCTTGATTGTGTCGCCTGCGCGCACACGGTATTGTTTACCACCGGTTTGAAAGATTGCAAAATTTGCCATTTTTTAACCTTTACGCTGTTAGTTCTTGTTTTGTTTTGACACTTTTGTCTAAAACTTTATGCAAAAGATACCATTTTTTAGCAACAAGTCAAGTGTTTTGTCTAATATTTTATACAAAAGCGAGAATATTTTGAACTTTGACAACCACCAGACATAGGTTTTTAAGAAAAACCCGGCAAATGCCGGGCAATAAATTATTTATTTTCATCTTTATATTTTTGTTTATCAAAGTTACGCAAGCAAGTTTGATCATCTTTGTCTTGCCCGTCACATCCAAGAGCCTTTAACAAACAAGCCTCACGCACGACGGCAGATTCTGCCTTTAATAAACCAGCCAATATTTGGTTCAAGTTATCATTTCCGACATAACCAATACCGCTGACCCCGGTACCATTTAATATTTCTTGCAATGTCACAACGTTACGACAGTTGTTTTCTTCAACGTTTGCACTCAAGTCACAATTTCCTTTTGTATCCGGTTCATCTATGATTTTGTTAAACTGGACAATCGTCGGATTACAAATCATTGTTTCATAACAATGCGGAACATTGGAAACCTGGGCACAGTATGTTTTAATACGCGCAGTTGACCAATTTTCTTCGTCTGCATTTGTATTATAACAATCCCAAATTTCATCTATGCAATTATTAAAGTTTGTAATTGCAGCGATAGCATCATTTGTAATTTTGGTTTCTTCTTCGGTGTAAAATTCCATACGTTTCTGACGCAAAGCCTGTTCTGCGGCAATTTTTTGATAATTGATATTTTGCGCAGTGTTCTTTAACGCAGTACCATATGTATCGCAAGCCGCATTTGCATCCAACAAATATTTCTGCATAATACTGCGACGCGCATCCGCAACAGGCCCACGCAAAGAAGCATATGGGTCACCGTTTGCAGATGTATAACCAAAACAAGTTGCTGATGTCGATGTTGTTGAACCGGTTGCGCCACGTTCGTTTAATGCAACCTCGCCAGAACCGTTCCCAGATGTTTTGACAGAAATTGCACTGTTATAATTGTACGGACAACTGGTTGATGCACCATTTGCACATTTGCCGATTTTATTACCCGCAGAATCTGACCCGGATGGCGGTGTGCCGCATGCCTCGTATATTCCGTTAAAGCACGAATCCAGAACACGACCACAAACATTATTATGTGCATATTCAAATAATTCGTATCCCCATTTATTCGCCAATGTATCTAACGCAGCCGCAGACACATCCGCCGTTTCATTTATTCCAGACAACCCGTTTACAACACCAGCGATTGTTGTATAATTTGACAACAATTCATCTGTATCACTGGATGTATATTGTTTTGCCAAATCTTTGGCATCCGCCCATGTTTTTAATGACGCCAAAATATCAGAAGACGAGCCATTTATAGTGCTGATATCAAAACCAAAACTATTACCAGAAGATTTACAATAAGATGGTTCTGCGCAATCTGACGAATTATACATACCATGCAAATTACACCAAGATTGAACCTCTGGGGTGGAATAATTTGTACCGTATTGTGCGGTTAAATCTTTCCAAGAAACGCAATTCATAACTTTTTCAGCATCAGTCAATTTAAATGCCTCGCTGACATCTTTACCCTTGGTAGAAACCAACAAAGCCAATTGACCAGACAATTGAATCAGTTCTTCATTTGCCTTTTCCAATGCTGTTTCAGCCTCTAAAAAATTAGTTGCACGACCGGCGCAAGAACAACGTCCTTTGGTATCGCTACGTGCAGTACAAATTTCATCCATACAAGTATAATAACTTTCCAAACATGCACTGTATGCATCAGCAGAAATCAATCCTGTTGTCGAATCGATAATGTTTGAATAATTGCCTGTGTACAATTTATTCGTTAGATACGAAGTAGTAATCCCTGAACTATTAGAAGCACGCAAACCATTTCCAACAAGACTGACCCGCGCAGATGTTGTACCTGTCCGCGCGACCACATTGCGTGCTGTATTACGCGCAGACACACCACGCATCGTTGTATTACCTGAAACTGTACGGGACACAACCGAACGATTTGACGATGGAACATTTTTCACAGTCCCGTTTGCGGAACGCACACTCACACTACGAGTCCTAACACTGCGAGAACTTGTACCTCGTTCCGCGCCAGACACTGCATTACCCGACACTGCGCGACTGGCTGTATTTCGAGAGGTTGTTGTTCGCGCCACAGTTCCACGTGACGTTGCAGTTGCACGCGTTGTTGCGTTCGTTCGTACAGAATTTGCCCGCGGCGCGGTTGGTGTCACTGGCGCAACAGGGTCGCCATACGCCTTCATATCAGAAAACACCGACCACATAAGTAAGCCACTGACCAATAAAACAACAGTGCCAACTGCGTTTTTATAAACCTCTGTCATTTTTTTATTTTTCATAAGACTCTCCTAAAACAGCAGAAAATAGCCATTTTTTTATGTGTAAACCTTCGCTTAAGATTATTCTAGCATTTTTAATTTAACCTTGTAAAGAGTAAAAAAACACCCCACGAAAATTTATAAAAATTTCGCAGGGCATTATGACAAATAAATTTTATTTTTTATTTTGCAATCGCCTTTACAGATTTACCTGTTTCAATTGCATCTGCCTTTATTGTCTGAACGGTTTCTTTAATTTCTTGCCCTGCGATTTTTGCATCTGATTTTAATGCAGCCTTTTTATTTTTTAATGCAGTTTTTGCTTCTGCGGCAGCGACCTTTTTCTCGGCAATCGCAGTTTTTACATCAGCAACCTTTGCACCAGCAGCAGTTGCAGCAGCGTCTTTACTTTCCAAAACCAATTCTTTATTTTCTTTGATTGATTTTTTCACATATTTTGAACATTTTTTTGATAAAGATTTAACATTTTCAGACAAACATTCTGTCAATGTTTTTTCGCCCAACACCATTTCTGGACAAACAGATGTGATTTCGTCTGCATTACATGCCTCGGATAAAGTTTGTGGTTCTGCATTTTTTGTGAACAAATTACCAAACCAGCCAGCATTTGCATTTGACGCAACCACAGAACATACCAAACCAAATAAAACAATCTTTTTCATTTTTCCGTCCTTTTGTTTAAAGATTTTATTCCTACGGTGGTTATTATTAATAATTTTATGCGTTACGGTCAATGATTTTTATTTTTCTTGCAAAAAACCACCCGATTGCATTTTCCACAACTTGGAATATAACCCGTGTTTACGAATCAAAGAATTATGAGTTTCTGATTCAATCACGCAACCTTTGTCCAACACAATAATCCGGTCCATATTACGCAAAGTGGACAAACGATGCGCAACAACCAATGTCGTATGTCCAACAGACAATTTATCAAATGATTTTTGAATTGCGATTTCTGTTTCACTGTCTAATGCAGATGTTGCTTCATCCAGAATCAATATCGGGGCATTTTTCAAAAACGCACGCGCAATCGCGATTCGCTGGCGCTGGCCACCGGATAATTTTATCCCGCGGTCACCAACCAAAGAATCATATTTTTTATCGGTTGTTTTGATAAATTCATCGGCAGACGCTTCTTGGGCCGCTGCCTTGATTTCACTCAGTGTTGCACCAGGACGACCATATTCAATATTTTCCGCAATCGTTCTGTTAAACATTGTCGGTTCTTGGGGAATATAAGAAATATTTTCACGCAAGGAACTCTGAGAAACTTTTGCTATATTTTGTCCATCTATTAAAACTGCACCACTGTTTGGATCATAAAAACGCATCAACAAATTTACCAATGTTGTTTTACCTGCGCCTGACAACCCAACAATTCCAACACGTTCACCGGGTTTTATTTTCAAATTAAAATCACGCAAAATATATTTCTTTCTGTATTTAAAAGATACTTTTTGAAATTCTATTGCGCCACGCGTGACATGCAAATCTGGTGCATTATCAATGTCTGCGACATCAATATTACTTACCAATTCACGATATGATTTCGATGCACTGCTGACTTTATCGATAATATCAGGAATACGATTTATCAATACATTTATAGAACCCATTACAGAGAAAAACACACCAATCGTAAATACAATATCTGCAATTGTCATTTCGCCACGATAATACAGCATCGAACAAAAGAATAATGTTCCGCCAAAAAATACACTCCATAATGTTCCAGGGATTCCCCAAAACAATCTGTTCAAAAAACCAAAATGACGCGCAGCCTTTATCTTTTGATTACGATGTGGTTCCAGATATGCTTCTTCACGTTTTGCACCAGCAAAAGATTTTACAATCGCATAATTTGACAAAGAATCAACCAATTTGCCAGACAATGTGCTTTGCGCACTTGCTTTTTCTTCGGATGCATTTTTTACTTTTTTACGCATTCCCCATGCAAATACAACCCGAAAAGAAAACGCGCACAAAAACATTATTGCAACATATGAATTTATACGAAATAGCATTCCAGAATTTATGCATATCATCAAAAATGTACATATACACCACCATAAACTTTCCATAATACTGTCTAAATCGCGAATATATATCATTTGCTGATTTACCTTGCCTGGCAAACGAGATACCCACCAAGACATACTCTGAGATTGTGTATAATTCGTCAGAATAACAGACATTTGTTTATCCACACTGGGCCCCCAACGAAATATAAACACACTGCGCAACAATACAAATACAAACAACACAACATCTAAACCAATTATCAAAAGTATTGTTGGCAAAATATACGACAACCATGATACCCCATCAGGAATCGGTGATTCCAATGCGGCAACTAGCCATTTCTGATAAAACGGAAACAAAACATTGTCAAAAGAGGCAACCAACCAACATATCGCCCATGCAATAATGCACCAATAATTCCCACGAAAACCGTATTTCAAATAAAATTTCCATAATGATTTTGGCAATATTTGCGATTTTTGTGTCGTCATTTTCCGTCCTTTGCGCAGATTTATTTATATCACAATCAAAATTTCATAACAATAAAAAACTCTCCCGTTCGGGAGGGTTTTTATTTTGCTTCCAGTGCAATTAGTTTTTGCGTGGGAATTTAACCGCCGCTTGGGCCGCCGCAAGGCGTGCAATTGGCACACGGAATGGACTGCATGATACAGAATTAAACCCTAGTTTATGGAAGAATTCAATAGATGCAGGATCGCCACCATGTTCACCACAAACGCCCAAATGGATTTTGTCGCCTTTGGTTTTACGTGCTTTTTCCACAGCATCTTGTATCAATAGACCAACACCCAATTGATCAACAGACGCAAATGGGTCCGCAACATAAACGCCACGCGCACGGTATTCATCCAAGATTTTACCAGTATCATCACGCGACATACCCAATGTTGTTTGTGTCAAATCGTTTGTTCCAAATTCAAAGAATTCACAACTTTCTGCGATTTCATTTGCCAAAACAGCAGCACGAGGTAATTCAATCATTGAACCAACCGTGTATTCAACACTGTCGCCAGTTTCTGCAAATAACGCCTGGGCCGTTGCATCGATAACCGTTTTTACAATATCGACTTCTTTTTTAGAACCAACCAATGGAACTTCGATTTCTGGGAACACACGAATACCGGCCTTTTTGCATTCTATTGCAGCAGACAAGATTGCGCGTGTTTGCATTTCACAGATTTCTGGGTATGTAATCGCCAATCTGCAACCACGATGTCCCAACATTGGATTGGATTCACGCAAAGCTTCGGAACGAGTTTTTACGAATTCCAAAGTTTTGCCAATATGATTCGCCAATTCTTGCATTTCTGGTTCTGTATGTGGCAAGAATTCATGTAGAGGTGGGTCAATCAAACGAACTGTGACCGGCAAACCATCCATAATTTTGAACAATTCTATAAAGTCGGCACGTTGATATGGCAACAATTTATCCAATGCCGCACGACGTCCAGCCTCATCATCTGCCAAAATCATTTGACGCATATCTTGGATACGCGATGGGTCAAAGAACATATGTTCTGTACGAGCCAATCCGATACCTTGGGCACCGAAATCACGGGCTTGTTTTGCGTCTTTTGGCGTTTCTGCGTTTGCTTTGACTGACAAAACTTTGATTTCATCAACCCAGCCCATCAATGTTCCAAAATTACCTGTCAATGATGCAGATACTGTTGGTACAGCCCCAGCGATAATTTCGCCACGTGCGCCATCAATAGACACCCAATCGCCTTCGTGTATCACAACACCAGATGTTGTGGACATTGTTTTTGTTGCATAATCGATTTTAATATCATTAGACCCAGATACACATGGTGTTCCCATACCACGCGCAACCACAGCTGCATGAGATGTCATACCGCCACGCGCCGTAATTACACCTTGGGCGGCATTCATACCGGCGATATCTTCGGGCGATGTTTCAACACGAATCAACATAACCTTTTTACCATTGGATGCCCATTTTTCAGCATCTTCGGCATTAAACACGGCCTGGCCTACTGCGGCCCCTGGGGATGCCGGTAATCCTGTTGCAATAACTTTCTTGTCTGCTTTTGGATCCAACATTGGGTGCAACAAGTGATTTAATTGGTCGGCACCAACGCGCAAGATTGCCTCTTCTTTGGTCAACAAACCTTCGTTCACCATTTCAACAGCCATACGCACAGCCGCAGCCGCAGTACGTTTACCATTACGGCACTGCAACATCCACAATTTTCCATGTTCGATTGTGAATTCCATATCTTGCATATCTTTGTAATGTTTTTCTAATTTTTCACGAACATCACACAATTCTTTATAAACGTTTGGCATTGCTTCTTCCAAAGACACACGACCAGAATCATCTTTACTCATCGGTTGTGGTGTACGAATACCCGCAACAACGTCTTCGCCTTGGGCATTGATTAAATATTCGCCATAGTATTTATTTTCGCCAGTTGCCGGATCGCGTGAGAAACAAACACCTGTGGCAGAATCATCGCCAGAATTTCCAAACACCATTGCCTGGACATTCACAGCCGTTCCCCAATCACCAGGGATATTATTCAATTTACGATATGTAATTGCCTTTTTAGACATCCAAGAACCAAATACAGCACCAATTCCCAATTTCAATTGTTCCCATGGGTCTTGTGGAAATACTTTGCCAATTTCGTTACCGATTGTTTTAAATTGTTCCACTAATTCTTTCAAATCATCGGCAGTCAATTCTGTATCGACTTTGTATCCTTTGGATTCTTTCATTTCTTCTAATTTGTGTTCAAACAAATTGATGTCGGCACCCAACACCACGTCAGAGAACATCATGATAAAACGACGATAAGAATCATACGCAAATCTTTCATTACCAGAATGTTTCGCCAATGCCTTTACTGTTTCATCATTCAAACCCAGATTCAAAACAGTATCCATCATACCCGGCATAGATACACGTGCACCAGAACGCACAGAAACCAACAATGGGTTTTCCATATCTGCAAATTTTTTACCCATAATATTTTCAATATGCGCAACACCGCTGCGAACTTGGTCCATTAAATCAGACGGATATGTTTGACCGTTTTCATAATAATATGTACAAACATCTGTTGTGACAGTAAATCCCGCAGGCACAGGCAAACCGACCAAATTCATTTCAGCCAAATTTGCACCTTTGCCACCAAGCAAATTACGCATATCGGCGCGACCTTCGGCAGAACCATTACCGAAAGTATAGACCCATTTTTGACTCATACTTACTCCTTTTTTTGTTGAACATTTAGCCTTGGCATTATGCTGGCCGAACGGTATTTTTGCAAGTAAAAATTTGCGATTTTTTTGATTTCTTTCCCAGCGCAAATTTCAGTTTTTAATGTTAGTATTTTTTATATGGCGAGAATAAAAAAATGTGATTTTTTTGGTTCTGCGGTGTTGGGTATGCACGATGCAGTGGTCAGTATAACAGGAACAATCGCAGGCCTGACATTTACACTAACTAATCGGCGACTTATATTGCTGACATGTATTATTATGTCGGTTGTTGATGCGTTATCAATGACGGCGGCAAATTACCTTGCTACAAAAACAGACAATATGCGTCGCGCCGCAACCGCAGGTTTTATCACAGGTATCGCGTATATTGTTGGCACCATTTACGATTTTTACAAATGTAAAACTTGCTTTTATTGGCACAATACTGATAACAATTGCAACATTATTTGGATTTAATTTATATGTTGGTCTTTACAGGAAACACGGATTTATAAAGCCGTTTTTAGAAATGCTGACCATCTGCACAATTGTATCGGTCATCGCATTTGTAATTGGTCAATGCGCAAAAACGTTCTTGGGCGTGCAGATTTGATTGATAATATACACAATAAAAGTGTTTATACATACGTGGCTATCCGTTCTAGAAATCATTTATAATTCTAAATTTTCCCGGCGTTTTTTGATGTTTTTTTGCCGGCAAATATGTATAAAAGCACCGGCATTTACCGGCTTTTTTGCGTATATTGGCAAAAAATGGTACCAGTTGCTTTATTATACGGTTCGTATTCAAAGTCAGGATCGTATTCTTGCAACTCTTTTCCCAATTTTTCGATAGTCTGTTTCGCGTTTTGTATCTTTTTTTCTTTTAATTCTTTAAAGTGCGTTTGTATTCCGTTCATATCTTGTTCGTGTTTCCTATCTAATTTTTTGATTTCTGGGGTTATCGCCATAATTTGTTTTATTTTTTGTAAAATCTGGTCCGCATATTTTTTAAACAACGGTGATTGCAAATCTATGTATTCACCATCAAAAACAAACGGGTTTTCAATAAGCATGTCAAGATTTGCCGTAAATACTTTCGATACATTATGAAATTTGTTAAATTCGTTCATATATGGTGCTTTTTTTGTGTTTTGATATGATAAAGAATCACAAAATTCTTGGATAACTTGTGTAAACACTTTGTTGTAAATAGTTATACTATCATTTTTTTGTGGTGTTTTTTCTGGCTCATATGGTGCTACATAATATGGGTTTGTTGTTGTAATATTTCCACCATCATAAAATACACTTCTTATAAAAATATACGGGTATTTGCATTCTGCATCTTTACGGACATGTTCGTATTTTTTAATTGTTTTCTCAGATACTTGTTCAGTGGCACATTCTATAAATTCATGCCAATACGGCCCATATAAAATATTATCTAATGTCTTATAATAATTTGTATCTACGTCACAACTGAGTGTAAAATGCACAGTGTTTACACATTTTGAGAGTTCTGCGCGTTCTGAATCTGTAAATTTGGAATAAATATATTTTTTATATTTTGGGAAATTTGCTTTCCAATATTCAGACATAGATTTTTCGGCTAAAAGTGCTATCTCGGTTTGTAATTTTTGTTTTTCTTGACGTTTTTGCGTCAGTTCTTGATATACGGATGATTGAGCATTAAAATGCGCAATGCTGTCGCGTTCTTGTTGTTTTGTTTGTTGGGGTATTGTTTTAACAGAAGATTTCGTTTTTTCGATTTTTTGACGTAACTGTTTTGTTTTAGAATTAGTATATCCTTTACGCACAGATGTGGTCATCCCCACCAACATCAGTGTAGCAATTATAAATGTAAAAATTTTATTATATTTTTTCATTTTGTTTAACACAGAATTGTAAATTCTAAAAAAAACTTGGTAGCGTTGTAAAATCGTCCGATGAAACCTTTACTTTCACTAAATTTTTGAAAGTAATGTTTGGGGGAATTATCCACAAAATTTCATAATTTTATGGTCCCCCATCCGGGCGATTCTTTTTTTAGATTATTATATCAACGTTGTTTTGATAAAGCCCTATCAATATATGCGTTATATACAGAATCCGTTTTGGTTGGATTTTTCATCAAATCACGTTGTAATTCTTGTTTAAATTGTTTTTTTGCCTGTTCTTTGGCCACGTGTTGTTTTTTATCCATAACAAAACCCGATGCACATAAAGACATAATAAGGATAACGAGTACAATTTTTATGACAGTGTTTGATGAAATATTTTCGCGCCATGTACCGATTTTTTTCAATTCTTCATCGACATCTTTCATTTTCACGATTCTGTTATTGTCCAGATATACATTTGACATTTGTTATCCCCATAAATTTTACATCTATTGTAATTTATATCAAAATATTTACAATAAAAAACCGCCACACAGGCGGTTTTAAATTTCGATTTTTATGTCCAACTGGACTTAATTCTGGCGACGACCTACTCTTCCGTGGCTTAAGCCAAAGTACCATCGGCGATACGAGGTTTCCCTGTCTGGTTCGGAATGGAACAGAGGGTGACTCCCGCTCTATAATCACCAGAATTAAATCCAGCACATCGTATTCTACAATCAACAACAATCTCTTCAAGCATAATTACCGTTTGAAATAAACAAACGATAAGATAAAAAGTCAATGGTTCGATTAGTACTGTTAAGCTCAACCCCTCACAGGGCTTACACACACAGCCTATCAATGTCCTAGTCTAGAACTGAACTCATGGGGATATCTTATCTTGTGACCAGCTTCCCGCTTAGATGCTTTCAGCGGTTATCTGTTCCGAACATAGCTACCCTGCAATGCCGCTGGCGCGACAACAGGTACACCAGAGGTTCGTTCGACCCGGTCCTCTCGTACTAAGGTCAAGTTCGCTCAAATATCCAACGCCCACAGTAGATAGGGACCTAACTGTCTCACGACGTTATTAACCCAACTCACGTACCGCTTTAAATGGCGAACAGCCATACCCTTGGGACCTGCTCCAGCCCCAGGATGCGATGAGTCGACATCGAGGTGCCAAACACTACCGTCGCTATGGACGCTTGGGTAGCATCAGCCTGTTATCCCTAGAGTAGCTTTTATCCGTGTGCGATGGCCCTTCCATGCGGAGCCACCGGGTCACTATGACCGACTTTCGTCTCTGCTCGGGGTGTCCCCCTTGCAGTCAGGCTTGCTTTTGCCATTGCACTCACCGGCTGATTTCCGACCAGCCTGAGCAAACCTTCGCGCGCCTCCGGTACACTTTGGGAGGCGACCACCCCAGTCAAACTGCCCATCACGCACTGTCCCCCGCCCTGTTTCAAGAACGCGGGTTAGACACTAAAACACATCAGGGTGGTATTTCACCAACCGCTCCATGTGAACCAAAATCCACACTTCAAAGCGTCCCACCTATCCTACGCAAATGAGTCCTAGTGCCAGTACGAAACTGCAGTAAAGCTTCATAGGGTCTTTCCGTCTAGCTGCGGGTACCCGGCATTTTCACCGAGAATTCAATTTCGCTGAGTCTATGTTGGAGACAGTGTGGAGATCGTTACGCCATTCATGCGGGTCGGAACTTACCCGACAAGGAATTTCGCTACCTTAGGACCGTTAGAGTTACGGCCGCCGTTTACTGGGGCTTCA
>JAGHVJ010000018.1 GCA_018064365.1 Candidatus Enterousia onthequi | reverse complement strand
AAAGGCCGGATTTTATAACCCTTTGTTTTTACAGAAAAACCGAAAATTAAAAAAATTGAAAAAAACTAAAAAAAACACTTGTCAAAAAACCTAGGTTTTTTCCACACTTTTTTACCCATTTAGAATCAGTTTTTTCGAGGCAACGCCCCGTCCCCTTCTTTCATAAAGAAGGGGACGGGGGGTGGAGTAATGGGTAAATAGAGAAATTATTTTAATTTTTCTATATCTTGTTCGGACCAGATTGGAATATTTAATTCTGTGGCGCGTTGCAATTTACTGCCTGCATCTGAGCCAGCCAAAACAATGTCTGTTTTTGGCGATACAGATGATTGCACACGTGCGCCCATACTTTCCAATAATTCACGCATTTCGTCACGTGTATAATTTGCCAATGTTCCTGTCAGCACGATTTTCTTGCCCGCCAATGGCCCGTTCGTTGTCCCTGTGGTTGTTATAGCATCTGCGACAGTTATTTGTTCCAGCAAATCGTCGATAACTTTATTATTATGTTCGTCTGCAAAAAATGAAACTATTTCATTTGCCATTATATCGCCAATGCCGTCTATATTCTTGAATTCTGCATATGTAGCATGACGTGTCCGGTCCAGGTTGCCGAATTTTTTAGCAATCAGTTTTGCCGTTACTTCGCCAATATCAGGAATTCCGATTGCGTATAAAAACCGATGTAAATCTATTTTACGAGCGTTTTCAATTGATATGTTCAAATTCGATACAGATTTATCACCAAAACCATCCATATTCTTTATTGCATCGCCATAGCGCGATACAAGTGTAAATATATCCGCCGGAGATTTTATCCAATCGCGTTCTGTGAATAATTCTAACTGGCGTGGTCCCAGGCCAGCAATATCAAACGCATGGCGCGATACAAAATGTTCCAGTTCACCAATTCTTTGCGCCGGACATCCCAATGTATTCACACAACGGCGTGCAACCGCCCCAGATTCACGAACAACCGCCGCGCCACACACAGGACATATTTCAGGAAATTTATACACTGTGCCATTACCGGATTCTGCAACACCAACAATTTGTGGAATAACGTCCCCTGCCCTTTGGACAATTATGCGGTCGCCAATTCTGACCCCCAATCGTGCGATTTCGTCTGCATTATGTAATGTTGCGCGTGATACAACCACACCACCAATATTGATTGGTTCCAGTTCTGCAACAGGGGTTAAAACGCCCGTGCGTCCAACCTGGACACTGATGTCGCGCAACAATGTTATACCCCGAGCCGCAGGGAATTTATAGGCAACCTCCCACCGGGGACTGTTTGCGCGCGCCCCCATGTGTTCTTGGGTTGCGATATCATTCACCTTGATAACCAGTCCATCTATATCAAATGGAATTTCAGCACGATGTATCATTATATCGTTATACACATCTTGGATATCAGATACACTGTGTGCAGGACGCGCCCAATGCGATGTTGTTTTGAATCCCCATGATTCCAGTTTTTCCATATACTCACTTTGCGTTTGCCATGTGCGTTCAGAAATATCACCATAAGTATATCCAAATGCAGATAATTTGCGTTTCGCAGTAATGCCAGCATCCAGTTGGCGCAACGACCCCGCCGCCGCATTACGTGGATTTGCAAATGGCTTTTTAGAACGTTCGTTTAATGCAATAAAATCGTCACGGGCCATATAAACCTCGCCCCGAACCTCAATAATTTGGGGATATTCGCCAGATAATTTTTGTGGAATATCAGGTATTGTTTTCAAATTCGCAGTTATGTCTTCGCCGGCAACCCCACTGCCCCGTGTTAAACCACGAACCAGCACACCATTTTCATATCGCGCAGAAAACGATACACCGTCTATTTTTAATTCTATAAATAAATCATGATTAGGCAATTTAGAAAACCAATCAGACACATCATGTTCGTTAAAAACATCAGAAATCGACAACATTGGTACAGTATGCGGATATGATTTAAATTTAGACGATACCGCCGCACCGACATGTGTAGACGCCCCGTTTTTCGCCAGTTCTGGGAATTTTTCCTCTAATTCCAGGGCGCGAGATTTTGCGGCATCATATGTCGCGTCATCAACAACCGGTGCATCGTTTTGGTGATATGCAATGTCCCATTCAGACAATTTTTTCATCAAATCAGCGTGTTCTGAACGAATAAATAAATCGAGTGTTTCTGCCATACTGGGATTATAAAAAATTTGCAAATATAAGTCAATTTAATAACATTTAAAAAAATCCCCACGAGTGTTGTGGGGATTGATGTATACGATATTCACACACTATGATTATTTTTGTTTCCCATATACAGAATTCACAATAAACTGTGCCAAGCCTTTGCCGTCGATTTCGACAGTTGGGTTTTCAACTGTTTTTGCAATTGGCGCATTGAACACCGCGGCGCGGAAGCCCGAGTAATTACGGACGTCGTGCGCGCAGTCGTCCGCACAGCTGAGCGCACAATCGGCCGCCGAAATGCCCGTGATGGAGAAGACCCAAGCCCCACATTTCCCATTTTTGAACTTTAAACGACACCATGTATGTGGGCCAAAACCCGACGATGGATTGCCAGACCGTGCAAACTCGCCAAGTGTTTCAAATGCACCAATATGAAATTCCTCGATATCTGGATTTTGCGCCTGCATCCATTCAAAACATTCTTTTATGTATGGTACATCCCATATATTCTGCCCACGATACTTTGTTGCAGGTTTGCCACCAACATAAATCTCTACCTCGCCTTTCTCATCACGTTTTACCGTGATATATGCGTCTGTTGGTATATCATTGTTTTGTTGTTTGTTTTCCA
>JAGHVJ010000032.1 GCA_018064365.1 Candidatus Enterousia onthequi | reverse complement strand
AAAGGCCGGATTTTATAACCCTTTGTTTTTACAGAAAAACCGAAAATTAAAAAAATTGAAAAAAACTAAAAAAAACACTTGTCAAAAAACCTAGGTTTTTTGCGACACTTTTTTGCATCTTGTTTGTTGCATAAATGCGTTTTTGGAATTATTTTTTGGTATAAAAAATCCGGGTTATAGCCGGATTTTTAGTCGATTACTTTATTTTTAATTAGTGTTTGTTGAAACACAGGATAATTTACATCTATTGGTGCATCTGCAATTGGAATTTCCAGAAATTGAACATTTTTCGTGGTGCGTAGCCAATTTATAGCAGGCATTGTTTCTTGTTGAAATGTGTCCAATCTGCGTCGGACAACAGCATTATCTGCATCGTCGGCACGGCCGCCGCCTTGGGCTATGCGGATTTGGATTCTTTTTAACATTAATGATTCTGGGATATTTAAATAGATTGCAATTATATCAAATTTATCCCCAAATTTTTCGATTATCCATTGTGCTTGGGATATTTTGCGTGGAAATCCATCCAGTATTATGTCGTTGTTTGGTGTGATTTGAGATTCTAATAATTTGCAGACATCTGTATCGGGAACCATTTCACCGCGTGCCATTATTTGTTTTAATGGGTTGGCATCGGGCAGGGCGCGCAACATTGCGCCGGTTTCAATGTATGTAAAATTGTTATAGTCTTGCAATAATCTTTTAGATAAAGAACCTTTGCCGGAACCTTGGCCACCCAGCATCAATACTAATTTTTTCATACCGTATCCTTTTCGGTTGTATGAATATGTTATAGTTCGTTTTTATCGAATTTTCAAATAAAAAAACGCCAAATGGCGTTTTTTTATTTTGTTGAAAATCAGTAAAAATATTATTTTTTGCTGTTTTCGATTGCCGCACCCAAGATGTCGCCCAAGACGGAGCCGGAATCGGCCTCGTTCGAGAATTCTTTGACGGCTTGTTTTTCCAATGTCACTTGCAAGTGACGGATGGACAATTTAACAGTGTTGTCTTCGACAGATACAACAGATGCCTCGACTGTGTCGCCAACATTGTATTTGCTGGTGTCTTGTTCAGATTTTACACGAGACAAGTCTGTGCGACGGATAACACCACGTGCATCGCCCGCCAATGTCACAACCAATTCATCAGGTGTGATTTCGGAAACAGTTCCCGATACAACCGCGCCTTTTTTGATTGCAATGTTGTTGTTTTCAGCACTTTCTGTCAATTGTTTGATACCCAATGTGACGCGTTCTTTTTCTGGATTGATGTCCAAAATTTTTGCGGTCACTTCTTGGCCACGAACGAATTTTTTCAATTCTTCTTCGTCCAATTTGTTCCAAGACAAGTCGGAAATGTGAACCATACCGTCTAAATCTGGGGTCAATGCAATGAACAAACCGAATTCTGTTGTGTTCTTGATTGGGCCAGTGATAACATCGCCAACATTGTGGGTTTCTGCAAATTGTTTCCATGGATTTGGTTGCAATTGTTTATAGCCCAACGAAATACGACGTTTTTCTTGGTCAATATCCAAAACAACAACATTTACATCTTGGCCCGCAGATAAAACTTTGCTGGGGTGGATGTTTTTGTTTGTCCATGACAATTCAGACATGTGGACTAAACCTTCGATATTATTGCCCAAGTCAATAAATGCACCGTAATCTGTTAAAGATGCAACCTTGCCAGAAACAGTGTCGCCAATGTTGAATGCACGGCTGGCGGTTTCCCATGGGTCATCTTCTAATTGTTTTGCACCCAATGAGATACGATGAGATTCTGGGTCGAATTGGATAACTTTGACCTGGATTTTATCGCCAACATGCACCAATTCACGTGGGTGGTTAACGCGTTTCCAAGACAAATCTGTGACGTGCAACAAACCATCAATGCCACCCAAGTCAACAAATACACCGTAATCTGTGATGTTTTTGACAGTGCCTTCTAGGACAGCACCCAACGAGATGTTTTTCATCGCTTCTTTTTGTTGTGCCGCAATTGTATCAGACTGGATTGCACGACGGGAAACAATTGCGTTTGTGCGCAATGCGTCCATTTTCAAAATGCGGAATTTGTCTGTTAAACCAATCATAGATTTTGCATCACGGACAGGTTTGTGGTCGATTTGGCTGGATGGCATAAATGCAAATACACCATTGATGTCAACAGTATAACCACCGCGGACAACATCGATAATTGTTCCAGTTGGATCTTCGCCAGATGCAACAATTTTTTCCAAATCTTTCCATGCCTTTTCAGCGCGTGCCTTGGCATAAGATAATACAGCGGTTCCTTCGCGGGATTCATAACGTTCAACAAAAACGTCAATAATATCGCCAACGGATGGAACAGATGCGCCAAATTCTTTTAATGGAACGCGACCTTCGGATTTCAGACCCACATCAACCAAAACGAAATCACCGCGAATATCTTTCACAGTTCCCTTGGTTGCGAAACCCTGTAATGTTTCCTGGGTGCCGTAATTTTGATCAAACATAGCAACGAAATCTTCGTTTGCCACTGGATTAAATAAACCTTTGGATAAATCTTTCATATTTTTTAGAATTAAACAAAGTTTGCCATTTGCTGTATTTTTTGTATGAAAAGCAAAGGACTTGTGGGGTTTGTCGGATGATTTGCGCGCCCACCCGCGAAAATCAGGTGTATTTTATAGTAAGTTTTTGAAAAATGCAAGAAATTTTAATGCTTTTCAGATTTTTTTATTTCCATTGTGTCTAACAATGAATCCAGTTTGCGCAGGGAACTGTTTTGGCAACCACGACCGCGCCAAGACAATATTTCTGTGCCGGTTTTTTGTTCAACGATGGATACATTAAAATTCCACCACCAAAATCCGTTAAATATGCACCAAATTGGGCGAAATGTTTCACTGCGTTCTTGGACACGGACAGAATATTTGGCATCGGTTGGCACGATATATGTTTCGAAATCCATTTCAGATGAGTCTGATGCACGAGTCAATCGGCCAACGTGGATATTATAATTTCTGTTTTGCAAGGCAATTTTTACAGACCGTTTCATTGTGTAGCCGCCGCGCGGAACAAAAATTTTATTGTTTGGGTCCAATGAATTCGGTTTGACATAAACACTGTTGCAAGCGGTTAGAAATATTACTGATAAAATAGCAAGTATGCGCAACATATGTGATTATTCCAAAAAAGTCTGGCGCACCCGGCGCGATTCGAACGCGCAATCCCCACCTTCGGAGGGTGGTGCTTTATCCAGTTGAGCCACGGGTGCATATGTGTGCATTATAAAAAGAGTAGGGCAAAAATCAACTTTTATTTATCCCATTTGTCGCCGATTGTGATTTCGGCAATTAATGGCACAGATAATTTGGCGATGTTTTCCATTTTATCGCGGATTTGTTTGGCAAAATCGTTCGCGTGTTTTTCATCACATTCAAATATTATTTCGTCGTGAACCTGTAAAATCATTTTTATTTTATCGGCGTTCGGATGCACAATGTCGTTTGCAATTTCAATCATCGCACGTCGCATCAGGTCGGCTTCAAACCCTTGGATTGGGGCGTTTATTGCGGCGCGGATTGCGTATTGACGGGTGCGTGAATTTTTGATTTCTGGTAATTCTATGCGACGGCCCCATGGGGTAAACACACAAGCGTTTTTAGTTGCAAAATCTTTGGTGTCGTCAATATATTTTTGAATTTCTGGTAAACCTGCCATGTACGCGTTGATGATGTTTTGGGCCTCACTGCGTGAAACGCCCAATTGAGAAGCCAGACCAAATGAAGAAACACCATATATAATTGAAAAATTCACGGTTTTGGCCGCACGCCGTTGCGATTTAGAAACCGGTGTATCAGGTGTAATATTAAATATTTTGCGTGCAGTTTGTTCGTGAATGTCGGTGCCTGCATTAAATGTGTCGCGAAACGTTTTTACATTTGCAACATCTGCCAGTAAACGCAATTGGATTTGAGAATAATCAACCGAAATTAAAACGCGACCCGTGGGTGCAACAAAACAACGACGAATTTCTGTCCCCAGTTCTGTGCGCACAGGGATATTTTGTAAATTAGGGTCGCGACTGGACAGACGGCCTGTATTTGTACTGGTTTGCATATATGTTGTGTGAATTCGGCCATCACTGGCGATTTGTTTGGGTAATGCGTCTGCGTATGTCCCAGCCATTTTCGCAACAGATCGCCACGCCAAAATTTTTTCAATAATTGGGTGTTCTTCGGCCAGTGCGTTTAACGCGTCTGCGTCAGTAGAATGTTTTTTATTTGTTGGTAATCCCAATTCGTCAAATAATACCGTCCCCAGTTGTTTCGGACTGGCAATATTAAATTCGTGGCCAGCAAATTGCCAAATTTCGCTTTGTAAATTTTCAAGTTGTGCGTGAAACACAGACGATAAATTTTGCAGTCCATTACGATTTACCAATACCCCGTTGCGTTCCATTTCTGTCAAAATAGGCACCAATGGACGGTCGCATGTTTCATACAAATTTTTTAATTTTTCATTGGCATCCAATTCAGGACGAAATTTTTCGTATAAAGCCATGCAAACGGTTGCGTCTTCGCCAGCATAATTTGTAGCCTGGGTAATATCAACTGTTGCAAAATTACGGTTTGCATCGGGGATATTTGTTGGAAACAGTGATGCAAATTTTATGTTTTCATGATTTAGGTATCTGGATGCCAGTTCGTCCAATCCATGATTGTGTAAAGTGCCATGTAAAATGTATGACAACAACATTGTATCATCTAGATTTTTTATTTTTGTGATGTCAATGCCGGCATTTGTAAAAATGTGTAAATCATATTTAAGATTGTGGCCAATTTTGATAATTTTTTCGTCTGATAAAATAGGCATTAATTTGTCAAAAACAGTTGTTGCGTTTAATTGGTTTGGTGCGCGCGTGTCTGTTTCAAATAAATCGTTTGTGCGTGTTATGTGATTCAGTGGAATATATGCGCCATGCATTTTGTCGTACGCCATAGATATGCCGACAATTTGTGCAGTCATTGTATCAACACCAGTTGTTTCTGTGTCCAACGCGACGATGTTTTTTATGTGTGCAAGAAACGCATCTAATTTTTCAACAGAATCTATGGTTTCAAAACTCATACCCTGCAATGTGTCAATGTGTTGCACGAGTGTCTGTTGAACATCGCATTGGTTTGGACATTGTGATTTTTCATATTCAAATGGGATTTGGCGTGATGAATCATATTTTTCAATTGGAAATAGTTTTTGTATTTTTTCGGTTAAAGATTTACTCTCGATTTCTTGTTGTGCGTATTTTAGTGCATTTGGGGTATTGAAAACAAATGGGGTGATTTTTAATCCAGATAAATCGACATCTGTTTTTAATGTGACTAACTTTTTTGACATATATGCCGTGTCGCGTCCGTCAATCAACAGATTTCGTATGCGTTCGTTTTTTATTTCGTCCAAGTGCGCATAAATGCCATCCAGATTGCCAAATTGAGTAATCAGTTCTGCCGCCTTTTTGGGGCCAATGCCGTGGACACCGGGAACATTATCAGATGTGTCGCCGATTAAACTTTGTGCGTCGATAACCTGGTCTGGTCGCACACCAAATTTTTCAAATACGGCGGATTCGTGGATTTCGTTTTCTTTCATTGTGTCGTATAAAAAGACACATGGGGACACCAATTGCATTAAATCTTTATCACTGGAAATAATGCGTGTTGGGCGATTTATGTCGCAAAAATTATGACACAAAGTTGCGATGACATCGTCGGCCTCGACCCCGGGAATGCATAAAACCGGCATACCAATTGCCGTCATACAATCGCGCACCATAAAACTCTGTGCGATTAAATCGGCCGGTGTTTCATCGCGATTTTGTTTGTATTCGGGATATATTTCTTGACGGAAAGTTTGACGCGATGCGTCGAAAACACAAACAAAGCAATCGTCAGATTTTGCGTTTGCCAAAATTGGCAAAATTATATTCAAAAATCCATAGACCGCACCAGTCGGTTTTCCGTCGCCCCGCGTCAAACGTGCGTGCACACCATAGTATGCGCGAAATAATAAAGAGTTTCCGTCAATCAGAGTTAGCATATTTTATCCTTAGAATACATAACGTAGTTTCAAACGTGCATCGTATTGCAAGAAATCAGGTTTTTCTGTATCCAACTCTATAAAGTTCGGAGCGTACAGGGCGCGACCTTCGATATCAAATTTTAATGGCAATGCCAAAATATCAAATGTTAAACCCAACATGCCTTGGTATGCGACACTGGATTTAATATCGTATTTGGTCGTATCGTCAGATATGTGACCCCCGAATACAGAACCAACACCAATACCAAAATAGGGATGAATCATTGTGGATAACATTTTGAAATATGCGTTTAACATTGCAGTATTAGTCGAAAATTCATCGTTTGTTAAATGGTTATATTCAGCCTCTATCCGTAAAAGTGGAATATCAATACCCAAAATTCCACCAAAAGATTGGCCTGTATAATTTTTATGGTGACCGTCGCTGTAAATTGTAGAACCACCGGCCCCAACCATACCGCCGACATACACATCAATCATTGGATTTGCAGATACAGAACCGATAATTGCAGTTGTTAAAATTGTCCCCATAAAAATTTTTGAAATTTGTTTCATTTTTTTCTCCTTTATATGCTATCATATTAGAAAAAGGGTTGGTAATATGCAAGAAAATAAACCTGTATTAATAGTTGGATTGGGTAATCCCGGCCCAGAATATGCGATAACACGTCATAATGTTGGTTTTATGGCGGTGGATGCATTGGCGGGCGATGGCGCATCGTGGAAGTCTGAAAAAAATGCGTTGACAACACGTGGTGAAATAGACGGAAAATCGGTAATTTTTGTTAAACCACAAACATTTATGAACGACAGTGGTCGTGCAGTTTTGCCTTTGATGACGTTTTATAAATTGCCATTAGAAAATTTGATAGTGATTCATGATGATATGGATTTGCCAAATGGAAAAATTCGTCAGAAAATAGGTGGCAGCAGTGCAGGTCATAATGGAATAAAATCTATTGATGCGGCGGTTGGTAATGAATATTGGCGCATTAGAATTGGTATTGGGCATCCGCGTGATTTTGATAATCCTATGAATCCGGCTGATTGGGTTTTGGGAAAATTTTCTGTGGAACAATTGGATGAAATAAAAAAAGCGATTGATGATATAAAAACAATTATTAGTTAATGTTTGTTGCGCCGGATAGTAATTTCATGCAATTTTCACCGTTGGCATCACAAAATTGTGTGTTGGTGGTCATTTGGCAATTTGATACGTCAGTGGAACCAAGTGCACTGGTTGTGCCATATGGACACGCGGTGCAAGTGTTGCCGTTGCCGTAGTATCCCTTGTTACATTTACACACCCCCGCATATGTTGCGTTTTGGTGGCATGCAGAGCAAAATACAACACCGTTTTCATCGGTATATGAGTTCGGAAAATTAGTGTTATTGCAGACACATTTATTGTTGGTTTGGTCGTAAACAGAATTGTTGGTGCATTGACAGTTGTTATCAGCGCCAGTTGCGCAATCGCATGTATATGTTGTGGAGTTGTATTTTGAATTCTGTGAACATGTACCGCAAATATATGTTCCATCGTTATTTCGAATCAGGTGTTTCCCATTAGAACATTGGCAATCTGTGATACTGTTGGAACCAGCAGAACTGGTTGCGCCAGTTGGACATATTTCGCAGTTATCTCCAGATTTGTAATAATTCACATCGCATTTCCACGGACATTCAGATTGACCCGCCTGTCCTGTGGCGGTTGAATCGTATATTTTGTGTGTATTTTCTTCAAAAGCAAAATCATCACATTCTGTACAAGTAGACTCGCCTGGCGCACTGTATTGTGTGTATGTGCATTGTTCACAGTTGCTCCATTCTTGAGCATAGTAACATCCTGCGATATTATTGCATTGTTGTTCATCGTATCCGTAATTAGAACATTGATTGTCTGCAAACGAGTATTGTATGCATGTTATTGTAATAAAAAAAGAAGCAATAATGTTTTTCAATTTTTTCTCTCGGTAGAGATAATAAAAAAATATAATTTTGAATGCAATAAAAAAAGACGGTTTTTATACCGTCTTTTTTTATTTGGTTATTACATTGTATCCTAATGTGTCGGCAAGAAGACGGATTATTTCGTTATTGTTTTGAACGGCTTCTGTGGAGACTTCAAAATTTCCTTTGCCGAAAATTTTCTTTGGATTTACATTATGACGATCACGTAATCTTGTTGCACATTGTTTTAAAGAATTTGTTGAAAGAGCGCTAAATTGGTTTTGTTTTTCTAATATCATAAAAATAGAATCAACGGTAGGGTCGGCATTATATTTGTATAAAGTATCAAAAGAAATATTTTGCCAGTTTGTAGAAGGTTTGTCACCATACACCAATTCCACATTATGTTTTTTAGGTTCGGTTGTATTTGGGTTGTCGGGTTCTAATGAGGTTTTTTCACAGCCACCAAATGAAAATGGTAATGACATCAATATTGTACCGGCTAAAACTTTTTTAATGTTGTATGAAAATGTTTTTTTCATCAGGAACTCCTTTGGTTCATATATATATGGATATTGACATAAAATTCTTGTTTTGTCAATAATTAAGTATTGGGAAATAGATTTTAAAAAATTTGTAAGTTTTTTAGAACTTGACCAGCCAGTGTCCATTGGTGTTTGTTATGTTGCATGAAGATACACCTTGGCCAGGGACAAGATCTGGTTTCCAGTTGTTATTTCTGCTGGAATACGTACATTGGATAGGTGCAGGTTCGTTGTTTGGACAATATGCTGGGTTGGGTGAACTGTTGATTATGCCGTTCACATTTATAAGATAATTGACTGTGTAATTACTGTTATAACTGGAATCTGTATTTGCAGAGACGGAATTGTAATAATATTTACCATTAATGTTGTCTACAATTACATATTCGCCATTACAATTTATAGAAGCATTATCACCAACTGTGCCACCGACAATGGAACCAGTGCAGAATACGTAATTATTGTCATATTTTGCAACCAATGTCATTTGTGTTGTGTTGTTGTTTGGTGTGCAAATATGGGATGCGGATGTTATAGATGCGGATGTTATATCTGTGTCAAACAGATTGTCTATGTGCTCGGTGATTGCTGTTGTGACGCCACCGTTCATACAGCAATTGCCCCATTGATCAAATGTATTTGTTTCACAACAGTTGGTTGTTCCTGTTGGTGTTGTGATTGTTTTTTGGCACAATATATTGCCTGTTGGGCATTGAATAATTTCGTTTGGGGTAACGCACATGATGGATGTGCCAATTGTATAATCTAAATATCCGGGTTCACATATTGATGTCGCACAGGAATTAATGTTTGTGTCAGTATGTGTGTTTTTTGCAAACCATGATAATAATGTTGTTGTGTTAGAATTTTCTGGGATTAAAATTTGGTTTTGTTGTGAGTTATCTGGTTTGTGTTCGCAATTACCCCAAATTTGTTCAGCAATTCGACATTGATAGCATTCAACAGAATCAGCATTGTTATAACAAGGGTGTTTGTCAGCTAATTGATCGCTGCAGATATCGTATGCGGATGGGGTGCCATACATATTTTGGTATATATCGTTGGGAATCGTATTATAACTGGGTAATAAAGCGTGAATATTGTTGATTGTTTCGTCACTGGCCTGGGATACGCAATTATATACATCATTCCAACAGGCAGCGCGGGTCAATATAGAATGGCGATTCACAGAACCGTTTATACTTTCGCACAGGCCAAAATTTCCGGTGATTGATTTGCAAGAATTTATTATGCAATCGCGTCCAATTTCACGACATGTGTTTAATATTTTGTTGTATGTTTCGTTTGCAGCAATATCACGAACACCGTCAGACCATGCGGTTGTATCAGCCGCAGCCACAGGTGTTGCGTCATCGGGGACAAATTGCGTGATTGCGTTGCAAGATATGCGAATGTTTTCACATAATGCGTTTGCGGTTTTATCGCTGATAACACCAAATGTTGATAATGCGCGCGAATCGAATTCTGCCAAACTGGTATTGGAATTTTCCAGACATTGTCCCAATAAAGTGGTACAACTTTGGCGGACTTCTTCTAGTTTGGCGTTTTGTGCCAATTTGATTTGCGCCAATGCGTCTTCGATAAAATTTGTCCAAACGTCATCGGCAATGGTTTGACAATTTTTTGTTGCAGGCTCGATATATTTTTTCTTGTTATTTAGATATGATACAAATGATGCGTTTTGTGGGGTGTGTGCCCATGTGTCTGTGGATGACGGACGGGTAATCAATGTGGATAAATTTATCAATTCCGGGGATAATACAGCCTCGCCCGTGGTGGGGTTTATGTATCGGCCAGTTACATCAAGACATTTTGTTAGATTTTCGCCGCACACATTTGTGTCGGTCAACATGTCTAACATTTTTGATTTGCATGTTAAAATGTCATCAGAATTATTTTCCTGGTAATTATTTAAACGCGTCATATCCAATAGTGCGCTGGATTCTAGTATTTTTGTGCGTGCCGATTGAGTTTGTGTTTCAAATGATTTTTTGACAGTATTACAATCTTGTTCGATTGCCATATTATAACTGTTTTCGACCAATGTTATATCTTCTGGAGAGCAAACCTCGGTCGCCATATCACGACAAATTGGTAATGCCGCGTTACGCAGAGCCACGCCACTTTTTGCGGTGGTTGCCGTTCCAGACAAAGGATCAACAGAATCAAATGCCGAATCGATATCCAATGACCATGATAATGCCGACATATTGTTGCCAGCCGAATCGAAATTGGTGTTTAATTTCTTTGCAATTTCATCCAATGCTTTTTTAGATGATGTTTTATCTGCGGTTGCATAATATGCCAATTCACCCTCGGATGCACGGTTTATAACCGCGGCATCGGCCGGATCCATGTTGACTTGGAGTAATCTTTGACTGAAATCCAGTAATTTATCTTCGACATTATCTAGTGATTTTTGTGTCGCAGAAAATTCGTTTGAGCGTGTCGAGCATGCACATCGTTTTAATTGAGAATCTTTATTCGCACAAAATTCGTCCATGCAATCAAAAAATACAGATTTGCATTTGCCAAAGTCGCGTTGCATAACACTGTCGCGACTGATGATTGTGTTGGTTGCCGCGCGTGAAAGTCCAGAACGTAAATTACGTGGTGCAGATGTCGCGGAACGCGCCGATGTGTTTTGTTTTGCGGCTGTGCGTGCCGATGTTGTACGGCCCCCGGATGCAGTTCTTGTTGTAGTTGGTGTTGTTCGTGATATGACGTTTTTGTTTTGCGGAACCGGCCGAGAAGAAATTGTTGGATTTGGTGTGGTTGTGGTGCGTGATTTTATTGTCGCAGTATTGCGTACATTTGTTGTAGGCGCCGGACGTGTCGCAGAATTTTGTGTTCGAACAGAATTTTTTGCAACAGCAGCAACTGCGCCACCAGACATTGGCACAGCAAAACACATGGCTAAAAACAGGTTTAGACCTTTCATTTCCTTATCTATGAAAAATGATAGCAGATTTATTTAGAAGTGGGCAAGATTTTTTTTATTTTTTTGGTGCAGCCAGGGGGACTTGAACCCCCAAGGATTTCTCCACAGCATCCTTAGTGCTGCGCGTATACCAATTCCGCCATGGCTGCAGAACTGTTTTTAATATTCTTGCAATAAGATGTTTATTTTTCAAGTTTTTTATGTTATAATGGTGACGATAATATTAGGGGAATAAGAAAATGACTAGAAATTTGTTGCTGCATTGTTCGATTTTTGCTTTGTTATGTGGAACGGCAAATGCGGCTGGAACTTATTATAATTATAATGGAACGGTTCAACGAAATTACGTTTCTTCTGCAAATCCGTTTTTTAATTATGGGGAAAATAATACGAATTCAGTTAAGACTGGATATGCCAAGGGGGTAAATGCTGGGACTGACAGATATGCTAATGTGTCGCGTTCGCAGACTAAAAAAGTTACTAAAAGTGCGCCTGCTTATAACAGTGCACGTCAAAATGGCGGCTTTGGATTAGATTTGGGGTTGTCGCATCAATTCGCAGAATGGAAATTTGATATGGCAACTGCGGGTTCTAAATTGCATTATGATAATTTGCATTGGAATGTGTTAGATGGTGTTGCAAAGTATGATTTTAATTGGGGAAATAATCTGGTGCGCTTGCAATTAGGTGGACAATACGGAATGCAATTTGGTGATTCGTCTATGGTTGATGATGATATTACTGCTGGGGGGTACGAGGTTCAAGCATGGAATGTTGATTTGAATGGTGATGCGACCGCGGATCAAGTTTGGATTCAACAGGGACGTGCGTTGTCTGTTGGAACATCTAATGATGGTGATTTGACTGGGGTGTTTGCTGGGATTGGATTGGTTGATTTTTGGAAAATTGGCGATTTCAGGATAACACCGTCGGTTGGGTATCGTTATTTGAAATATAAATTGGAAACAAAACAAAATAATGGGTTGTCTTTTGATACAGTTAGTGGTGCGGATAATTATTGTTTGACGCGTGATGGGGAGACCCAATGTTTGCCGTTCTTTGTTTTTGTTGATGGGAATAATAATCCTGCGTTAGGCGAGGTTGATCCTGATACTTTTTATATTCAAATTCCAGAAGGTGTTTCGTATGTTGAAACCGAGGGGACTTATTATTATCATCAAGAGGGGGTAAGTCATTCGTACGAGGTTGAATGGTCTGGACCGTACTTGGCATTGGATATGGTGTACGATATTACACAGAATGATTCGGTGAATGCGCGGATGGAACTGGGGTTGCCGACATATACAGCGACAGGTGACCAACCGTATCGTCCAGATTGGCAACATCCAAAAAGTTTAGAAGACAAGGGTGGTTTTGGTGATGCGTATCATTTCGGTTTTGGTGCAAATTGGTTGCATTCATTGACGGACTCTGTGATGCTGACATTGGGGGTGACGTTTGACTATTATAATGTGTCGGGCGCAGACGCAACATCGTATCTGAATTCTGGGTATTATACTACAATGTATTTGAATCCTGCTGTTGCAGACAATGATGCTTTGGCTGCTGATTATGGCACCAGCGATTATACAACGTGGGCTGGTGAAAATGCGGATAGAGATAAAAGTATATATGTGACGAATTTGGAAACGATTGATACGATAAATTCAATGAGTGCAAATGGTTGGAAACAAGAAATGTCTGACGAGATAGAATCTATTTATAAATCGTTGGGGATTCGCTTGGGAATTCAGGCAAAATTTTAATGGTGGAATTTTAGTGTATGAATAAGATTGTGTGTGCTTTTTGTTGTTGTATGCTTGCATTAGGTTCTGCGTTGGCGGTTGAAATTACCGGAACTGTGCCGGTAAATGTGACTGCGGATACCGCGGCGGTTGCCAAGGACAAGGCGTTTAATTCTGCACGTCGCGAGGTTATTGCACGCGAGTTGCGTAATTATGCCAATCCAGAACAATTAAATGCGGCGCTTGCGGGCAGTTCTAATGATGAATTGATGAATATAATTTCTTCGTCCAGTTTGGATGGCGAAAGGGTGTCTGATACAACATATACGGCCAATATTTCGTTTGTGATAGATGGGGATGCCGCCAAGACATGGATGGAAAAATATTCTGTGCAAAATTGGTTGCCATCGTTAACATCGGGGGCGGTTATTGTGCCAGAAAATTCTGTGATTGCGGTTGCTACATTATATAATCCGTTGTCTGATTGGGCGGCGTTAAATGCGGTAATGCGTTCTGTGGAATTAGATATTACAACAAACAATATTATTGGTTCGCGGGTTTCTTTTGTGGTTAGTGATTCCGGTGTTGCAAAATTATCGGGGGCATTGCGTGCAAATGGTTGGCGTGTTATTCGTGATGCAGACGGTATAAAAATTTCTAGATAATTTTGTTGAATTTTTTTATTTATCTTTTACATTTTTTCCTAGGGATAATAAAAGGAAGGTTAAAATGAAAAAAATTGCAATTATTTTGATGGCTGTGGTGCCAACTGTTGGTTTTGCTTTGGATACACCACATGAATCCAAATTTGATTTAAATATTCGTAGAATTGGTGTTGATTGGACCAAAACCCAGGTTGGTCATGCCGCAGAATATTCTGATTCACCGGTGTCCGCGTTCACGGCCAGTTCTCAAGATTCTTTTGTTGGTGTTTTTGATACGGCTTTGGAATACGGTTTTGACAGATTTCGTTGGGATAATTCTTTGTTTATGACATATGGCAAAACGACATTAAAACCGTATGATGAACCAGAAACAACGGATGAAAAAGCAGATAAATTTTTATTTGCATCTGATTTGTCTTATGCGGTATGGGATTGGGATAATTTAAAATTGGGTCCGATTGTTCGTGCAGAATATGAATCTGAATTTGTTGGAAATCCACATATTCGCAAGATTGTGCGCCCCAGTGCTGGTATTGCTTTGTTTGATCATAAAATTTTCAAAACTTTGTACACAACTGCGGTTTATGAAAATGATTTTACAATTACGGATGACCCGGTCAGCAAGTTGGCAGTCGAGGCTGGATGGCGTGCAGAATACGAAATTCGGGATGGGGTTAAATTTACCAGTGACGGTTATTATCGTGAATATTTGAATTATTCAAAGTATGTGCCAACAGATTTCCGTCGCGATTTGTCTGTGAATGCGCGTCTGGATACAAATTTGTGGGGAAATTTCACGTTTGGTCCGTATGTGAATTATCGCAGGGCTTTGGCGCGTGCTGCTGAACATTATGGTTCAAATACAACAGTTGGTTTGTCGTTTAACTATATCAACAAATTTAATTTGAAACGTGCAGAATCATTGCAAGAAAGCAATTAGTTTTTGCTCGTTTTGTATAAATTTATTGACAATGTTGTTTGTTGTGTTATTGTTGCCCCCTGTGCGATAACAAGGGACTTTGATAAATGGATAAGATTACATCGGAATACAAGATTGAATTTGATAAATGTGTTGTTGTAAAAAAGGGATTAGACGGTAAAGTTGGTGTTTTTGTTGGTGGCGAATCTGCAACACATTATCGTGGTCAAGAAATAAACAATATTGGTGATGTCATAGTTAAATTTGAACGTATGCAACAGAAAAATCCACATGTTGTGGCGTTGCATGTGTTTACTTCGACAATGCGTGGTGAACATGCCAAATCTGGTAGACCGGTTTTTGAGCATGGTGCAAATGTGTGGGCTTTTGTAGAATTTGATAATGCTAAATATGGAAATATTGTATTTAATTACAAGTATAGCGATGATAAAGATGTTGCTGCAAAATTAGGATTGAGTGGTTGTGTGAATTCTATTGATGCAGGTGGGGCTTTTTATTCGGCGGTATTGGCGGAACCGACATTACAAAAACAAAATGCTCGACAACGAGAAATTCAAAAATTGACCGGAATAGATTGGGCGCAGTTGGTTGGACAAATAAAGTTGAACGGTTATAACGTCACTGTTGAAAAACAGGGGATGGGACGATAAATAAAAAGATAAGAAATGTCTGGTATTTCAAATACAGAATATATTGCGGTAAATGCACAAGGTATCTGGGTTGGTGGGCAACGCACAGAACGTTATCGTGGACAGAATATATATTGCAGTTCTTTTGTGACGACATTATTTTTCCCAAAACTGCAACAGTTGTGTCCGCAAATTGTAGAAGTTGATGTGATGTCGTCTAAGACTGCGGGAAAACGCTGGGAAATAGGAAGTCCTGTGCCAGTGCATGGTAGGTATGCATGGTGTCGCTTTAAATATGCAGGCGGTTCGTTTGGGCCGTGGGTTTGTTGTGGCGAATATCGGAGATTTGAATGCGCGGCTGATTATGATGTAAATGATTGTGCTGCGAAATGTTTATATCACTGTACGCATGATGCCAGTGTTTTTGATAGTTTGCGTTCTGCTCTGCTGGCAAAGCCAAATGTGATGTCTGGTTTGGTTGGTAAAGATTATGGTGCAAGATAGAATTTCCCGGGTTGTTGAAACCTGGATTTTTTTGTAAAAACACTTGATTTTTCAATATGTTTATGCCAAAATTGGGCTACGCGTTTACGCGAAGAACACAGTTTTCGTGGTTGATTCTGTCCATAACATATTGTTTTTGGCTAAATCCACGGGAACGAGGAATTAACAGAAAAAAGGATAAAAAATGGCATTGCCTACATTTACTATGAAACAATTGATGGAGGCTGGCGTTCATTTCGGACACCACACTCGTCGTTGGAACCCGTTGATGACCCCATATGTTTACGGTGTCAAAGACAAAATTCACATTATCAATTTGAATAAAACTGCACCTTTGATGCATCGCGCTTTGGTCGCATTAGAAGCGGTGGCTGCGGCTGGGGGCAAGGTTTTGTTCGTTGCAACCAAGCACCAGGCCAAAGACATTGTCAAAGATGCTGCGGAACGTTGTGGTCAATATTATGTGAACAATCGTTGGTTGGGTGGTATGTTGACTAACTGGATAACTGTTTCACAGAGTATTCGTCGTTTGAAAAAAATGGAAAACGATATTGCAAATGCTGACAAATTGGGATTGACCAAGAAAGAAGTTGGCGTTATGACCAAAGAAGTTGAAAAATTGCGTTCTGTATTTGGCGGTATTTTGGAAATGCATGGAACACCCCAGGCGATGATTGTTATTGATGTGCCACGTGAAATGAACGCTGTGCGCGAAGCAAAGAATTTGGATATTCCAACAATTGCTATTTGCGATACTAATGCAAATCCAGAAATGGTCGATTATCCTGTGCCGGGTAATGATGATGCGGCACGTGCGACACAATTGTACTGTGATTTGTTCGTAGATGCAATTTTGTCTGGTATTGAAAAACGTTTGGGCGGTGCTGCGGCCAAAAAAGCAGATGTTGATGCAACTGATGCTGTGGCTGATGAAATAGAGGCAGAAGCCAAGGACAAAGAAGCAAAACAAAAATCAAAAATGTCCGAAGCACGCGCAGAACGTCGTGAAAAAAAGGCTGACAAATAATTATAGTGGATTCGGGGTGTTTCGCCCCGAATTTAAGTCAATATCAATAAAAAGATAAGGAAATTACAATGGCAGAAGTAACAGCAAAATTGATTCAAGAATTGCGCGAAAAAACCGCAGCAGGTATGTTGGATTGCAAAAAAGCATTGATTGAAAATAATGGTGATATTGATGCGGCGGCTGATTGGTTGCGTAAAAAAGGTATTGTCAAGGCAGCATCCAAGGCTGGTCGTGTTGCGGCATCTGGATTGGTGACTGTGGTTAAATGCGATAATTTGGGTTGTGTTGTTGAATTGAACGCGGAAACTGATTTCGTGGCTAAAAATGAAAAATTCCAACAATTGGTCGCAAATGTTGCAAACAAAGCATTGGAATTGCAAGGTGACTTTGATGCTACATTGAAAGCAGTTAGCGATGATATTGCGGCAACAATTTCTACAATTGGTGAAAATATGAGTTTGCGTCGTGTGGCTCGTGTTTCTGGTGATCACGTGTATTCTTATATTCACAATGCATTGGTGCCAGGTATGGGACAAATTGGTGTTGCTGTTGCAATCAATGGAGACAATCCAAAAATTGATGAAATTGGACCAAAAATTGCAATGCACATTGCTGCAAACAAACCAGAATATATGACGATTGCAGATGTAGACCCAGTCGCGGTTGAACGTGAACGGCGTGTGTTTATTGAATCTGGGGCGACAAATGGAAAACCAGAAAACATTGTTGAAAAAATGGTTCAAGGTCGTTTGAGCAAATATTATGCAGAATCTGTTTTGGAAGAACAACCATTTGTTATGGATCCAAATCAGACAGTAAAACAGGTTGTCGAGGCCGCAGGTGGTAAATTGGCGGGCTTTGCGTATTATGTTTTGGGCGAAGGTATCCAAAAACGCGAAGATAACTTGGCTGATGAAGTTGCAAAAATGTTGCAATAATATTTTGCAAATTTGTATGAAATCGCGTCGCAATCGTGGCGCGATTTTTTTATAAAGATGGTTGAAAATTTTTTTGAGTTTGGTTATTATTATATTGGTTTTTATGTAATAAATTAGTTGTAAAACACAGAGGTAAAAAATGAAATCAAATAAGGCGCAAAAAATTATGTTGGCAAAAGAAAATTCTGCAGCAGTGAAGTATGTAATAGATAATAGAGTAAAAGGGATGCGTTGCTACAGATTTTCTAATGGAACGTATTATGTATCGTTTAATACTTTGCATGTTCAGAAAAATTATAAAACAGGCAAGTTAGATGTTTGTAAATATGAACATGTTTATACTGGAACACGCGATGAAGTTCTTAAACAGCTGGCATCACGTATGAAACTTGTGTATCATCGCTAAAAATTTTTGGTTTGATATAGAAAAAGATTACTAACCCGCAAATATCTAAAAATCTTGTGTAAAAGAGGTTTGAAAAATGAAAAACAATTTGATGTATGAATTAGAACAACGTGGTTTTATCAATCAATGTTCGAATATGGATGCCGTTGCAGATTTATTAGATAATGGTAATTTGGTTGCTTATTTGGGATCTGACCCGACGGGTGATTCTTTGCATGTGGGGCATTTGGTGCCGGTTATGATGATGCGTTGGTTGCAAAAATATGGACATAAACCAATTGCTTTGGTGGGTGGTGCAACGGGGCGCATTGGTGACCCGTCTGGACGGGACAAGGGACGTCCTGTGTTGACAGATGAAGTGTTGGCGAAAAATTTGGCTGGGTTGAAAAAATCTTTTTCTAAATTTTTGAAATTTGGTGATGGTGTGGATGATGCCGTTATGGTTGATAACTATGATTGGATGAGTAAATATTCTCATATGGATTTCTTGGCGAAATTCGGAATGGATTTTACTGTGCCGCGTATGTTGTCTATGGAAAGTGTGAAAAAACGTTTGGATAATGGTATGACATTTTTGGAATTTAATTATATGACTTTCCAGGCGGTTGACTTTTTAACATTGTTCCAAGAACGTAATTGTGTGTTGCAGTTGTGTGGTGCTGACCAATGGGGAAATGCAATTATGGGCGTGGAATTGATACGCAAAAAATTGGGCAAAGAAGCGTTTGTTTTATCAACTGCGTTGATTACGGATTCTGCGGGTAACAAGATTGGAAAATCTGCGGGAAATGCGGTCTGGGTTAATGAAGATAAAACTACGCCTTATGAGTATTATCAGTATTTCCGTAATGTGCCGGATGATTTGGTTGAAAAGTTTTTGAAAATATTTACAGAAATCCCATTGGATGAAATCGCAAAATTGTCTGCGTTGCAAGGGGCTGAATTGAACGAGGCAAAAAAACGTTTGGCATTTGCGGCGACCGAGATTGCACATGGAACGGATGCTGCATTGGCAGCAGAATCTGCGGCGGCGGCTTTGTTTGCAGGTGGCGCGAACAGTGCCAATGTCCCCAGTGTTGAGTTTGAAATGACCGAGCCAATGAAGATTTTAGATTTCTTGGTTGCGATTAAAATATCTGATTCAAAATCTGATGCGCGTCGTAATGTCGAGCAGGGCGGTATTCAAATCGATGGTGAAAAAATTATCGATAAAGAATTTGTTGTGTTGCCTGGGGAACATATGGTCCAGAAAGGAAAGAAAACATTTTTGCGTGTTATTGTTAAATAGCATATGAAAAAAATACTGATTATTTTAATTGGGTGTTTTTGTTTTTCGGTGCCTGGATTTTGCGCCAGTGAGTTGTCGCGTATTCAGTCTGAGATAAAGCAAGTTGAACAAAAAAACAAAAAGTTAGAAGAACAGGTTAAAAAATCTGAAAAAAATGTTGCTCAGACGAAAAAAGATTTGGTGCGGACTGCCGATAGAGTTAGTTCTTTGGAAGAACAACGCGGAAAAATGCAGACGAAAATAGATGAATTAGATGCGAAACGCGAAAAAATTTCCAAAGAGTTAGAGGCAAACAAGGAACATATTTATGATTCTGTGTCGGGGATTTTATATATGTCTATGCGCCCCAGTTTTGATGTTCAAAATATGCATGATTATGTGTTAGCGTCTGCGGTGTTGTCGGGGGTGTCTGGACAATTCGATGATGAAATTCAACGTGCAGCAAAGCAATTAGAAGAATTGGAAAAAATTCGCAATGAACGCAGTATTGAAAAGGAAAAATTAGATAGAACTGCGAAAAAATATACTATCGAACGAAATGAGTTAGACAAGTTGTTAAAGACACGTAGTGCGCAAAATGAAAAATTGAAAAGCGAACATTTGGCTTTGCAAAAAAAATTAAAGGCTTTGTCTGAACGTGCAAAAAATATTTCTGAATTGTCTGCGGGGGTGGGGAGTTCTGAAATGTCTGCGGATTCACGGTTTTCTCGTCGCAAGTTAAATTTGCCTGTGCGTGGACGGATTGTTGTGCGGTTTGGTGAAAAAACGGCATTAGGATTGACGTCTGATGGATGGCGAATTCGCACACATGGGGACGCTTTGGTGACGGCGCCGGCGGATGGTGTGGTAAAGTTTGCAGATACTTTCCGTGGTTTTGGACGTGTGGTTATTATGTCTCATAAAAATGGTTATAATACTGTGATTACAAATATGGGACGTTTGGATGTTGTTCCAAATCAAGAAGTTTTGGCGGGTGAACCAATCGGTCGTGTCAGTCCGGATAAACAAGAAATGTATATGGAGGTTCGCCGTGGCAACAAAGCGGTTGACCCGGCACGATTATTCAAAGAAGAAAACTAGATTTATTTGTTGCGATTGTATCGTTTGTGTTGTGCAAACTTAAATTTTCGTGTTGCAGAATTTGTTTTTTTATAATATGCTTGTGTGTGATAAGTTAAGAGGAAAGAGAAAGGTGGTTTTATGTTGAAAAAAATCCTTGTTTTTGTAATGGTTGCGATGGTTTCTGTGAACGGGTTTGCAGGTAAAAAATCTGATAAAACAGAACCTGTAAAACATTTAACGGATGAAGAGATTTATACCGAATTGCAAAAATTGGCGTTGGTGTTTGAAACGGCGCGCGATAATTTTGTCGAAGAAGCCGACGAGAAAAAAATGTTAGAGGCCGCTATGAACGGTATGTTGGCTGAATTAGATCCACATTCTTCTTATTTGAATTTTGATGATTTCAAGGATTTTAATGATAAAACCCAGGGTGAATTTGGTGGTTTGGGAATTCAAATAACATCTGACCGTGGGGCGATTCGTGTGATTTCTCCGATTGATGATACGCCTGCGGCGCGTGCTGGAATCAAGGCAGGTGATTACATTATGCGTATTGATGATGAACAGGTGTTTGATATGACTTTGAACCAGGCGGTGAAAAAAATGAAGGGACGCCCTGGAACCAAGGTTACACTGACCATTATGAACGAAGATCATGAAACAAAAACTTTGACTTTGAAACGTGATATTATCAAGGTGAAATCTGTGAAATCGCGTGTTGTCCAATTGGCGGATGGTGATGAAGATACACCGAAAATTG
Organism: Candidatus Enterousia onthequi; assembly: GCA_018064365.1. Lineage (GTDB taxonomy): Bacteria > Pseudomonadota > Alphaproteobacteria > Rs-D84 > Rs-D84 > Enterousia > Enterousia onthequi. Next base: position 15,003 of record JAGHVJ010000032.1, on the reverse strand, counting down.
GTTATGTTCGTATTTCTGAATTTGGTGCGACAACGGTCAAAGAATTAAATGATGCAATTAAAAAATTAGAAAAAGACAAGGTCGCAGGTTATATCGTTGATGTGCGTAATAATCCGGGCGGATATTTGACAGCGGCAATTGGTGTGTCTGATGCGTTTTTGGATGATGGTGAAATTGTTTCTACGCGTGGGAAAGAAAAAACAGATATCGAACGCAATTTTGCACAGCCTGGGGATTTGACAAATGGTAAACCGATTGTGGTTTTGATAAATCATGGTTCGGCATCGGCGTCTGAAATTGTGGCGGGTGCATTGCAAGATAATGGTCGTGCATTGGTTATGGGCAGTCAGAGTTTCGGCAAGGGCAGTGTGCAACAACAAAAACCTTTGGGTGATGGAACGGCGATTCATATTACAATTGCGCGGTATTATACCCCCAGTGGTCGTTCTATTCAAAACGAGGGTATTACACCCGATGTCCAGGTTTTACAATCCAAAGTGAAAGTTTTGGAAAAACGCGATAGTGATTATTCCGAGGCTTCATTTAAAAATTCTTTGAAAAATGAAGATGCGAAAAAGTCCAAGAAAACAAAATCTAACGATTCGAAATCTGGCAATAAAGATGACGATGATGATGAAGATATAGATTATGATAATTTGTCTGAAGAAGAAAAAGATGCATTGGATTATCAATTGCAACGCGGAATCAGTATGGTTATTGCGATGACCAAGATGCAAATGACGGTTGATGAACGTCGTGCGGTGGTCGATGCAGAAAATGCAGAAAAAGAAAAGGCAAAAGAAAAATTGCGTGCTGATGCAACAGATGTGAAAAAATAAAATACCGGGAGAATAAAACATGGTCAAAAGATTGTATTTTTTTTGCGCCATGTTTGACAGAAGTCCTGGTTTATGATATAATGCAGTGTAAGAAACAAGAGAGAATGCTTATGAAAAGATACTATATTGCTGTGTGCCTGATGGGCTTTTTGGTTGTGATATCACCTGTGAATGCCGGAATTACTGTTACATCTTCTGGGACTGTGCCGACGCAAATGCCGGCTGTGGTTGCGGAAAATACTCAACCGGCGGTTATAGATAACGAGGCTGAATATTTACAGAAAAAGGCTTTTTACGAACAATTAAAACAGCAGGCTGACGAAATTGCCAGAAATAAATTGGCGTGTGACAAGGCCAAGAAAGGTTGGTTGGCGGGAACTATTATTGGTGGTGCGGGTGTGGTTGGCACAACGATTGGTGCTGTGGTCCAGGCAAAAAAGATAAAAGACGAGAAAAACGAAATATCAGAAAAACAAAATACATTGAACAATTTGCAATAATTAAGCCCAGGGGATAAAAATGTATAAAAAATATTTGTCTGTATCCATAATGATGTTGGCACCAATGTGTGCAAATGCCGGTGGGGATTATACCGCGGCGATACAACAATTGGATGCGGAAATCGCACGTTTGCAGGCACAAAACCAAGCAGGTTTGGAAGAATTGCAAGAGTGCGAGAAAAAGGTCAAAGGATTTAAAATCTCTGGCATTACGACATTATCTCTGACGGGTGTAGGGATTGGTGTAAATATAGGTGAAGCGGTAAAATTAAATAAACTGGAAAAGCAAAGTTCTGCATTGGATGCAAGTATAACAGAAAAACAAGCGGAAATCCAAAGACAGAGAGAGAAAGTTGCAGCCACAGGGCCTGGAGACGGTTCAGGCGCCGAGCAAAACCAAGAAGAAGCAGGTCCACAGCCGCAAACAGTTAAAGAATTTTTGTTATCACAAGTGCCTGTAAATGGAACAGATGATGAATATTGGAATTTTGAGGGTGGTAAAAGCGATAACCCCCAATATGTCACAAAGGCGGGGAATTGGGCGGCGGTATTTGAATATGGCGTTATAACAGGTGTTGCAAAATGTAGCGAAACCAGTGGAGAAATGTTTAACCTCGGCAATCCCCAGGACAACACAGGTCTATATTGTTGGTGCCAAATGACCCAATTGAAAAAAACAGAGGGAACTAGCTCCTTGCCAGCGGAGTCAGGCTGGGTGGTCCGCTACGACAACGTGGAAGATTCGAAATGTCCTTCGGAGTGCGCGGAACTCTGCGGTGGCGAAGTCAGGGTTAACGAAGATCTCCGCAGGCTCTTGTTCGATTCCATCAACGAATGAGGCCCCCCGTCTCCTTGTTTATGATTCTGCGTTTTTGTCATTGCGAGCGAACGAGTTCAACTTGCGCGGTGGCGCAAGGCCGAACGAGTGAAACGTGGCAATCTAGTCAATAATAAAGTCCAGCATACTGCTGGTATTTTAATAAAACTGGATCCTTTCGACTGCGTTCGCTTACTTATGGGGCTATGCCCCAAAGTAATCTCACTTCGCTTAGGATGACAAAACGCTTTGCGTTTTTGTTTGTGTAATAATGCAAAATGACGCAAGTTTTGCGAAATGCAAAACTGGATTCCGCACTTCTGTTGGATGACGATTTAGTGTATTTCTTTTTATCACAATTATACGGATTGCTAATCTATTTCTACTGCGTTGGCGGTGGACCATGCCCATTGTAAATTATATCCGCCCAAGTCGCCTGCGATATCTAGAACCTCGCCAATAAAATATAAATTTTTACAAAGTTTTGATTCCATTGTTTTTGATGATATTTGTGCTGTGTCGATGCCACCACGGGTGACCTCGGCAGAAATGAATCCGTTTAATGAAAAATTTTGTGCGTTTAATTTTATGTTGTTTATATTTTGCGCCAAAGTTTGCAAATCAGAATCGCGGATGTCGGCGATGTTTTTTGTGTTGTTTATGGATAAAAATTCAGCCAATTTGTTCGGAATTTTTGTTGCCAGTATTGTTTTTAACTGTTTTTTTCCGTTTGTTGTTTTCTGGGAACGCAACCAATTAAATGTATCGCAATTTGGCAATAAGTTTATTGTAAATCCGTCCATGCAATCGCGCACAGTTGTTCTGTAAATTGCGGGACCGCCCAATCCCCAATGTGTGAACAGCATATCGTCTGTAAGTTTTTCACGTCCGATTGTGATTTCAACAGGGATAGAAATTCCCGACAGTGATGGATCAAAAATCTGGGTTTTTATGCCACACAGTCCAGGGCGGGGCGGTATGATTTTATGTCCAAATTGTTTCGAAATTTTATAACCGATATCTGATGTTTGCAGGTTTTCATAAGACAAACCGCCGGTTGCGATAACCAGTTTTTGTGCGATAAATTTTTTATTATTTTCGCACGATACAATAAATGTGTCTGTGTTTTTTTCGACCGATATAACACGTGTGTTTTGTATGATTGTTGCGCCATTTGCGTCTGATAGTAATGCATTGACTATGTTTTGGGCAGAATCTGCAAAATATTGGCCGGGTGTTTTTTCGTGAACTGGGATTCCATGAGATTTTACCCAATCAATCGCGTCTGTGGGTGTAAAGCGAGATAGTGCAGAACGCACAAAATCGGGATTTTTACCAAAATAATGTGATGCATCTGCGTGGGTGTTTGTAAAATTGCATTTGCCCCCCCCAGAAACACTAACTTTGCGCCCGGGGGTTGCACCCATATCCAGAACACATGTGCGTTTATGTGCCGCGGTTGCGCGTGATGCCATAAATAATCCAGATGCGCCTGCGCCAATGATGATTATATCAAATTCTTGCATGGTTTTATTCTTTTGTTTTAATGGTGCCACAAAATATCAAGAAAATAAAGACTTTTAATTTTTTTAACTTGCACAGCCCAAAAAAAGGTGTAATAATCTGTGCCGTGGGTTATTAGCTCAGTTGGTTAGAGCGGAGCGCTCATAACGCTTTGGTCGTGGGTTCGAGTCCTACATAACCCACCACACTAAAATTGCGCACGTTTTGTGCGTTTTTTTATTTCTGTTTTTTTATATGTGTTTTATTCTGAAAGTGAAATAATTTTACATTGTTTTTTTGTTGTTTTTTATGTATCATTTGTGTGTTTATAACATTTGTTTTTTATGGGGGGGGAAAAATAAAATGAAATCTAGATATATCAATGTCGCAAAAGGTTTGCAAGATGCAGATTTGGTTATTAAAAATGCAAAATTAGTGAATGTCTTGTCCGAAGAAATATATGAAACAGATATTGCGATTGCTGGGGAAATTATTTGCGGATTGGGAAATGGCTATCATGGAAAACAAGAATTGAATGTGCGGGGCGCGTATGTTTGCCCTGGGTTTATTGATGGGCATGTGCATTTAGAAAGTTCAATGATGTTGCCCCGTGAATTTGCCAGGGCTGTATTGCCTGCGGGTACAACAAGTGTTTTTACAGACCCGCATGAAATTGCAAATGTGATGGGAATCCAAGGTATTGAGTTTATGCATAAACATTCCAGAAATATCGGTTTGGATGTGAATTTTATGTTGCCTTCGTGTGTGCCGGCAACGCCTTTTGAAAATTCTGGGGCGGGATTAGGTTCTCGTGATTTAGAAAAATTGATGGGGCAAGATTGGGTTTATGGCTTGGCAGAAATGATGAATTATGTTGGTGTTGTCAATAATGACAAATCTGTGCATGAAAAATTAGAGATGACACAAAAATATAAAAAGCAAATTGACGGACATGCCCCAATGTTGACTGGAAAAGATTTGTGCGCTTATGTGGTGAGTGGTATTAAATCTGACCATGAATGTACAAATGTGGCCGAGGCGTTAGAAAAAATGCGTTTGGGACAATACATTATGATTAGAGAAGGTTCGGCGGCCAAAGATTTGGATGCTTTGATGCCTGTGTTGAAAAAACACAATACCAGAAAATGTATGTTTGTTACAGATGATAGACATCCGATGGATTTGTCTGGGCATATAAATGGTATGGTGCAAAGGGCGGTTCGGGCCGGTGTTTCTCCAATCAAGGCAATTCAATGTGCCAGTTTGAATACAGCAGAATATTTTGGCCTTCATGATTTGGGGGCTGTGGCGGTTGGATACAGGGCGGATATGTTGGTTTTGGATGATTTGGTTTCTTTTAAACCAAAATGTGTTATCAAAAATGGTGAAATTGTCGCCAAGAACGGAAAATGTTTGATAAATCTGTCGTCCCAAAAACAAAATATAAACACAAAATCGGTCAAGATTGCTCCGTTAAAGTTGGGTGATTTTGCAATTCCTGTTCAATCATCACGTGTGAAAACGATTCAAATTATAAATCACCAGTTGGTGACAAAATCTGTGGTGTCAAATGTAAAGGTTAAAAATGGTTTGGCTGAAAGTAATGTCGATAATGACACATTAAAAATATGTGTTATCGAAAGACATCATGCGACTGGGAATATCGGTAAAGGTTTTATCAAAGGTTTGGGGTTGAAATCTGGGGCGGTGGCGTCAACTGTGGCGCACGATTCTCATAACATTATCGTTATTGGAACTAATGATAAAGATATGTTGGTTGCTGTGCGAGAACTGGTTAAATCCCAAGGCGGAAAAGTCGTTGTTAAAAATGGCAAAGTGTTGGCGAAATTGGAATTGCCTGTGGCGGGACTGATTTCTAATAAAAATTTAAATGAAGTCAAAAAGGAGTGTTCACGGTTGGCTGCGGGTGTTAAAAAGTTAGGTTCGGGCTTGGAAGATGTGTTTATGGTTATGGGATTTTTGGCTTTGCCGGTAATCCCACAATTGAAAATTACAGACAAAGGGCTGTTTGATGTGGGAACTTTTAGTTTTACAAGTATAGAGCCGTAGTATAAGTTGCTGTTTTATATAAAATTACGCACGTTTTGTGCGTTTTTTTATTTCTATTTTCTGTATATTTGTGTACAGTGTGTTCTATGACGGAATTAGTTCAGATTTTAAGTGATGCGCAAAAGGTGGCTTTCGATACGATTGAACGCACGCATCAAAATGTTTTAATTATGGGTCAGGCCGGAACAGGGAAATCTACATTTATAAATTATTTAAAAAGCGCATCAAAAAAACGTATCGTGTGTGCGTGTCCTACGGCGGTGTCGGCTTTGAATATTGGTGGACAAACAATTCACAGTTTGTTTCAAATCCAACCGCGTGATTTTATTATGCCTGAATTTTTAAAGTTAAAGGCCAAAACGCGTAATATTTTACAGGCGACAGATGTTTTGATTATAGATGAAGTGTCTATGGTTGCGCCGGATTTGTTGGATGCAATGGATTTATTGGCACGTCAGGCGCGTCGGGATAATGCGCCTTTTGGTGGAATTCAAATTGTTGCAATTGGCGATTTGTTTCAGTTGCCACCGGTGATTACTTCGGGGGCGGTTGATTATTTCAAACAAGAATACGGATTTGAAAATTCTTATTTTTTCGATAGTCATGTGTATTCTCGGTCGGGGTTTGTGCGTTTTTCTTTTGATAAAGTATATCGGCAAAATGATGGTGCTTTATTGGATAATTTGGTGCGGTTGCGTGACGGTGATTTGACGTCATTGGAATTTTTTAACCAATGTAAAATTGTTGATGATGCGCGACGGGCAAATGCGGTTTTAATCACGCCTTATCGGCAACAGGCTGAAAATATAAATGCAGCGCGGTTACGGGCAATAAATGCGCCGGAAATTTCTTTTGTTGGTGTGTTAGAGGGAAATTTTTCTGAAAAAGATGTACCGGCACCGATAAAGTTAAATTTAAAGGTTGGTGCATTGGTTGTGTTTGTTAAAAATAGTGATAAATGGCACAATGGCTCAATGGGACGGATTGTTGATATGGGGGGGAATGGGTTAAAGGTTGAATTATTAAATGCGGCGCGGACAATTGTAAATGTTAAACCTGAGAAATGGGAAAAGATTGAATATGTGCGTGATGAAAACGACAGATTGCAAGAACACGAAATTGGCTCTTATAAACAGTTCCCGCTGAATTTGGGTTATGCGATGACAATTCACAAGGCCCAGGGAAAAACACTGGATGCAGTGGTTGTTGATATTTCTCGGGGGGCATTTGCGCATGGCCAGACGTATGTTGCGTTGTCGCGAACACGTAGTGCCGCAGATATGCATGTCGCCACAGCACTAAGACCAAAAGATGTGATTTTTGACAAACGTGTTCTAGAATTTATGGAATGATTATTTGTTTTGTTGTAAATATGCCAACATAAAATCGTCTAAATCGCCGTCCAAGACTGCATCAGAATCAGTTTTTTCCGTATCTGTTCGGATATCTTTGACCAATTGATATGGGTATAAAACATAATTGCGAATCTGGCTGCCCCATTCGATTTTTTTCTGGGCAGATTTTGCAGCGGCATCTTCTTCTTCGCGTTTTTTTAGTTCCAGTTCATATAGGCGGCTGCGTAAAATTTTCATTGCCATATCTTTGTTTTGAAATTGACTGCGTTCATTTTGGCATGTGACAACCGTATTTGTTGGGATGTGCGTAATGCGAACGGCACTGTCTGTTTTGTTGACGTGTTGACCGCCCGCACCAGAAGAACGAAATGTGTCGATGCGTAAATCTTTTTCATTGATTTCTATTTCAATGCTGTCGTCAACATCCGGCCAAACATCAACTGATGCAAAACTGGTTTGGCGTTTTCCGTTTGCGTTAAATGGTGATATGCGAACCAAGCGGTGAACACCAATTTCAGACCGCAACCAACCGTATGCGCGTATGCCGTCAATTTTTAATGTTGTACTTTTTATTCCGGCAACGTCTCCTGGGTGTTCATCCACAACTTCGCAAGAAAAGTTATGGCGTTCTGCCCAACGGGTGTACATGCGGGTCAGCATTTGCGCCCAATCCATAGCCTCGGTCCCACCGGCACCAGCCTGGATAAAAATAAATGCGTTGTTGTTGTCGTTGGGACCACTGAATAGTGTGACAAATTTTGCGCGTTTTGTTCGTTCGCTTAAATTATCTATGGCATTTAATACATCTGGGTCGTCGGGGGCCATTTGATATAAATCAACCAAATTTTTGTAATCGGATTCCAGTGTTAAAAAGTCAGATAATGTTTTTTCTAAGTTTGATTTTTTTTGCAGTAATGTGCGCGCTGTATCTGGATTAGCCCACAAACTTTCGTCAGCAACCATTGTGTTTAATTTGGACAATTCAGAATTTATTTTTGCAGGATTCAAAAATTCACCCAACGATATAATATCGTTTTGGATTGTAGACAAGATTTCGTTTTGTGTTATCATATTTTATATAGTAATGATTTTGTTTGTTAAATCAATAAATAATTGCATTGGACATATAAATATGATAATATATTTACATAAGTGAGAGAGGCTTGGTATATGAAAAATATTGTTGCATTATGTGGAATATTGTCTGTTTTGGTTGGAACCAGTGGCGCGTTTGCTGTGTCTGCGGGGACTGTCACAACTGTGAATAATAACAGTCGTGGTGCCTTGGTTGGTAATGCAAATACATCTGGAAATAATTTGCGTGGAATGCAGGGTGTTGCAAATGCGTATAAACAAAACCAATTGGCAAATTATTATATGATAAATCAATTGGATGTTGGTACTGCATGTAGTGAACGCATAATGAAATGCTTGAACGAATATTGTGATGGGACGACTGTGACGGGCGGAATTGTGCAAAATAAATGTCAGTATGTGTCGCAAAATGATTTGTATAATTATGCTTTGTTGTGTTTGCAAAAAGATAATTCTCAATTATTGCCACAATATAATGTGAATACTAAATACAGTACGGGGGCGATGAATACTGCGGCGCGTTTGTGTCCTGCATATGTTCAGGAAAATTTGATGACATATTTGTCTATGGCGAATATGGCAGATAAATTGTCCAAGTCCAGTTCTGATTTGTGTATCAAAAGACGGCAAGAGTTAGAAGCTGCTATGTCTTGTCATTCTGTGGCGTTGGCATATGGAAATGATACAACCAGCAAGTTAACTGCGCAATTGACTGATTTTTGTGGCTCTGGGGTGCCGGGTGGTTCGGCGGAAATGGTTGCTCGTTTCGTAAACGCTGGGAATGTTGGCGCAAATGTTTGGGGCTGGGCCGAGAAAATTATTGCTTTGGATATAAATGCCAAGGGTGCTGACTGGCAATCTGCTGTGGATAATATTTTGGCAGGCTATGTGAATCGTATGAATTTGGCATGTGGCGATAATTTGCAAATGAATCCCAGTGCGGCAACGGTGTCAACAACGGGGACTGCGGGATTGTTGGTTGCGGCGTCTTTGTTGACAGGTGATAAAAATTTGCCGGATGCGGCGACGGTTGTGAAAAATGCTGTTACCCCTGGGGCATATTCAAATTTCTGGTTAGAGGTTTTGTCTAACGGTAATTTGATGGACCAAATGACGGCAACCCAGGTTGTGAATGCTGGACTGACAAATTCTGTGTTGACGGCAAATTCGTTTTTAACCAGTTCACAGATGTCGCAAATGCAAGAGGCGTATAAAAATGGTGCCAAGGTATTTATAATTCGTGATGCGACACGTTGTTATATTGTTCCTGTGCAGACTTTGACTGATGCGGAATCTACGTTGATTGCATCACAGTTTTCAAATTGTCGGAATTAAAGATTTAGTGTTTTTTATGCCTTGCCGTGTGTTGATTTTACACACGGTATTTTTTTGTTTTGATAACTTGTTTTATGGTGTGTTTTTTGGTATAATAGTCGTGAAATGAAAGTATCAAGACGGACTCTTTTACAGATGTCAGGTGTTGGAATTGCGACATTTATGATGATGCCACGTGTGGCGTTTGCTGCAAAAAATTCTGTATTATCTGTGCGTACTGGGGTTCAACCAAATGGCAAGACGCGTTTGGTTATTGAAACTGCAACACGGCCATCATATGATATTTCGTATCCACAAAATCAGTTGGTAATATCTTTGACAAATACGGGTGGGACTTTTAATCCAAAATTGGCTGATGGGACATTGGTAAAAAAAATATCTGGTGTTCAAAATGGTGATAGATTAAATGTTGTTGCAGATTTGCGGAAATCTATTGCACCGATTGATAAATCAAGTGTTATGGTGTTGTCACCAAATGGTGATAATGAATATCGTTTGGTTTTTGATTTTGCAGCGGGGGCAGCAGTCGCGGGTGGAACAACATCGTCAGATACAGTTAAACCGCAAAGTGAAAAGTATGTGATTGTGATTGATGCCGGCCATGGTGGCAAAGACCCTGGGTGTATAGGGCGGGGCGGAACCAAGGAAAAAGTGGTCGTTTTGTCTGTTGCAAAAAAATTAAAAAAAGAATTGGATGCTGCTGGGTTTAAAACATATTTGACACGCAGTGATGATACATTTTTGAAATTGGCGGATCGTGCAGAAATTGCGGAAAAAAGACATGCTGATTTATTCTTGTCTTTGCATGCAAATGCAAACCCCAGTCGTGCAACGCGTGGGTATTCGGTTTATACATTGTCTGAAAAGGCATCTGACGAAGAAGCGCAAAAATTGGCTGATACAGAAAATGCTGTGGATAAAATTGGTGTTTCGGGATTTGAAAATTTTTCCAAAGAAATTCGTGTGGCTTTGTCGGCGTTACAACAGCGTGCGGTGGCTGAATTGTCCCAAGAATATGCATCAAAATGTACCAAGGCCATGGATAGTGCGTCGGTTGACAAGTTGCCAGGTCCCAGTATTCGCCATGCGCCATTTGCGGTTTTGCGTTCGACTGTGCCGGGGGCTTTGATAGAATTGGGACATTTGTCTAATGCGTCAGAAGAAAAATTGTTAAAATCAGAATCTCATCAAAATAAATTGGTTCGGGCAATTGTAAAGTCTGTAAAAAATTATGATTTTGATGTTTAGTTGTTGAAAACAAAAAATAAATGAATATAATTCAAGCCGTCGGTTTTGGAGATGTGGCAGAGCTGGTTGAATGCGCGCGACTCGAAATCGTGTATACGGGAAACCGTATCGGGGGTTCGAACCCCTCCATCTCCGCCAGATTTTAACCCCATCATAGGTGGGGTATTTTGTTTGGAATAAAATTATTGGTTGTTGGTGTGTTTTTTTTGTATGTGGTATAATAATACCGTGTTGATTTTTCTTGACTTTTGTGCGGGTTTGAGACATAATGTCCGCGTTCATATTAAACAAAGGGTTAAAATATGGTAGCAACAAAATCTTTAAAAGGTTGCGAATTAGAGGCTAAATGGTATCTGATTGACGCGACTGACTGCACATTGGGTCGTTTGGCGGCGTTTACGGCAAACATCCTGCGCGGTAAAAACAAACCAACATGGACACCAAATTTGGATTGTGGTGATCATGTTATTATTATTAATGCTGACCGGGTTGCTTTATCTGGGCACAAGGCTGATAAAGATAAATTTTATTGGCATTCTGATTGGACTGGCAGTTTGAAAGAACGCACATTGGGACAAATGCGTGCAGAAAAACCAACTCTGTTGGTTAAAAATGCTGTGAAACGCATGATGGGGCGTCGGACGGCGGTTGCTTTGGCTGACAAACGTTTGACAAAATTGCATGTATATGCTGGTTCAGAACATAAACACAGTGCGCAAAATCCAGTTGTAATTGATTTTGCCAGCCTGAATCCCAAGAACAAAAGAGGCTAAGTTATGACAGAAGCAAAAAAGACAACTGCAAAGACAGCAGCAACTAAAACTGTGGCCAAAAAGGCAACGGCTGCTAAGGCTGCAACAAAAACTACTGCACGTGCGGCGGCGGTGAAAACTGCGGCGGTTTCCAAAGATGTAAAATTGACTGGTGCAACATATGCAACTGGCAAACGTAAAGATTCTGTGGCGCGTGTATATTTGATTCCGGGACATGGTAATATTTCTGTCAATGGTATTGCGATGACTGAATATTTCCGTCGTTCTGTGTTGCAAATGATTATCGCACAACCATTCGAAGTTGCAAAACGTGATGGTGAATATGACGTTGTTGCATACGTTATGGGTGGTGGTTTATCTGGCCAGGCAGGTGCGGTTAAACACGGTATTTCCAAAGCATTGGAAAAACGCGAACCTGAATTGCGTGCGGCATTAAAGTCTGCTGGGTTCTTGACCCGCGATAGCCGTGTCGTTGAACGTAAACACTATGGTGTGCGCAAGGCGCGTCGTTCGACACAGTTTAGTAAACGTTAATCTAAATTTATATTTATTTCCCCGCTGGGCATGGCGGGGAAATTTTCTGATTTGAAAGGAATCGCATATGATAAAAAAAGAAAAAATCAAAGATTTACATTATTCTGTCAATGGTATTATTACAGCCGATGAAATTCAAAGTGCAGCGGACGAAATTTTGGCAGAATATGGCAAAACTGCGAAAATGCCTGGATTTCGTGCAGGGCATGTTCCATTGTCTGTATTGCGTCAGAAATTCAATGCTAATGCTGTGGCGGATGCGATTGATAAATTGATGAATCGTGATTTGAATACATATACCCAAGAAAAGAAAATTCGTTTGGCGGCGGCGCCACGTGCGGATTTGCCGAAATGGGAAATGGGGCATGATGCGGAATATACATTAGAATTTGATGTTTTACCAGAATTGCCAGAAGTTGATTTAGAAAAAATCACTGTTACAAAGTTGGTTGCAGATTTGGATGAATCCGAAGTGACCAAGGCTTTGGAAAATATTCGTCGTTCACGCAGTACTGCTGAAAAACAAGATGAAAAATATGTGGCCCAAGATGGCGATACGGTCGTGATTGATTTTACTGGCTTTATCGGTGACGAGGCTTTCCCAGGTGGGGCGGCGACAAAACATCATTTAGTTTTGGGGTCTGGTTCGTTTATCCCAGGTTTTGAAGACCAGGTTATCGGACACCATGCTGGTGAAAAATTTGATGTCAATGTTAAATTCCCATCTGATTATCATGCAGATAATTTGGCTGGCAAAGATGCGCGTTTTGCAATCGTCTTGCACGAGGTTCGCAAACATATTTTGCCAGAATTAAATGACGAATTGGCGAAAACAGTTGGTTTTGATACTGTTGAAAAGTTGACAGAGCATATTCGTGAAATATTGAACGGTCAATATACAGACGCATCACAACGTGCTATGCGTAATGAATTGTTAGATGTTTTGGCTGACAAAGTAAAAATGGATTTGCCAGATACATTGGTTGAGCAAGAATTGGCGATGGCTAAAAATGAACACGAACACCATAATGCAGAACATGGTCATGACCATAAATGGGACGACAAGGCTGAACGCAAAGAGGCGGCGCGTCGTGTTAAATTGGGATTGATTTTGGCAGAGTGGGGCAATAAAAACAATGTTCAGGTTTCTCGTGACGATATGCAACAGGCTATTTGGGCCGAGGCATCACGTTATCCAGATCCAAAGCAGATTTTTGAATTTTATAACAAAAATCAAAATGCTTTGGCGATGTTGCGTGGGATGTTGTTTGAACGTCGTGCATTGGATGAAATGTTGAAACATGTCAAGACCCGTGATAAAAAAGTTCCGGCAACGGAATTATTTACCCAGGCCGAAGTAAAATAATAAAAAACCGCCGATTGGCGGTTTTTTTTGTTATTTGGCATTATTATACAGATTAAAAGAAAACTGGCGCAGATGCGCCGGGGGTTATGGTTCGATGATGGGGTACCAATGTGGGGTGCCGTCTTCATCTTGAACCAGCAGGCATTTCATATTTGCAGGACAATTTTCATCAGGGCGGGTTTGTTTTGTGTCTTGTAATACCTGAATTTGTCCGGTTTGGGTTATTGTGCGTGATACAACACTTTCAATTGTTTGAACTGTGGTTGCCAACTTTGCCTCCGCCGCCGCAAATTCTTCATCCACCATCTTCGTCGTTGCGATTTTGATTTCCGCAATTGGTCCACAAGACCAACTTTCCACCACCTCCGTCGCCAAAGGATAATAAATCGTCACCGGTGTGCCATTTGCATATTGCTGTGCAAGATACGCCTTGAAATCATTAATACCAGTAGTGCCACTTAAAGTTGTAAATCTATCATCTCTGATATAAAGTCTTGGATATTGAGAAGTAGATTGCACCCAACAGGAGTAATTGCCATAATCTGCAGAACCACTATTAGCCGTGTTACCACTATAATAATTGCTGACAAGTAAAGTGCCAGTAGCATAGTTTGTAGGCAACAAATCAAGAACATACGGATAAACAGTAGCTCTCTTTTCCCAATCTTCTGTTCCATCCAACACTTTCACACCGACGCGGCGGATAACAGTGCCATCTGGTCGCAATTCATCTGCGTAATCACCGACTTTGCGTAAAGGTTCATTTATATAAATAGATGCGGTGGTTTGCGAACCATTTGCCCTTGTTCCTACTATTGGCATTTGATATTTGTTTGTAAATATAATATTCCCTTTAGAATCTGTTATTTGTATAGTATTTTTATAAATATTTGCGGCAGATAATCTTATATATGCTGTGTTGCTTACTTGAAGTGTGATACTCCTATTAGTAACAGACCAATAATCTATCCTTGTTTTTTTTGAATTATACACTACCAATTTCGCTGTCGCTGATTCCCCTGATGCTCCGCAACCACTAATGATAATTGTCGTATTTGGCTTAACTGGTATATACTCTGTATTGCGCCAGAAGCCAGAGTTTATAATAACGTTTCCATCTTGGTCATAATAACTGCCATCAACAATACCAAAATCTGTTTTATTTCCAACACTAACAACTTCAACAGGATTCTCTGGGGTTGGCGTGCCGTTTTGAATACTATTTCCGGTAACCGGTGTAAAATTTATGTCGCATGTCGTTGTTTCTGCCCATGCCGAAAACACACAAAAAACACATGCAAAAAGTGCGATTTTCTGAAAAACTCTTAAAAAAGACATTTTTTTAGGCATTTTTTTACTCTCTCGTACGCGTAATTTTTCCTTAGAATTCCTTAGTTTTTTCCCTTTGTAAACAGTATACCAAAAACCTAGGTTTTTTTGCGACACCACACCGCGCGAAGACCGGATTTTATAACCCTTTGTTTTTACAGAAAAAACGAAAATTAAAAAAATTGAAAAAAACTAAAAAAAACACTTGTCAAAAAACCTAGGTTTTTTGCGACACTTTT
>JAGHVJ010000028.1 GCA_018064365.1 Candidatus Enterousia onthequi | reverse complement strand
GTCTTTCCGTGCAGGCACAAATTATAAGTTCAAATTGTTCTAATAATTTGATTCTTTGTTTTGTTAGTCTAAAAACGCCGGTTGTTATCCGGCGTTTTTTTCTTTTATGGCTGTTGTTTGTTAATCAATGAATCCCCATGCACCACGATGTCCATTGTCTCGTTCAAAGAATATTGTTCCGCTTTGCAATTGTTTCGCATTTATGTTTTTGATGATAAATGTTTCTTGCAATTTTGGATTGTTTTTATCTTTACGAGTCAATGGCATTTCCAAAGCCATTGTTGTTTCACGACAACATGTGTCTGGGTTTGTGCAACGTCTGTCTTTGCATTGATATATTTTTGTTGTGTAATCTACACCATCACGCAAGTGGTCAACGTTTACAACCATTTTTACGCCTTGGTCAATGTCATAAAATTTTACATAACCAATTTCAGATGCTTCGTTGTGATTGTTACGGGTGTACATTTTTACATACATTTTGTCAGAACGGTTGTTTTGATATTGTTTGTGTGCGCAAGTTTTGTCCCCGTGTCTTTCTGTGTATTCTTGGAATTCGTTTTCGTTGTGTCTTTTATGACCATAGTCATTTGTTGTTGTGCATCCTGTGACGCCAATAACTAATGCCAGTGCAGATATTATTTTGATGAATTTTTTCATATTTTTTCTCCTTTGGTTGTTATATGAAATACGTTTTTATTTTATATTGTTTTTTTTATTTTGCGATGGGTATGATTACCCATTTTTTGTTGGATTCTATGCGTATAGGCGGAATTTAGTCTTGTTTTTTTGGTGTGTTAAAAACCCATACATTTTGCAATGTATGGGAAAGCATATGATGATTTTTGTTTCGTTTTCTTTTTCTTTTAGAACATAAATCTGATGCCCAAATCGCCACCAAAGTTATGCAAGCCAGAAGCAACGTCAACATAGTTATAACGTGCGGCAACATCGACTGCGAAATATTCCATGTCAAATGTCATACCCATCATGCCACTGGCAGAAAAACCTGTCTTGTCATGGGATTTTGTGACAATGTCGGCACCAGAACGTTCAACATCTGCAAATCCAACACCCAAACCAATACCTACGAATGGACGAATCATTCTGTATCCGCCAAATTCCATATATGAATTCATCAACAATGTTTGTAATTTTGTGTTTACGTCAACATTTGTACCATCGAATTCTGCGGAATCTTTGGCTTTGCTGTACATTGACCATTCAATTTCAGAACGGAATGTTTTGTCGATTTCCAAACCCATTGCTGCACGGCCTTGGAATGTGAAATCGGTCATGGATTCTTTGGAACCCAAGAAATTATAGTTGGTGTTATTATATCCCATACCGCCACGCAAGCCGACGTATGGATCCATACCACCAATTTGCCAAGAACTGCCATCATGTGGATGTCCAGCAAATGCAGGGCAGGCGAGTAATACTGCTAGGGTAGAAACAGCAAGTTTTTTCATTTTTTTCTCCTTTTTGAGTTTTGTGTTATTTTGTGTCGATACTTGGATGGTATCAAATAATTCTTTGGTTTTATATAGGTATGGATACCCAGCGGAAATATGGGGAATTTTTTCCTTTTATTTTTATTGCTTGCACATTAGAATTATTGTTATGAAATATAAATTTTTGACATCTTGTCTGTTGTCGTGTTGTGCCTCAATTTGTTCGTATGGTGCGTTGGCGTATGATTTAGAAATTACTTCGACGTCTGATATTACAGGAAATGGTCCGTTTTCAAATGTAGGAATATTGACTGGTGGAAATTATAATTTATCTGCGTTGGATAATGTGTTGGATAGTGGTGCGCTTTTGTATGTTAATGCTCCGCTTTCAGAGAATACATGTTTTATTGCAGATTTGGCTTTTGATGGCAATATGGATGTGTCGTTGAATTTGGATAGTAATGTAAAATTAAAATTGATGGATGAATATTTGGCAATACAGACTAATCCAGATGAAATTATGCGGTTGAGAAGTTTATCTCCTCAGAATAGATTGATAATCATAGAAGGCGATTCGCCATCAGGTATATATAATTATGAATGGGTTTCTTGTGCGGATGGTACGGGTAAATGTTTGAAACGGGTTAATTCAAATGCGTATAATCAATCACGCCAAGAGGAACAGCATAGAATTATGGTGGCAACCCAAGGTGTACAAAATAATCCACAAATGTTGTTGCAACCGATGTCGGTGATAAATCAGAAAGAATTGACAATGATGTATGATTTTTCTGATGAATTTTTTATGTCTGTTGCACCTGAATATTATTTTTCTAAAAATTTTAATGGGTTGGGATTGAAATTAAATTCTGGGGTTGGTGTATTAGGAAAATTATCAGTGGGTTTTTCTGCATATGCGTATCGCAGTGATTTTGAAAATTCAGTTAGTGGTTTTAAATCTAATATTTATGGTGGAAATGTTCGTTTGAATTATAACATGTATGAACAATTATTTTTGCGTGGTGTTGGTGGTGTCAGTTTCGCAAGTATAGATTGCGATTCGGTTGTTGATGGTGATGAATTTACAAATAATCCAAATGCTTTTGGTGTTTATGGTGGTATGGATTTTGGCGCAAAGTTTAATTTTGAATCTGGAATGTTTTTATCACCGTTCGTTGGTGTGAATTTTGTTCGTGAAAGCGTCGTTGATGTCAATCAAAGTGATTTATTTTTACGTGTTGGAAATGATATTGGTTTTAAATATTTTATGGATGGTGTGTCTTATAATTACTTTTTGCGCACTGGCGTAAATTCTGATGGTTATTTAGATGCAGATCTAGGGATTGGTGTATGGACGGTGAGTGATAAAATTGGTGGTTCGGTATCTGTTGGTGTCATGGATACTGATTTTGGTTGGTCTGGTAAAATTTCTGGAAATATCAGATTCGCATTTTAATCAACAATTTCGCCATGCAGACATGATTTGTTCGCAGATGTGATTTTTATATTTGCTAAATTTGTTGGATTGTCTGTCGTTACGATACATGGTTGCATGTATGGAGTGCGATAAATGTGATTTGTGCCTGTTTTATCTGGACCTTCGTATAAACAGTTAAATGTTTTATCGATGCAAGACAAATTAAATTCGCGTTGGTTTTCATTTAATATAGAATCCAGTTTTATTAAACGTTCACTTTTAATGTTTTCTGGTATTTGATTTTGCATTAATGCCGCGGCGGTGTGTGGGCGCGGAGAATATTTAAATGAATAAGAATTTATAAATTTAACATTTTTTGCAATGTCCATCGTTTGTTCAAAATCTGATTCGGTTTCGCCAGGAAAACCAACAATAAAATCAGATGATATTTGAATGTCTGGACGTGCAGATTTGAATTTGTTTATTATTTCCAAGTATCCTGATAAATCGTATGGACGATTCATTTTTTGTAAAATTTTTTCAGAACCACTTTGAATCGGCATATTCAAAAATGGTAATAATTTTGGTTCTGTGCGAAACATATCGATTAAATCGTCAGTCATTTCTGTTGGATAACTGGAAGTAAAACGAATTCTTTGAACAGAATTTATTTTTGCCGTTTCGCGAATTATATCAGATAGACGATATGTGTTTCCGTTTTTATCGGTATATTTATATCCGTTAACATTTTGTCCCAAGAAACAAATTTCAATTGCGCCAACATTTGCTGAGTGCATAGTTTCTGCAATAATTTCAGAATATGGGCGTGATATTTCTGGGCCCCGTGTGTATGGAACAATACAATATGTGCAACAATGATTACAACCTTCTTGGATTGGAATATATGCAACCAATGGTGATTTTGTGATTGGTGGTAATTCGTCGAATTTTTCCAGACCACTTAAATTTATATCTAATAATTTTGTGTTTGGGTCATTCAAAATTTCGGGTAATTTGTGATAACTTTGCGGCCCTAAAACAAAATTTAAGTCTTTGATTTTTCGAAATGCACCAGCACCCGATTCTCGTGCAACACAACCAACGATACCGTAAATGGCGTTTGGCTTTTTTGCACGACGAATTCGCCCAAGTGCAGAATAAACTTTATCGGTTGCCTTGGCACGAACCGCGCAGGTGTTTAATAAAATGATATCTGCATCACTAATGCTTTCTGTGCGTTCAAATCCGTGATGTTCCAGCATTGCAGCAATGCGCAGCCCATCATAGACGTTCATTTGACAACCAAATGTTTTGATATAAAATTTTTTATTCGATGACATTTTTATTTATGCCGCGTCCGGTTTGCATGAACAATACGCAATGTGTTGTTGCGCAATCTGGTATAACGGTCAATGCGACGTTTTGTGTTGTTGTTATATTGTGAAATTTCAACAGTGCCGTAACGAACGCCGGTGATTGGATTGTCTTCGATAATAGTCACAATTTTCATGTTTGTTTTCCTTTTTTTTGTTTATTTGTGTTTTGTTCTGTGAAATATTTTTTGTCGTGCGGTGTGCGTTGTCTTAAATGTTTCTAGTGATTTAGTAATGTGCGGAAATGCTTTTTGTTTTTGTATCTGTTTCGGCAAAGGTTCAAATTGTTCAAAATGTGGTTCCGGAATTACGAAATCCATCGTTGTTGGTTGATATGGGTCGTGTTGTTCGGGTGTATCCGCGATAACGACCAATTTTATGTCGTTGGTATTCGCAATTTCACGCAATGCAGAAATCAATGTTTCTGGTGTTTTTGCCGGCATAAAAATAATTATATCTGCCATAATTTTTTACCCCAATTTCTTTTTCAGAATTTCGTTCACGACACCTGGATTCGCTTTGCCAGATGTTGCGCGCATGACAGAACCGACAAAGAATCCGAATAATCCGACCTTGCCAGATTTGTATTGTTCAACCTGGGACGGATTTGCGGCGATAACATCGTCGATTGCCTTTTCAATTGCGCCTGTGTCGGTGATTTGTTTCATGCCGAATTTATCAGCAATTTCGCGTGGTGTCCCAGATTCGCCATCTAACATTTTTACAAATATTTCTTTGGCTTGTTTCCCATTGATTTCGTTCGCAGATATCATGTCAACCAGTTCTGTTAGTGTTGCAGGTGTAATGATTCGCGGTTCGTCTGGTTCGCGTGTTTGAATTTCGTTTGTAATATCGTAATTTTCAGGATGCGCAAATAATTCAGAAATCATCCAGTTTGCAATTGCTTTTGCGCGTTCTGGTTTGTCGCCGACCGCCGTATCAAACCATTTTGAAATATCGGTTGTTTCAGTTAGGCGAGCCGCATCGTATTCAGCCAAGCCGAATTTTTCAATGTAACGAGTGCGGGTGGCCTCTGGTAATTCTGGCATTGTGCGACGAATGCGTTCTATGCGTTCGTCAGATATTACCAATGGCAATAAGTCTGGGTCTGGGAAATAACGATAATCCAATGCGTCCTCTTTACTGCGTAGCACAGATGTTGTGCCGTCGCCTTGGTTATAACGCATAGTGTTGCGTTCGATTGTGCCACCAGATTCTAGTATTTCTATTTGACGATTTGCCTCGTATTCAATGGCGTTTTTGATAAATTTGAACGATACCATATTTTTAATTTCGCAACGTTCGTTAAATGTATTTGAGCCGGCGCGACGCACAGAAACATTGACGTCTGCGCGCATGGAGCCTTCTTCCATATTGGCGCGTGATACGCCCAATGCACGTGCAATTTCGCGGATTTTGCGTAGGTATTTTTCAGCCTCGTCAGGTGAGGTTATGAAAGAATTTGCACTTGGGTTTTTAACATCCAAAAATGTAACGATTTCTAATAAAGTGACCCCTGTGCGATTATAGTCTGCAAATGATTTTGCTGGATGTGCATCATGTTTTAATTTTCCGGCGTCTTGTTCCAAGTGCGCGCGTTCAATTAAAATCTTTTTAGGATTACCGTCGTCGCCAATAATTTCAATCCAACCACGACCAACGACCGGTGCTTCGTCTGCGGGTTGCGAGATTTGGTAGCCTTGGGGCAGGTCAGGGTAAAAATATTGTTTACGGGCAAAGCGACTGAGGTGTGAGATTTCGGCGTTTATCCCAAGTCCGAATTTTATTGCTTGGTCAACACAATATTCATTTAATACCGGCAACATGCCAGGCATCGCAACGTCAACCATGCATGCCTGGGTATTGGGGGCGATGGTTGGATTATAATTTGCAGATGCGCCACTGAAAATTTTACTGTTGGATAAAACTTCGATATGTGTTTCCAGTCCTATAACGACTTCCCAATCACCTGTTTTGCCTTTTATTGTAAACATTTTTATTTTTCCTTGCTTTTTTGTTTTTTATACTTTAATATTTCCATCACGGATGGCCAGATAGCTCAGTTGGTAGAGCAAGGGACTGAAAATCCCTGTGTCAGTGGTTCGATTCCACTTCTGGCCACCATTTTTTTATTGCTGTTATAATTCAACAATTTTTTCATGTTTTTATTCACCCATAATGACTGTTGGACGATTGTCAATTCCACTGAACTGTTGAATATGTTTTGCCAATTGCAATACACGAATATCGTCAAAACGACGACCGACAACCTGGATTCCTAATGGCAGTTTGTTTTCAGCCATCCCTGCCGGTGTTGATGTCGCCGGGACACCTGCCAAGTTCATTGCAACAGTGAATAAATCCAATGCGTAATATTCCAATGGTGTTAAATCAGAATCCAATGGTAATGCAGTTCCTGCGCCCGCAGGGCATATTATCAAATCGCATTGTTCAAATGCGTGGCTAAATGCGTCTGAAATTAAACGGCGAACGCGTGCGGCCTGCATAAAATACACATCGTATGATTCGGATGATAAAACGGCTGTGCCGATAATCATACGGCGTTTAACCTCGTCACCAAAGCCGGTAGCACGGGTCTTTTTATATGTGTCGATTAAATCTTTGCCTTCGACGCGCAATCCATAACGCATACCGTCAAAACGTGCCAAGTTTGATGAAGCCTCGGCTGGGGCGATAATGTAATATGCCGCCAATGCGTCTAGAATGTTTGGAATTGAAACCTCTACTATTTCAGCACCGGCAGATTTTAAGTCAGCGATACGCGCATCAAATATGCGTTTCATATCGGCGGATATTTCTACATTGGCAAATTCTTTGATAATTCCAATTTTTAATTTTTTACCTGTTCCTAATATTGGTTCTAGTTCACCGTCAATATGGAAATTTTGATTTGGACTGCTGGTTGAATCTTTGTCATCGTGTCCAGCCATAATAGATAATAAAAGTGCCGCATCGTCAACAGTACGTGCGATAGGCCCAGGTGTGTCCAAACTGGAAGCAAATGCAATACAACCCCAACGAGAGCATAATCCGTATGTTGGTTTTACACCAACCAAACCTGTGATAGATGCAGGAAAACGAATTGAACCACCGGTATCGGTTCCTGTGCCGCCCATGGCAAGACCTGCCGCCACAGCCGATGTTGTGCCCCCGGATGAACCACCAGCGGTCAGACGACGGTCAAGTTGCCATGGATTTACCGGTGCACCAAAATATGATGTTTTTGAAAATGTTCCCATCGCAAATTCGTCCAAGTTTGCTTTGCCCAGTAAAACAGTTCCAGCATCAATATATTTTTGTGAAATTGTCGATTCGTATTCTGGAACAAAATTTTCCAACATGCGCGATGCCGCCGTTGTTCGGATGCCGCGTGTTGCAAATAAATCTTTCATTGCGATAGGAATACCGTCCAGAACACGTGCAGTCCCGTTTGCATATCGTTCATCAGCCGCCGCAGCATCAGACAATGCGCGTTCGGGTGTGATGGTAATATATGAATTTAATTTGGCCCCGAATTTTTCAATGCGGGCCAGGTGCGCGCGCGTCAATTCCGTCGCAGATATTTCCCGCGATTTTAATTTTTTTAATGCTTCAACAATCGTTAAATCAATCATGCTTGGTTCCTATTTTTGTTTTTCGTATTTATCAGCGAATAATTTTTTACCGATAATTTCACGTGCAAATTCATCGGTGCATTTGCCTGAACATATATTTTTCAAGCAATCTTCGGTTGCACATTTGCGACAATTTTTGTTATTTATTTTCAAACTCATCCATCCATTGCAAGTTTTGTGCAGTTTTGGTTTATAATTCGGATCCCCACATAAATAATATTTTTGACCATTGTGCGAGAAAAATTGTACGGACAGATCGTATAAACAAGAATCTTGCGGAATCGTGCGCAAATTGGCAATTTCGCGGATGTATGCCTTGGCCTGTTTGGCAGTTATAACTCCGCAATCCTGAGTTATGTCAAAGGTTGGATTTGATAATTGTAAATCGTATTTTTGTTTTACCATAACATACCTTTTAATCTGCATCCATAACCTTGGGCACGGCAAAATATCCACGGGATACACCAGCCGGATCTGGGGTATTTGCCAAAATTTTATCGCGCATATTTGGTTCGGTAACTGTGTCAGTCCGCATTGGTAATTCGTGTTCAGACGGGTTTAATAATGGTTTGACCCCAGTGGTGTCAATTTTTTGCAGTTTGTCCAACCATTCGATAACACTGTCGATGTTCATTTTTTGTAGTTGTTCATCAGAAAGTTCAATTCTAATTAAGTCTGCAAATTTTTGTAATTGTTGCTTGCTAAATGCCATTTTCAATCCTATATTTATAAAGTAAAGGAATTATACTATGATTTTGCCAGATTTCAAGGATTTTCCGCGTTCTGGGCGTGTGATTGGAATTGATTGGGGCGCACGGCGCACAGGTGTCGCAATTACTGATGAAAGTCGTACTTTTGTATTTGTACGACCGGTTATTGTTTCAAATGGTGTGGATGATTTGATTGATAAATTGGTGAAAATTATTAGTTCTGAAAAAATTGTTGGTGTGGTTGTTGGTTTGCCGTTGCGTATGGATGGCTCGGAATCGGATACTACAAAAAAAGTTCGTGAATTTGCAGATGTGTTGGCGAAAAAAATAGATGAGCCTGTTGTTATGCTGGATGAAACTTTGTCTTCTGCATCGGCCCAAGATGGTATGGGGCGTGTGCGGCGTGTTGATATAAAAGAAAAATTGGATTCTGAATCTGCGCGGGTGATTTTAGAAAATGCTTTATCAATAATTTCGAGAATATAAAAAATCCGCCATATGGCGGATTTAATGCATATAGCGTGATTTTAATCTTCGGTTTTGTCTGGAATTTGACCGTCCGCAGATAGTAATACTGCAATCCAGCGTGTGGAATCAAATTGTGCGGTGATGATAAATATTGCTGCCAGAATTGGAACGCTGAAAAACATACCGGCGATTCCCCATAAGCCCCCCCAGAATACAAGGTTTATCAGAATTGCCAGTGTCGATAAGTTTAATGTTTTTCCCATCATTTTTGGGTCTAAAATATTGCCAAACAATATTTCTAAAACAATTAAACCAGATGCTGTTAATATTGGTAAATGTAATGAATCCCCCGAAATCAATGCATATAGAATCGGTAATGAACATGCTACAAAAGAACCGATTGTTGGAATATAGTTCATTATAAATACCAAGAATGCCCAAACCCCAGCAAATTCTAATCCGATTGCGTACAGCCATATGTATGCGCAGATTCCGGTTGCGGCGGCGATAAATGTTTTAACAAATAAATATTTTTTCATATTTTTATTGAAACTTTCAACGATATAACCAAACTTTTTTGTTTTTGATTTAGATTCAAACAAATTGTTCATCTTGGCATGAAATGTACTTTGTTCAACGAACAAGAACAAAATGTAAATCAAAATCATACCAACAGATGTCGCGATATTTGCAGCAGATGTCCCAATTGTTTTTATGATGTCTGATAAATTCGGGAACATATTGATGTCAAATTTCAACCCCAGTGAATTAAATATGTATGTGC
Organism: Candidatus Enterousia onthequi; assembly: GCA_018064365.1. Classification (GTDB taxonomy): domain Bacteria; phylum Pseudomonadota; class Alphaproteobacteria; order Rs-D84; family Rs-D84; genus Enterousia; species Enterousia onthequi. Next base: position 5,826 of record JAGHVJ010000028.1, on the reverse strand, counting down.
TGAGTGTTATTAGTTTGTTTTGAATTTCTGGAAGTCTGTCGACAAATTCTGAAAACATTGGGTTTATTTGTGTCGCAAATGTGTAAAACAAAAATATTAAACTGGATGTGGATAGCAGTATTGAAAGTATATTGAAAAATCCAGGCCAAAATCTGGGACACATTTTTTTGCAATAATTAAATGGCATCACTTTACGAAAATATGCCGCGATTGCGTTTATTAGATACCATAAAAATACGGCGACCAGTAATGGTATTAATATCGAACGTCCGAACCATAATAATACAACGAATCCTAAAAAAACTATTATTCCGTTCATGTTGTGTTTCTCCTTTTTTTTATTAGTTTTCGTGCATATAGCGATTATTTTATTTTCCCGTTTTCCAGTGTTGTTGTGTTGGTTGGTTTTACCATGTTTGTGAATTGTGGTTGATGGCTGATGAATATAAATGTTGTGTCGTGCATGTTATGAATTGTATTCGCAATTTGTTGTTGTGTGTCTGTGTCGGCACCGGAATCTGGTTCATCCAAGATGGCGAGTTTGGGTTTTATCATAATTAGTCGTAATAACATCAATCTTTTTCGTTCGCCACCAGAAAAACCAACATTTATGCTGCGATTTAGCCAATCTTTTGGAATATTTAAACTGGCACGTGCGTTTTCCAGGTTGAATAAAAATTCGTCCATTGGTAAATCGTGACCTGTGTGAAATTGTGTGTGTGCTGTCATTGTGTGTTTCAAGAAAGATATTACAGACAATCCTGGAATTTCTGGAACGTTTTGTGCACCCAAAAATATCCCAAGTAATGCACGTTTTGTCGCGGATTCTTGTGTTATATCAATGTTGTTAAAAAATATTTGTCCGTTTGTAATTTTGTATTCTGGATTACCAGCAATTGTTTGCGCCAATGTTGTTTTTCCAGAACCGTTATGTCCCATTAATAAATGTCGTGCACCACGGGTGACATGCAAGTTGATGTCGTCCAGTAATATTTTGTCATCAAATGATACAGATAAATTTTTTATTTCTAACATTTTATTTGTCCTGTTCGATTGCCATTTGTATCAGTTGTTTTGATTCTACCAAGAATTCCATCGGTAATCTAGATATAATTGGATTCGCATTTGCGCCAATGATTAATGCGATTGCAATATCGGTTTTTATTCCGCATTGTTCTAGGTAGAATAGGGCGTCTTTATCAATTGCACCGGTTGTAGCCTCGTGTGATTGGGTGTTTGTGTTGTTTGTGTGGATTATTGTCGGAATTGTGTTTGCTGTTGCGTCATTGCCTACAATTGTTGTGTCGCATTTTGATGCGTTCGTGCAATTTTGACCGGTGAAATTCACCAGACTGCGGAATGTTTGTTTTGAATTATCTAATGCTATGCCATATGATAAAATGTTTGATACAGAATTATTCCCAATGTGTATCATTTTTGTGCCGGTGTCTGATTGTTGTGCGCCACGTGTTATTGTTAAAGAGTAAAAGTCGCTATGTGCATTGTTTCCGGACAAAATTGTAGATGGGTATTTCCAAGTCATAGCAGAACCAATTTCGATTTGTGTCCAATCTAGGGTCGCATTGTTTTCGCATTTTCCGCGTTTTGTGACAAAGTTTAAAATGCCACCGACAGATTTTTTGCCATTTTGTTTTCCTGCGTACCAATTTTGCACAGTTGAATATTTAACATATGCGTCGTCCAGAACGATAATTTCAACAACACCGCTGTGCAGTTGGTGGTTTGGACGACGGGGGGCACTGCAACCTTCCATATAACTGAGGCTGGAACCTGTATCTGCGATAATAAGTGTGCGCTCAAATTGTCCGATTTTTGCGGTTTCGATTCTGAAATAACTGGCCAAATCGATTGGGCATTTTGTGTGTGGAGGAACATAGACAAATGTTCCGTCTGAAAATACAGCCGCATTTAATGCTGCAAAAAAATTATCAGATGCAGGAACAACCGAACCCAGATATTTTTTTACCAAGTCTGGATATTGTTGCACGGCCTGGGAAAATGGTAAAAATATAATCCCCAGTTTTTTTAATTCGTTGTGGTATGATGTGTGAACAGATTTACTGTCGATAATTGTATCTGTTGCCATCCCCAGTAATGCGCGTTGTTCTGATTCTGGTAAACCCATTTTTTTATATGTGTCAGCCAATTCAGAGTTGTCGATTTCTTTTTGATTTGCATAATAATCAAATGAGTCATAATCGATTGGGGTATAGTCTATTTCTGCCCAATGGGGTTCCGGTATTTTTTGCCATGTTGCAAACGCGTTCAGGCGCCAATCTGTTAACCAATCTGGTTCTTGGCGTATTTTAGATATTTGGCGAACGAGTTCAGTTGTTAATTTCAAATTTGTTCACCTGGGGTTGCGAGTTGTTGTGCTTGGTTAAAAAATGTTAGTGATTGACCCAATAGGCCGTCTGTAAAAGTTGATGCCAGAATTCCGTCTGGTTCAGTAGAGGTTAAATGTTGCAATAATCTGTTGGCACGAGCTATGTAATTTGTCACATTGTGCGAGATATTAGAGTCCAGTTTTATGCATCGACGTAATTTTTCTAGGGCAAATGGATTTTTAGAATATTCGTCCATAATTCCACCCAGTGCGCGCCATAATGGATGTTCGTTTGTGTTGCGTGGCATTACGTCAATTGCGGCCATAATCGGAATTAAATTTTGTAATAAATCTTGATAAATAATTTCTGCGTTTTCTGCAACCGCATTTGTTGCATTTTTATTTTTTAATTCAGATTGAATTTTGGACAGCAAGTTATACTGATAGCCTAGTGTTTTTGTTATATCTGTGATTTTTGTGTTTGCTCCCTTGATTATGATGCAAATTGTGACGATTGCGATTAATGTTAATCCAGATAATAAAATAATGATTATGTCTTGCATGGTTTTAGGCTCCTGTATATTTCAATGACTGTATCAAGTATAACACACATTTTTTCGATTCGTATGTTTTTGTAGTCAGAAAATATAACAATACTTTTTTTGGTCTTGCACAGATTCGGTTGAATTGTTATAATGTGCATATCTAGATTGAAAGAAAGGACCTTTAAATGTTTCGTAAGTTTTTGATTTTTGCCATGTTTGCAACGGCGGCAGGTTATTGTTTTGCGGGTGAATATTTGCCCCAGGTCACTACGTCAGAGGTGTTTACAAATTCGTATTCTGATGACGCGATGATTGAACAACAGGATGTGGTTGACTATTCCTATTCTATGGACGTTCCTGCGTGGCCAATTGCGGGTTCTGATGCGGATGTGACGGTTGGGTGTGACGATAAACCGGGTGCGAGTAATGGTGATAATATTCGTATTGTATCTAAAATTGGCGATGATATGATGGTGGAAAATAATTTCGATTTTAATGGCATGGGGTGGACTGGTGGCGCGAATATGATGCACGGCGGACAAATCCCGATGGGTTTTGATGACGAGTGTGAAAATGGTGCAGAAATGCCTTTATTGCGTCGCGAAACATTAGAAGACGATGGTGGAAATGTTTTGGCTGTATCACGCAGTGGTCGTAAAAATTGCACAAAACGAAATGTGGCACCAGATGCGGCGTTTTGGGATATGGATTCGGATGCGGATTCCGCAGAAATGGCAGTTGCACAAAATTCTGATGCCGAGGCTCCTAAATCACAACCAGATGCGGTGCGTTCTTGGGTTGTTGCCAATGGTCAGACATTGCGCGAAGTTTTACAAGATTGGTGCGACAAGGAAGGTTGGGATTTAGTGTGGGCGACATCTCGTGAATATCCGATTGAGGCATCTGCGGTGTTCAAGGGACGTTTTACGGATGTTGCGTCTGCATTGGTGCGTAATTTTGGGCGTGCGACACCTGTGCCGTATGCGAAATTTTACAAGGGTAATTTAGTGTTGGTGGTATCTACAAACGAAGAATAAGTTAAAACATATGTTTGGGGCAACCCACGGAGAGAAAATATGAAAACATTGTTGAAAAAAATAGTTTTGTTTGCATGTTTAGGGGCGTTTGTCGCTGGGTGCGCAACGGAAGAATCTGCCAAGGTTGCATCGACTGTGGACCAAGATTTTATCAATGCGTATGATGCGTTTGAAATGGCGAAAAATCCACGTGCCAAGGTTGCCAGTGGTGATACTGTTTCTATGTCCGAAGGTGTGTGGTTGGGAAATAAGTCTATTTCTTTGGAACATAAAAACAATTTGCCGTCTCAATTTGAAACAGATACAGGGATTACAATTTTGTTAGACGAACCTGTGACATTACAGGTTTTGGCAAATAATATAAATTCTGTGACAGGGATTCCTGTTAAAATAGATAAACAAATAAACGGTGAAAAATTAAAAAAGACAATTGATGTTGCATATACTGGTAAATTGTCTGGTTTGTTGTCCCAGGTTGCAACTGATTTAGATTTATTGTGGTATTATGACAAGGCGTCTATTGTGTTTTATGAAACAGAAACGCGGACGTTTACATTGTATGCTTTGGGAACAGATATTTCATATCAAACCGCGGTCCAGGCAGATAATTCTGGTCAGGTTGTTTTGGAATCTACATTAAAAGAATGGGATGAAATAGAAAAGGCATTGACTGCGATTGTTGGAAATGCAGAAAATTCTGGTTTTACTGTTTCGCGCAGTTTGGGAACGATTACTGCAACGGCGCCACCGTCTGTGTTGTCGCGTATTGGTGATTATATTGAAAAGCAAAATAAACGGTTATCTCAATTGGTGACAATTGATGTAAAGGTGTTGCAGGTTTCTATTTCAAACGAATCGGCATTTGGTTTGAATTTGGCGGCGGCGATAAATTCTACATCTGGGTTGAATATTGTTGCGAATCCAAAGAATAATTTGGGTGTCGCGAATGCCAGTTCTATGAATATTGCAGTGTTGTCTAATGCGTTGTCTGCGTCAACAGGTGCAACACACACAGAAAATGGCAGTGTGGTCAGTGGCGCATACAGTAATGACGACATTATGAACGGAACATTGGCGCGTGGTGCGGGCAGTGCCGGATTGATTGAGGCTTTGGCAAAGCAGGGCAAGGTTTCTTTGGTGACAAATGTTGGTGTGACAACGCGTAATAATCGTGTTGCCCCCGTCAGTAATATGACATCGACGGGATATATCAAACGATTCGAATCACGTAATTTCACGACTGTGGAATCCAGTACCGTTGACCAGGCGGATTTGCAGACAGGTTTTTCGATGCAATTGTTGCCGAATGTTTTGGAAAATGGCAAGATTTTGTTGTTGTTCCGTATGTCTGTGCGTGAATTGATAAAAATGTCGACACAATCTATTGGCGAAGTCACATTACAGTTGCCCGAGGTTGAAGAACGTAGTTTCATGCAAGAGGTTATTATGGAATCTGGGCAAATGTTGGTTGTGTCTGGGTTTGAAAAACAAAAGAACAATGATACGCGTTATGGTTTGGGTGATCCGGACTTTATGGCTCTGTCTGGTTCGCGTTCGACAAATTCTGGCCGTGATGTGTTGGTTGTTATATTGACGCCACAAGTTTTGATTAGCCCATTGGATGCGGAACGCAGTATCCAACAAAATTGGGGGGCGCCATTAAATTAAAATTAGTTCAGTTTGTAGGAGAAAATCGACACATGAATGCATGTGTCGATTTTTTTGCATCATTACACGGGTTGTCCAATGGACAATTGGATACCGCACTGCGGCGGTATGACGGGGAAAAACACGGTAAAAAGTGTCGCAAAAAACCTAGGTTTTTTGACAAGTGTTTTTTTTGGTTTTTTTCAATTTTTTGAAATTTTAGTTTTTTTGTAAAAACAATGAGTTATAA
>JAGHVJ010000025.1 GCA_018064365.1 Candidatus Enterousia onthequi | reverse complement strand
ATAGAAAACTGGTCGTGTACCCCGCCAATAACGGACATTCAAATCGCCACGACGAAATTCGTGGATGAAGAATTTGCGGCGGCGGAGGCAAAGTTGGCAACGACGGTTCAAACGATTGAAAGTGTTGTATCGCGCACAATAACCCAAACCGGACAAATTGCAACTTTGCAAGAAACAAAACAAACACGTCCTGATGAATCGTGCCCTGCAAACATGAAATGCTTGCTGGTTCAAGACGAAGACGGCACCCCACATTGGTACCCCATCATCGAACCATAATCCCCAGCGCAACACATTTTTTGTCATTGCGAGCGAACGAGTTCAACTTGCGCGGTGGCGCAAGGCCTAACGAGTGAGACGTGGCAATCCAGTCAATAATAAGGTTGTCGGCCATGCCGACACTTTAATAAAACTGGATTCCGCACTCCTGCGGAATGACGATAAATAATCACCCAAACACATCAAGGCACAATAAAAAAAGTCCCGCGATTGCGGGAACTTTTTTTAACCATTATGGTTTAATCGCCTTAATTCAAAGCATCTTTCAAAGCCTTACCAGGTTTGAATTTTGGTTGAACAGAAGCAGGAATTTTAATCGCAGCACCTGTTTGTGGGTTACGGCCTGTTGTTGCTTTACGTTTTGCAGATGTAAATGTGCCGAAACCAACCAAGCGAACTTCGCCTTTCTTTTTCAAGACTTTGGTAACTGTGTTGATAAATGCATCCAAGCAAGAAGCAGCAGTTGCTTTTGTAACTTCGACTTCGTTTGCGATTGCTTCAATCAATTGTTGTTTATTCATATGATTCTCCTTTCATAGATTTAATTTTACAAATTGACAGTCGTCGAGCAATGTCTTTGAAATCTGATGTCCCTTGGATTCCGCCAATTCTATGCGCATGAAACCATAGAACTGTTATATTTCAAGGACATTGCTCGTTCTGTTCAACCGAATCATAGAGAATCCCGCTTTTCAAGTCAAGGGCAAAGTGAATTTGTCCCAGAAATTCTTGGTATAACCAGCCCCATATATATAATAAGTAGTTATTTTGTTACATTTTTATACGATGCAGCCTTGGGCCAACGGCCATCCAACACCGTTTTCCACTCTGGCCGATTGGGTGTATTGCTTTCGCACAAGACAAAATTACCCGCAACACCACGCACATGCACAATGCGATAATGATTCGGAGTATTCATTGCCAATGTCACAATTACCAATGCCCAAAACAGTATCTTGGTAAAGCCCCATGGTTTTAAAAACATATTTCTATTGAATTTATCTTTTAATAAATTCTGGTACAATGCCCAACCCCATGTAAACAACAACATAGTCATTGCAAAGAACAAACCAATTGTTATTGGTTTTTGAATTGAACGCAAAATCCCCGATGCAGAATCCCATCCATCGGACACCGCTGGACATATATACAAAACATCACCCAACATATTTTCAGGAACCTTTATCGTTGGCGCAATACCGCCCAAGTGCACATCAAATGCCGCCATCAGTGCAACCAGAGCCAACATAGCCAATGCAAAAATCATTGTCGGTTTCATATTGTTCCTTTTACTGGTAATTATTATATCATAAAAAGGTCTGTTTGTTTTATAAAAAAATTCAAAATATGATTGAAAATGTCTGCCTTTGTTTATAAAATGCGGTAAGAAATAAAAAAACAGGATATAAATTATGACTTATGACGAAATAAGAAAATTGTTTTTGAATTATTTTGAACAACACGGACATAAAATCGTGCCGTCTGCATCATTGGTTCCAGATGACCCGACGTTATTGTTTACGGTTGCGGGCATGGTGCCATGGAAAAATATATTTTTGGGAAATGTTGCGCCTGAATTTCCACGTGTTGCTGATGTGCAAAAATGTATTCGTGCCGGTGGCAAACATAATGATTTAGACGAAGTTGGCTTTGACGGTCGTCATCATACTTTCTTTGAAATGTTGGGGAATTGGTCGTTTGGCGATTATTTCAAAGAACAGGCAATCGAAATGTCTTGGGATTTGTTGACTAATGTTTTGAAATTGGACCCAAATCGTATTGTCGTGACAACACATATCTCGGATGACGAGGCCACAGCATTGTGGAAAAAAATTGCTGGCAAAGATGCAATTCGTTTGGATAAAGACAACTGGTGGTCGGCGGGCGACGTTGGTCCATGCGGTCCATGCACAGAAATGCATTATGATATGGGTGCGGATTTACCGGGTGGATTGCCAGGTTCTGTGGACGAAGACGGTGGTCGTTATGTAGAAATCTGGAACGATGTTTTTATGCAATACAACCGTGACGCAAACGGCAATCTGAACCCGTTGCCCAAATGTAATGTTGATACAGGTGCCGGATTGGAACGTTGGGCGGCGGTATTACAGAACAAGCGTGATAATTACGATACTGATTTATTCCAACACTTGATGGATGCAACACAAGATGTTGTTCATGTTGCACGGAATACGGAAAATATGCCGTCATTTAAAATTATCGCAGACCATTTGCGCGCGGTTGGTTTCGCAATTGCAGATGGTGTAATTCCGTCTAATACCGATCGTGGCTATGTTATTCGTCGCATTTTAAGACGCGCTATGCGACATGGACAATTATTGGGACATCGTGGTCCGTTATTGAGTGCGTTGTATCCAGCACTGGTGAACGAAATGGGCGCAGCATATCCTGAATTGGCACGCGAACAGGCACATGTTGTTGAAATCATCAAAAACGAAGAAAATGCTTTTGCAGACATGTTGCAAAACGGATTGAAATTGTTGGATTCTGAACTACCAAAATTGCAAGACAAGGTTTTACCTGGGGCTATTGCGTTCAAATTATTTGACACGTACGGATTTCCATTAGATTTGACTCAAATGATTCTGCGCGACCGTGGTATGACGGTGGATGTTGCTGGGTTTGATACGGCTATGCGCGAACAAAAAGAACGTTCACGCGCTGACACCAAGGGAACCAAAGTGTTATGGGAATCACGTGCGAACGATGTTCCGGCAACTGATGATACAAACAAATATGCACCGATTGAAAATCTGGATGCGCGCGTGTTGGCGATTTTGCACGATGGTGAATTTACGGATTCTGCGGCATCTGGGGATACAGTTGAAATCGCATTGGATAAAACAAATTTCTATGGTACCCAAGGTGGCCAAGTCGGCGACAGTGGCGATTTGCGTATTGGTTCAGATGTGGTGGTCAATGTGACCGAGGCTGCACGTGCTGGAAATATTGTTATTCACAAAGGAACCGTTGTTGCACCAATCCATGTTGGCGACATTGTGCATCCGGTTGTAAATTCTGATATGCGCGCCCAAACCACGCGTGCGCATACGGCAACGCATTTATTACAGGCGGCATTACGCAAAGTTTTGAATTCAGATGTAGAACAACGCGGTTCGCGTGTTGCCCCAGATTCTGTGCGATTTGATTTTTCGTTTGGACGCGCAATGACAGACCAAGAAAAAGAGCAAGTTGAAAAATTAGTAAATGATTGGATTGCAGCAGATTTGCCTGTGACCCACGAAGAAATGTCAATCGATGCTGCGCGGGCGCGCGGGGCAATGGCTTTGTTTGGTGAAAAATACGGCGATGTCGTTCGTGTGATTACCGCAGGCGATGTGTCTTGCGAATTATGTGGCGGAACACATGTTTATCACACAGGCGAAATTTTGCGTGCGCGTATAAACAAAGAAAAATCCGTGGCATCAGGTATTCGTCGAATAACAATGTCTGTCGGAAACCTGGCAGAATAAAAAAACGGGGCGTATGCCCTGTTTTTTATGGTTCGATGATGGGGTACCAATGTGGTGTGCCGTCTTCATCTTGAACAAGTAAGCATTTCATGTTTGCGGGACACGTTTCATCGGGACGGGTTTGTTTTGTGTCTTGTAACACCTGAATTTGTCCGGTTTGGGTTATTGTGCGATTGACAATGCTTTCAATTGTTTGAACTGTCGCCGCCAAATTCGCCTCGGTCTGTGCAAATTCTTCATCCACGAATTTCGTCGTGGCGATTTGAATGTCCGTTATCGGAGGGGTACACGACCAGTTTTCTATCTGCTCTACCACAGGCGTCGCAAGAGGATAATAGATAGTTACTGGTGTGCCATTTGCGTATTGAGCAGCAAGATAGGATTTGAAATCTGCTGTACTTATATCATTTGTATAATGTATTATAAAATCTGTGCTAGAAAATCCGCATGTACTATAACCACTTGGTATGGATTTAGTACCAACAAAATGAGAGCACACTGGGGCAACACCTGGTTTAGGATTAAATAAAGTTATTGGTAATAATTTTCGATACGCAAATACGCTTGAATCTCCCCAACCCTCCGTTCCATCCAATACCTTTACACCGACATTACGGGTGATTGTTCCGTTTTTGTAATCAAGAACGTCTGCATAATCACCAACCTTGCGCAATGGTTCATCCAAATACACCGTGGTTGTGATTGGCGCAGAGTATGGAATATAAGATTCTGGTGCAACAGAACCTTCGACTATCATCACCTTGAATGTTTTGCCACCAGTCTGACTACCTTTACCATCTTGATTCATTCTAGCCCAAAGAGCATTAAAATTAGCTGCTGGTGTAAATGGCACTCCGTCTGTAACAGTCGTATTATTAGTTGTATTTGATATTTGTAAATCGTAATAGTCTTTTGTGCTGTCAAATAGTTTTACAATATAAGTATGTCCTGATTTGAACAATACATCATCAGTAGATTTGTTTTTCATATCAGCTAAAGAAACTGCTATGTTTGTGTTGTTTACATTTCCTGTTAGTTTATATAGACTCCAAGAACTTGCAAATTGAACATCTAAAGTAGTTATGTTGTTTGAAACAGTGACACTACCATTACTTTCACTTAAATATGTACCATTTGGTCTGTTTAACAGATTTCCTTGTGTCGTTACCGATAAATAATATTTGTTTCCGACCTTGGTACCGATTGATTCAATTGCAACTGGATTCGTTGGGGTTGGAGTGCCGTTTTGAATACTGTTTCCTGTAACCGGTATATAATCTATATCGCATGTTGTTGTATCCGCACATGCCGAAAACACACAAAAAACACATGCAAAAATGGTGGTTTTTGAAAAAACTCTTAAAAATATATGTTTTTTATGCATTTTTTTACTCTCTCGATATTTTGATTTTTCCTTGGATTTCCTTAGTTTTTTCCCTTTGCAAAAAGTATACCAAAAACCTAGGTTTTTTTGCGACACCACACCGCGCGAAGGCCGGATTTTATAACCCTTTGTTTTTACAGAAAAAACGAAAATTAAAAAAATTGAAAAAAACTAAAAAAACACTTGTCAAAAAACCTAGGTTTTTTCCACACTTTTTT
>JAGHVJ010000015.1 GCA_018064365.1 Candidatus Enterousia onthequi | reverse complement strand
ATCAAAATCGCAACGACGAAAATGGTGGATGAAGAATTTGCGGCGGCAGAGGCAAAATTAGCAACAACGGTTCAAACGATTGAAAGTGTTGTATCGCGCACAATAACCCAGACCGGACAGATTCAGATATTACAAGACACCAAACAAACGCGCCCCGATGAAAACTGTCCCGCAAATATGAAATGCTTACTTGTTCAAGATGAAGACGGCACACCACATTGGTACCCCATCATCGAACCATAAATCCCCCGGCGCAACACATTTTTTGTCATTGCGAGCGAACGAGTTCAACTTGCGCGGTGTGGCGCAAGGCCGAACGAATGAGACGTGGCAATCCAGTCAATAATAAGGTTGTCGGCTATGCCGACACTTTAATAAAACTGGATCCTTTCGACTGCGTTCGATTACTTATGGGGCGTCGCCCCAAAGTAATCTCACTCCGCTTAGGATGCACCCCTGTGTTTTTGTTTGTGCAATAATAACAAATGACAAAAAAACCGGGAAAAATCCCGGTTTATTATTCCTGGCGCGCCCAGAAGGATTCGAACCCTCAACCTTCTGATCCGTAGTCAGATGCTCTATCCAATTGAGCCATAGGCGCAAATACAAAGGACATTTTATATCAAAAAACCAAAAATGCAAGAAAAAATCTTAATAAAATTAAATGCCCCAAATTTGACCCCATACACAAATATAAAACTTGACAAAATATTTTTTTATACTAAACTAAAATTAAATAACAAAACCAAAAGGCAAAAATATGGTTAGACAAACAAAAAAACAAAAACAATCAACAGTACGTCGCATATGGAATGCAATTTGTTGGCCATTCAAAAAAATTTGGGCTGGCATAATTATTGTTTGGAATTGGATTGCTCATATAAATATGGTTGCACTATTAAATTTGGCTCTGTTGGTGTCTATTATAGTATTATTTTCTTTGCTGATTATTGATTTACGCAAAGGCGCCAATGCAAATGATACAAATGTTTTAGGGAATCGGACAATTGTATTGCGTCCTGTTGCCACTGCACCACGTCCGACAAAAATTGCACAATTACCAATTAAACACGACAATGTGACACGCAAAGCAAAATCTGCGCCAATTCAAGTCGCAAAAACTCCGGCAAATCCGGTTGCGATTGCCCAGGTTGCAAAACAAAAAAATCGTGCGTATGGTCCTGTGATTATAGACCATTATGATATGCGTAATGTTTTGCACAATGGCGCACATATCCAAGGCGATTTATATATCCAAGATTTACGTAAATATACTTTGCCTTGCGACATTGTCATCGACGGGAATTTATTCTTGCGCGATGTCAATATGTTAAATTTCTGTGGCGATTTTACAGTCCGTGGAAATATATATGTCAGTCCCCGCTCCAGTTTTGGACCTGTTCCATCAACTGCGCGTATCGGCGGCAAAGTTATTTTATAATAACGAAAATATGAAAATTCTCCTTTTGATACAACGACCGTGAAAATATCACGGTCTTTTTTTTCTATATTTTGAATAAAAAAAATGATATAATAAGAACAACCAAAACAAGGGAGAAATAAATGGAATCAATTAAAAAATTCATCAATGTAATGATTGCAAACCTGGGATTGACCATCGTTCTGTTTGCTGCAATTATATTGTTTGCGGTATTTTCAGACGGTTTATTGGCTGGTTTGATAACTGCATTGTCTGCATTGATTGCATACACATGCTGTGAATTGTTGTATCGTGAATATCGCACAGCATCAACCAAAGTTGCAAAACCTGCAAAGAAAACATCTGGTAAAAAATCAAAATAAAAACATAGATGGCATTTTTGTCATAAATGTTTTTAATTATTATAAAAACCGCCGATTGGCGGTTTTTTTGTTATTTGATATTATTATACAGATTAAAAGAAAACTGGCGCAAATGCGCCGGGGGATTTATGGTTCGATGATGGGGTACCAATGCGGGGTGCCGTCTTCATCTTGAACCAGCAAGCATTTCATATTTGCAGGGCAATTTTCATCGGGGCGGGTTTGCTTTGTATCTTGTAATACCTGAATCTGTCCGGTCTGGGTTATTGTGCGACTGACAACACTTTCAATCGTTTGAACCGTCGCCGCTAAATTCGCCTCCGCCGCCGCAAATTCATCATCCACCATTTTTGTGGTCGCGATTTTTATGTCCGTTATTGGTACCGCCGGACAAGACCAGTTTTCTATCTGTTCCACCACAGGTGTTGCAAGCGGGTAATACACCGTCACTGGTGTGCCGTTTGCGTATTGCTGTGCAAGCCATTGTTTGAATGCTGTTGTACCTTGTGCTACCATACTTGCCCAACCTATATTAAATCTTCCTAGGTTAAACCAACTGTTACCTTCTCTCTGTGCGGTTATAGGTAAAACAATATTATTAAAATGAGAGCAATATAATGGTGAACCGTCACTTGGTATCCAAGAAGAACCTTGTAAACTAAATACATCCGTAAATGCGTTTGTATTCCAATTCTCAGTTCCATCCAACACTTTCACACCGACATTGCGGGTGATTGTGCCGTTTTTGTAATCCAGAACGTCTGCATAATCACCAACCTTGCGTAATGGGGCGTTTAGATACACCGATGTAGTTGTCCGAGAACCGTTTGCACTCGTTCCTGCTACTGGTATTTGATAACCATAGGGAACGTATGATGTTGGGGCTGTGGAGCCTTCTTCAATCATTATATCATAATCATTTATTGGTGTGCCTTGATAGTCATGTAACCAGGTGAATCTTACATATACAGCATTACTTGGTTTAGTAAAAGTTTTTGAAATTGTGATGGGTTTCGACGTCGTAATTGCATTCCTAGTACCACTTACGAAAGTTTTATTGGAGTCATAATAAGCTATATCTCTTCCCGCACCACCTGTAATGTTTGTAGTAAAAGATATTGTAAAATCCGTCAAATTACTAATATCAATATAGTCACTGGTATAATATATAGCACTTGTATTTATAACACCAGTCGCTCCATTTAATTCACCTGAAACTTTATCGTTCACGTTCAACAAATTCACAGTTCTATCCCCAACACTAATGACATCAACTGGGTTCTCTGGGGTTGGGGTGCCATTTTGAATACTGTTTCCGGTAACCGGTGTATAATCTATATCACATGTGGTCGTTTCCGCCCATGCCGAAATAGTGCAAAAAACACATGCAAAAATGGCAATTTTTGAAAAAACTCTTAAAAATATATGTTTTTTATGCATTTTTTTACTCTCTCGTACGGGTAATTTTTCCTTAGAATTCCTTAGTTTTTTCCCTTTGTGCATAGTATACCAAAAACCTAGGTTTTTTTGCGACACTTCGCCGCGCAAAGCCAGGATTTTATAACCCTTTGTTTTTGC
>JAGHVJ010000001.1 GCA_018064365.1 Candidatus Enterousia onthequi | reverse complement strand
TGGAAAACAAACAACAAAACAATGATATACCAACAGACGCATATATCACGGTAAAACGTGATGAGAAAGGCGAGGTAGAGATTTATGTTGGTGGCAAACCTACAACAAAGTATCGTGGGCAGGATATATGGGATATACCATTCATAAAAAAATATTTTGAATGGATGCAGGGGCAAAATTCAGATATCAAGGAATTTCATATAGGTGCATTTGCAACACCTGGTTATAAAGAGGGAGAAACTGGCAATCCATCGTCGGTTTTTGGCCCAAATGCATGGTGTCGTTTAAAGTTCAAAAATGGGAAATATGGGACTTGGGTCTTCAACCGCACGTACGGTTCGGCGGGCAATTATGCATACCTCTGTGCGGGCCGCTGCGCGCTCAGCGTCCGTACTAACGCGGGCTTCCGCGACGCGGTGTTCCGTGCGCCAATTGTTCCACAAGGTGATGTGCTAGCACAATTGAAGCAAAAAGTAAACGAGGTGAGTAACAGGTTAAAAAACGAGAGAGCACAACACACAAAATAATCATAAGGGTAAATGAATATGAATAACATAGATGAAACCGGTATGCCAACAGACGCATATATCACGGTAAGACGTAATGAGCAAGGCGAGGTGGATATTTATGTTGGTGGCAAACCTGCAACAACGTATTATGGGCAGGATATATTGAATATACCATTCATAAAAGAAGTTTTTGCATGGATGCAGGAGCAAAATCCATATATCAAGGAATTTCATGTTGGCGCATTTGCAACACGTGGTTATAAAAAGGGAAAAACTGGCAATCCATCGTCGGGTTTGGGCCCAAATTCATGGTGTCGTTTAAAATTCACAAATAAGAAATATGGGACTTGGGTCTTCAACCGCACGTACGGTTCGAGGGATGCGTACGATTGGACATCCCACTGTGCGTCCTGCTGTGCGACCAGCTGCGCGTACGCCGTCCGTAAGCGCGCGGGCTTCCGCACCGCGGTGTTCAATGCGCCAATTGCAAAAACAGTTGAAAACCCAACTGTCGAAATTAATGGCGGAGGTTTGGCACAGTTGATTGTGAATTCCGTATATGGAAAACAAAAATAATCATACTGTGTGAATATTACATCCAACAATCCCCACAATACATCGTGGGGATTTTTTTAATAGCGTTGTGCAATATTGTCTAATATATCTTGGGATTTGATATACTCTGGTGTATCGGGGTTCAATTTGTCTAATGCGCGTTTCGCAAATGTCCGCGCCTTTTTTTTATCTCCGTTCATATTGTAAAATTCTGCCAGTGCCCAATACTCGCGCCCATCGTCATACAGTTTTGCCAATACCCAATATGCCAAAGGGGTTGGTTCTGTCAATAACGCCGTTTTGCACAATTCGATTCCGCGCGTGTTGTCGTCGGGCTTTCCGCGTTCTGCCAACACCAATGCCAATGCAGTTTGAATTTGTGGGGCTTTTTCATCTAACTCCAATGCGTGTTCGTATGCACGGACTGCGTCATCATAATGCCCCATTTGATATTCTATATCCCCAAGTAATTCATAATAATACGGATTTTTCTTGTTGCGCTGGATTAAATCTTGGGTTGCATCCCGCGCCGCCACCAACGCACCACCACGCATATTTCCAATTGCGCGTGCATATAATGCGGCTTGGTCAGTGATACGATACGGATATTTATCCAGAATCTGTTGTTCGTTATATAAATATCCAATCAATTTAGCACGCACCAATTCGTATTCGTTATCGTTATATTTTTTGTATTTGTCATTATGTTTTATCTGGGAAATTTTTTCGCGCGTATTTTTTAACCTTTCTCCAGTCAAAGGGTGGTTGGTTCTATTTTTATTTATTTTAGCCTCTGCTGCACCTGTTATATTTTGCATTTGTTCAAACACAGTAATCAAGCCATTTGGATTGATATTTGCACGCACCATTAAATCAACCGCAAAATCGTCAGCCACCCGTTCTTCATCACGCGAAAAAGATAACATAGATTGTTGTGCAATTCCGCCAGTTCCTGCCAAAACACCTGCGCCCAACGACGGATTTCCGCCCGCCACCATTAAACCAATCCCCAATGCCTGTATTATCAGTGTGCGTTTTAATTCTGCCTCCATACGTGCAGACATTTGCGCCATATGGCCGCCGATTGTATGCCCTAACTCGTGCGCGATAACCGCTTGGAGTGCGTTTGTATTTTTAATGCGTGTCAATAATCCGGTATAAACAAATACATCTTCGCCGCCAGACACAAACGCGTTAAAATCGTCATCGTTCACAATGTGAATTTTTAATCTGTTTTCTGGAATATCTGCCGCCACCGCCACAGGCGTAATAATTTTATGCAGCAATTTTTCTGTTTCTGTATCATTTATTACAGACAGCGCATGCACCGGCATTGTTAAAAATATGGTCAAAAAACAAATAATTATCTTACGCACTGATATGTTCTCCGCAGTTAAAAATGTCCATTAAATCATGCGCCCATGTATCAACATCATTATTGCATGCCGCCCGTGCAGCCAATTTGAATAAATCTCGATGTTCGCGCCAGTCGGCAAAATGATATTGAATCCACCCGCTTTGCCGTGTTCCCAGCAATTCACCAACACCACGCATCATTAAATCTTGTTCTGCAATAACAAAACCGTCGTCTGTTTCGCATAACACGTCCAAACGTTTTAATCCGTCTGGACTGACATTCAGTCCATATAACAAAACGCAAAAAGATTGAATTTTACCACGTCCAACGCGTCCGCGTAATTGGTGCAACGCGGCCAAACCAAATTGTTCTGCGTTTTCAATTACGATAATAGAAGCGCGCGGCACATCGATTCCAACCTCTATCACAGTAGTTGCCACCAACAGCGACATATCTGAATTATCATCTGCAAATTCAGCCATAATTTTATCGCGTTCTTCTTTCGGCATTTGCCCATGAACCAAGCCCGCAGTCGGAAATATTTGTTTTAACATTTCGTGCCGTGCAATTGCCGCTGCTGTTCCGATGCCATTTTCGTCTGCAACCAAAGGACAAATCCAAAAAGCCTTGGCGCCATTATCAATTTGCATTTTTATTCGTTTAATCAAATCATTGGTCTTGGCAATGGGCAATTTTGTCGTGCGTATAGGCAACCGTCCTGCCGGTTTTTCATTTATAATAGAAATATCCATATCGCCATACATTGTCATAGACAAAGTCCGTGGTATTGGTGTCGCAGACAATGCCAATAAATCGACATTTACACCCTTGGCACGCAGAGCCTCGCGCTGGTTTACACCAAAACGATGCTGTTCATCAACGATAACTAATCCTAAATCTTTGTATTCAACATCTGGCGAAAACAAAGCGTGTGTTCCAATAATGATTTTTGTTCGCCCAGACCGAATAGAAGTCAATTTTTCGCGTCGTGCCACACCTTTGTCGCGGCCAGTTAAAACATCCACCACAATTCCCAAAGAATCACACATTTGTTTTATTTTGGTAAAATGTTGCTGGGCCAAAGTATCTGTCGGTGCCAATAATGCGGTTTGACCGCCGCTTTCAGCCATTTTTAATGCCGCAATCAACGCAACAATCGTTTTTCCCGACCCAACATCGCCTTGAACCAATCGCATCATTGGAACATCAGATTCCATATCTTTGAATATTTCGTCCACTACGCGACATTGTGCATTGGTTAAACTGTACGGCAATGTGTTCCAGAATTTGTTTAAATAATCACGTGTTTTGATTCGTTTTTGTTTTTTATTCTTTTGCGTGGTGCGGCTGCGACGACTAATAGCAATTGCGACTTGGTGCGCCAACAATTCACAGTAAGCCAACTTTGCAACATATGTCGAATTAGGCAATAATTCGTCAGATGTTTTTGAGAAATGCACATGACGCAACGCATCAAAAAACTCCACCAAACGTTCGTCATCTGCACCTGATATAATTGCTGACATTTTTGCAAAAATCTGGTCGCGCACAGACATAAATATTTTCTGGGTTAAACTCATCCCAGCCGGATAAATCGCCTGGGCAGACGGTATTTTATCCGCCGCATCCATTGTTTCGATAAATTCAGGGTGATTTATCACAGGCGGATTTCCAGCCTCTATCTTGCCACTAACCATGCGCCATTCGCCCACAGGCAACTTGGTCAACCAATAATCGGTGTATTTAGAATTAAAAAATTGAATTGCCACTTGGTATCCTAATTTATCAACACATAAAACACGTGTTGCACGTGCGCGTTTTTTTAGCCAAGGCGGTGTTTTCCCAGGCGTTCTGTGTGATTTTATCATTAACGGCACGGTAATTGTTGCACCCGCATCCACATTGGCCACAGATTCATTTATTTCACGATTGCGGACATAGGCTGGTTTATGCAATAAAAAATCTAATACCCGTCGACCACCCAACACATCGTTAAAACGTTCAGCCAGTTTTGGGCCAACACCTTTGATAAATTGTAAATCAGTATTTAAAAATTCGGCAATTTCCCGTCTCATAATAATAAAAGTATAAAAATCCCGCAATTTACGCAAGTATTAAATTTGCCCACCCAGACCACGGAATAATAAAAGTTTGCATTTTGTTTTGTGTATTGCTAGTATAAATCTCTATCAAAGGGGAAATTATGTCAGCGCGCGCGAAAAGACTTTTTAAAAAAATAATCAGTTATGCCGGTATATTCTTTTTTCTTTTGGCGGCTGGTATGTTGTGGTGGCAATTACGTAATTACAGTTTTGGCGATATTTTAAACGCATTATTTGCAATACCAAAGCGCAATTTAATCGCGGCATGTATTGCGTGTATGGCTGGGTATTTGGCATTGTCTTTGTATGATTTTTTGGCATTAAATTATGTTGGCGGTCGTGTCACATGGTGGAAATGGATGCTGGCTGGTATGCTGGGCTTCGCAATCAGTAATAATGCCGGCCATGCAGTGGTCAGTGGTGGCGCAATCAGATATCGTTTATATACGCGTTGGCGCATTCGTGGTGGTGATATATTAAAAATGCTAACTTTTTCTGGGTTTACATATTTGTTGGGGTGTGCTGCAATTGTGTTTTTTGGGTATTTTTTGATACCCTCAGACCTTGTATCAAATACAAACGGTGCAAATGTCGGGCTGGGGGTTTTGTTTATCCTGTGTCTGGGAATATTATTGGCATACTTTGGTATGACGGCATTTTTTCACGATAAAAAGGTCAAAATAGGTCAATTGGTATTTCGTGTTCCAAAAACCAAAATTGCATTTTTACAGACAGCATTGGGCATAACCGACAGTGTTTTGGCTGGCATGGTGTTGTATTTTTGCTTGATACCATTTTGGGATATACCGTTTGGAACATATATCGGACTGTTTGTAATTGCACAAACAACCGGTGTGTTCAGCCAGGTTCCCGGTGGTATTGGGGTGTTTGAAACGGTGTTCTTGTTGGCGTTGCCTGATGACGTGGACAAGGCAACGATGTTTGGTGCTTTGCTGGCATATCGTATTATTTATTATGTGTTGCCATTATTTGGGGCAGGGGGATTATTTATAATTTACGAACGGTGGTTGCGCGCACGTATAAAACAGTGGCGGGCTATGGCACATGATACAGGTGTTGTGGTTGTAGAAAAAATCAAAACCGTAACCAAAACTGTCAAAGAAAACGTTGGAAAAACCGTCCCACACAGAAAAAAATAACTTTACACAAATACTTGATTTTGTCAATTTTATATATTATGTTAATATGGAAAATAAAAACATCAAGAGATATGTAAATGACAACGTCAGAATTTGAATTGTTTTTATCAGATTTTTTAATTATTCCCAGCAATATTCCGTATTTCTGGAATTTGATTTATTTAGCAACTGGCGATTTTGCACGTTATGACGGACCAAAAAATATGGATGAATTTTTGGATTGGGTTAAAAATCGCAAATGTTATGGTCGCGCTGACCAAGTTCATGATAAAAAATTACTGGATTTTTATTCAAATTTCAAATCGTCAGACACGCAAATATGTATAAAATGGGTGAAAATTTTGACTCCATTGGTTGCGCGTTATGACCAATTACCTGGGATTTTGCAAAAGACGGGCATGACAGAATTGGACTGTTATAATACGATTGTTCTGGAACATAAAAAAATTCAAAACAAAAAATTGCAATATGATTTATTGACTCGTGTCATAGATAAAATTAAACCTATTGCAGAAAACGATAGGATATATGCCGAACAATATAAAAATTTATATAATGTTGCGCGTTTTTTTCGCACAACATGTGATTGGGCAAAAAATTCGCAAGATTCGCATATTCGTGATGTTTTAATATCGGATAAATTGTATAATCTCAGTAATCATCGAACCGCGGCTGGTAAATTAAAGATGGCTCGCAGTATAATGAATTTAATGATGCAAAAACTGGAATACACAATACAAACAACACCACCACAATACCAAGAATCAGCAATCCGTGATGTCTGTCAACAGGCGTATCGATGCGCTGCTTATGCGGGGGCCGAAAACCAAGATTTTGTGAACGAAATGTGGGATGTGTTTAATTGGCGTAATATCATCAATCTTCCAGCGGTTGTTACCAAGCAAATTAAACGATAGTCATATTTTATCTTTGCAAAAAATGATTTTTATTTAGAGATATTACATGAATATTCTCTCATAGATACAAAACGATATTTGTGTAATAATGCATATCGGATAAATCAGGATACTTTGATTCTTGCTTTTGGACCAAGGCATAATACTACCAAAGGTATGCTTAGCCCATTAAAAAATTCAACTCCCATTGTTTTCCTGAAGTTTTTATTCCGGCATAAAAAGAAACAGAGATCTAATTGATCTCTGTTTTTTATCAGCCCTATGCAGCATTTTGATATTTATTTGCGTATGCTGCTGTAAATTCATTTTGTATTTGTTGTGCCTTGGATGCGCCTGTATTAAAGTTCGCCAAGAACTTTTTACGCATCTTATCCGCAGCAAGTGTAAATTGATGCGATTTAGTAAATGTTTCCAACATATCCCAAAAAGCCATCAATTCCAAATATTTGTCTTTGTGGTCTTTATCCCAAGTCTCCAATCTTTTGTTTTCGTTGGTCATAAACTCGAATTGCTGAATGTCTTTCAACAAATGTTTATAGTCATCAGTCCCCGGGGTCAGGCCGGCCAATGCGCTCTTTGCGGCCTCCAAAGAAGTAGGTCCTGTATCCGCATCGTCAATAACGCGCCCAGATTGTCCACGTCCCGCAGCCAAAGCCCTCAGCCAATTTCTGGAACGGATTTCTGTTTTATGTTTGTCTTTTGTGTTTTGTTTAACAAAATCATTATGTGCCTCTTCCAGTTTACTCCCTTTTTTAGATTTGCCGTTCAGTTTTGTTTTACGGCGCATAATTCCATTTCTGACCAATGCTACACCACGCCCTATGCCCAAGAAAGCAAGTTTTGCGGTTTTGTCCATTGCGGTTGTTACGAATTTTACACCCTCGTATTTATTCCAAGACAAACCTTTATCAGACAAAACAGTCATATCTTCTTGACCCAATGCATCCATGGTGCGACTATGCATAAAACCGTATTTCATGGTTGATATTATTTCCAGTGCTGTTTTTGCTTGGTCTACTTTACCAGTCTCTACTGCATCGTAAATAATTTGCGAAACAATCGCCCGCATCTGTTTTGCATTACGGAAAGCGCCTTCAAAAGCTTTTGGCATACCGCTGGAATAATCTTTTAATCGTTTTACAAACCAATCAAAATGTTCTTTGCCATTAGGAGATGTTTTTAATATTTTCTTACTAATAGCTTCTGAATTATCTAAAATTCCTTTTAATCCATCTGTTGGTGCAAGTGGTCTAGACTTACCGTCTTTGCCTTTGATTTTTATACCGGACATGCCTTCCATAATGGCTTTGGAATACGGAGAAAAATATCTACGTGTGCCACGTAATAAATTCGTCCAAGGATCAATCTGATTTTGTTTAATTTTATTCGCTTTGTCTTCAATGCGTTGAAAAACATTTTTTTCATCTGCATAAACCGGCGGGACAAAATCTTTACTGGATTCATTAGAATAATCCGTTGCCTCAATAGCGGATTTAATTTTGCCACTAATTATTTGTTTGAAATCAAACTCTGCAAAATCTTTACGCAAAGATTCTGATTTCATTAACTGGTCTAATATTTTTGGCGCAGCAAACACAAAAGCATGATTATAAGTGCTTGTAAACCATTTGTTGATATCTGGGTCTAATGCGCCCCTCCCAGTAATGTCATATGCTGCGGTCAAAGTTGTTGGCCATGTCCCTTGGTAACCTGCACCAGAATAACTCTGTGCATGGTTCAGCATTTGAAACAATATATCACGTATTTTTGAATCTGTTAGATACTTTTTATTTCTTATATCAGAAACAAAAGAATCATAATCAAAATCATCTGGCAAGGTTATATATTGTTTAAAAATATTCTTTAACTGATTTGTTGTTGCGCGATCTTTATCCAATACATTGTTAACAAAGTCATCTATTTGCGCTTCAACCCCAGGCACAGGTTTTGGGTGGGTAAACATTTTTCCACTACCGAACCATTCATTAAAAAATTTCTTGGTTCCATCTTTTTCTGCGAACTTTTTTTGGTTTTGTGCCATATTTTCAAATACGGCTTGGAACATATTATACAATTGTTCGTATTTTGTGCTTGATAAAGTCGGCACAGGTTTGCCGTCTAAATCGCGCGCCCAATATTTCATATTCCCAATAAAGTCTTTGTTTTTTGCGTACGCATTATAACGTTCACGAACTGCCGGCGGCATATGGTCAAAATGATATTTTCTGCAATATTCGTAAATAAAATCTTTTACATTATCAATAGCCATACTTGCCTCCTTTGGTATTCGTGCGTCCGATGTGCCACCCTCTACCCACATCATATTATTATAACATTTTTTGACAAAATTTCAAGTGTCGACAAGGAAAAATTATATTACATAAAAACACCCCCAAAAAAATGCGGGGGTATATTTTTGGTGAAAACACAGGGGTACCGATACAATATCAAAATTGTTTGGAATATAAATATGCATATTGAGAACATTCTGTCCGAAGGCGAATTGGACGAAATTTCAACTATTAAGGATTTCTTAATAGTTTGTTCAGAAGGAAAACACAGGTTTTTTCATCAAATTTCGTATCTTGGTGACAAAAACATTAAAAGATTATTTGTTACGGGGGCATGTTGATAAAAAGAAGTTATGCTGTATGGTGATAACGACCAACATATTATAGATAGTGCGACATTATTTGCGTTGACTTTATTGATAGCCGAAAGTAATCCATTCAAAGCAAACACAGTCAAACAGGTTGTAATCAATGTATTAAATCGTCGGCAATAAAACTACCATCCCATTCTATCTATAAATCTGGACAGTGTTGTATGTTTAACGTCCATTATTTTTGCAATTCTGTACCTGGTCAAGCCCATATCCAGCAATTCTTTAACTTTTTTTGTGTTTTTGGATAGTTTTAACTTCTTTGATTGTGCTGCAAATGGCCGTCCTAATTTTTTACCAGTTGCTTTGATGTTATCTAATGATGCTTTGGTGCGTTGCGATATCAGGTTGCGTTCGATTTCCGCAGACAACCCAAATGCAAAAGCCATAACTTTACTTTGAATATCATTGCCCAGCCGGTAATTTTCTTTTAATGTCCAGACCTGACAGTTTTTATTTAAACAAGTTTCCAAAATATGCATTACTTCCAATAAAGATCGCCCCAGCCGAGATATTTCAGCAGCAATTAAAATATCCCCATCTTGTAAATCGTTTAATAATTGCCCCAGTTGTCTTTTATTTAACACTTTGCGCGAAGAGATTGTTTCTTCAATCCATTTATCTATATTGATGTTATTATGTTCAGCAAATTGTTGAATTTCAAAGTGTTGATGTTCACAAGTTTGTTTATTTGAAGATACACGAATATATCCAATAACTGCCATTTTCTAGTCCTTTGATTTATAAATTTAGTCCCATTTAATAGAACGATTAATTCAACATATTTTTTCCCTATTTTGAATTAATTATGGCAAATACAAAAAACCATTAAAAATCCTTAAAAAACAATGCATATAAGTGTTTTTTGCCCACACAAATATACATACTGCTCTATTTAGTCCACAATCGTTGGTTTGTGTTATAAAATTTCAAAACGGCAACAAAGCAAAAGAATTCTAATGATTTATGGCATGATTCTTCTTGAACACAACCTGTTATCACGGCAAAAACAGCGTGATGGTATTGTTGCTTTTGCTGAGAAAAACGGTTTGAAAATAGATTCTTTTTTGTCGTACAAACACATGCCAGATTTGGATGTTATAAAACCCGGGGATTCTGTTGTTTTTTATGCGTGGTCTTGCGTTGGCGAGATCAGACCGCAATTAAAAAAAAGCATATCATATTTTGTTGAAAACAGGGTTAATTTTTATTCTGCAACCAGTGAATGTTATGCGGATAAAAAATTTGATTTCAAGCAATTGGCTACTTCATTTATTTTATACGAAGATATTCGTTTTAATTTTATATCAAACAAAAATTTCGAGGCTGTCCAGAGGCGTATTGCCAAGGGAATATCCGCCGGCCGTCCAAAGGGTGTAAAGAATAAAAAACATGTTTGGGATGCTTATGAATCCGAAATTTTATCTATGTATGCAGCCGGGGCCAGCGTGTATCAAATAGCAAGAAATTTAAATCTAACCGACCCAGCAGTTAAACGTTGCTTAGTCACAAATAATATGGGAGCAAAATAAATGCCAACAAAAACACCGCGTATATCTGTTGTAATGCCTGCATATAATTCAGAAAAATATATCGCCGAAGCAATAGAATCTATATTAAACCAAACCTTTTCCGATTTTGAATTTATTATCGTCAATGATTGTTCAACTGATAAAACAGCAGAAATCATCAGCAAATATGCGTATATGGACGAACGTATAACTGTTATTAACAATAAGAAAAACTACGGTACTGTTTATAGTAAAAACACAGGGATACATAAGGCAAAAGCAGAATATATATACACATTTGATAGTGACGATATTATAAATAAAACACTATTAGAAAAACAGTATAAGGCAATAATATCTAAACGTGGCGATATTATCACGTGTCGTGTAAAATATTTTGGTGAACGAGATGGAGAAATGCGACTAAAAAAAATTACCAAATTTAATATGTGTGCAGAAAATACTTTAATCAATGCAGCTTTATTCAAAAAAAGCGATTTTTTAGAGTGCGGTGGTTACAGTGATGATTGTAAGACTTGCTTGGAAGATTATGATTTATGGTTAAATATGATGTTTAAGTTTAACAAAAAATTTTACCGTATAAACGAGATATTATACTATTACAGAATAAAACCTAAAACAGAATCCAGAGACAGTGCTAGTAGCAATTTACACGGAATTACCATAAATAACTTTTATATAAAATATCCAGAAATGAACTTTTATCGTTTTTTGCACAAAGCGAAATTTAAAATTAAACGTTTCTTTTTTAGAATTCAAGATAATAGAATTAAAATTTTCAAAATACCTGTATACAAGCTAAAACACAATCGAATACGAATATCTGATAATGTACAGAGTACATTTTTATCGTCTTATTACGCAACAGACAATGATAGAAATTTTGTCCAAATTGCTAATAACAATATCAAACCCTCGTCATCAGATCCGCTGATATTGGCATATTATTTAACTCAATTTCATGAAACTGAAATAAATAATAAAAATTTTGGTAAAGGATTTACAGAATGGACTAATGTAGCCAAAGCCAAACAATTATATACAGGGCATTATCAACCCCATATTCCAATTGATATGGGATTTTATAATCTTGCACATGATGATGTTATGTCACGTCAGGTGGAATTGGCTAAAAAATACGGCATAGGCGGATTTTGCTTTTATTATTATTGGTTTTCTGGTCAAAGAATTTTAGAAAAACCGTTGTTTAATTATCTGAATAACAAAACGTTGGATTTGCCTTTTTGTTTGTTTTGGGCTAATGAAACCTGGCAAAGACGCTGGTTCGGTGGCAATAAAGAAATTCTGATCGAACATAAATTTGATATATCAATGGTAAAGAAGTTTTTTGACGACATATTACCTTTCTTTAAAGATAAAAGATATATAAAAATAGATAATAAACCATTGTTGATTTTATATCATTATAATGAATTTCAACCAGATGATTTACAAGAAATCGTTCAAGCCTTTAACAAATTAGCAATCAAGGCCGGGTTTGACGGGATTCATTTTATTGGTCAAGGTTATAAATTGCCGTCGCAAATTGTTCAAAATTATGCTTTGGACGGCGTTGCAGAATTTTCGCCTTGTGGTATGGAGTTGCCAATATACCAAGAACCAAATTTAGCGTGTCCTGAATACACCGGCACAATGTATGATGCGGCATCAATGGTAAAAAATAAAACATGGCAATATGATACAGATTATCTATTGTATAAAGGCGTATTTACATCTTGGGATAATACACCACGTACATTCACACGCGCCAATATATACAGGGGTATGACCCCACAATTGTATAAGGAGTGGTTAAAAGAAACAATTGCCTGGACGAAAAAACACAATAATAAAAAGAACAGAATTATATTTGTTAATGCGTGGAATGAGTGGGGCGAAGGAGCGCACCTGGAACCTGATTTAAAATACGGTTACGCGTATTTACAGGCAACACGTGACGCAATAGAGGAATCCAGGAAATGAATATCTTATTAGTATCCCATGATTTTTCTGTCACAGGAGCTCCAAATAGTTTGTTGCGTCAAGCGTGTTATTTCCGCGATGCGGGCCATAATGTAGATGTTTGGGCTTTGGATAGTGGCGATTTAAAAGCTAGGTATATAGAAGCAGGATTTAATCCAGTTATAGTAAAAAATTCGTATGAAGCTATCAAAGAGTTATACGATACAACAAACAAAAAATATGATTTTGTTTTATGTAATACAATCATCGCTTATAAGGCAGTTGAGGTATTACAACAGCAAAAAATCCCCATGGTTTGGTTTATTCGCGAAACAAAGTTGGTTGATGATGAAATGCTTGATAATCCAGAATTTGCCAATGTGTTGAACAATTTTTATAATATTTACACTGTTTCAAAATATGCGGCTAATGTTATAAAAAAATACAATAAGAATGTAAAAATTATAAATAACGCGGTAGCCGACAGATTTTACAAGTTTAAAAAAACAGACAACAAAATTATATTTGGTTATATTGGTTCTATTATGCCTGTAAAAGGCAATGATGTTTTATTACATGCTTTTAACAAATTCGTTACCGAACACCCAAATATAGAATTGCGTATAGCGGGTGGTATTTATACTGAATGGGCAGAAAAGTTAAAAAAATTAGATGTCAAGAATGTAAAATGGTTAGGCGAAATTCAGGGTGATGCAAAACAAAGTTTCTTTGATGATATTGACGTCTTGGTTGTACCTTCGCTTGATGAACCGTCCGGATTAACAGTTATAGAAGGCGCAATGTATGGCAAACCTATTATCACAACGGATAAAACCGGCGCAAATTATCTAGTAAAAAATGGGAAAAGTGGTTTTATTGTACAAGCAGGGAATGTAGATGATTTATACAACCACATGAAAATAATGTTGAATTCTGATTTGGTTTCTATGCAGAAAGAATCGCGTAAAATGTACATAAATTATGGTACAATAGATAAAGAAAAAAAAGCTGTACTTAAAATGTTAAAAGATAATAGAAAAAACTTTCCTGTTATTAAACCTATAAATTTATGTCGCCAGGAATTATCACAATGGTATAAAAATATAACTGGACGTGATTTAAATCTTGATAATCCGCAGACTTTTAATGAGAAAATACAATGGTCAAAATTATATGATTCAACCCCAATCAAAACAAAATTGGCCGATAAATTTTTGGTTCGTAAATGGGTTACTCGTAAAATCGGGAAAAAGTATTTGATACCGTTATTAGGGGCATATAATTATTTTGATGAAATTGATTTTGATAAATTACCTAATCAATTCGTGATTAAATGCAACCATGGGGCTGGGTATAATATTGTGGTTAAAGATAAATCACAACTTGATTTAAAAGATGCTAGACAAAAAATTGATAGTTGGATGTCTGAGGATTTTGCGTTTAAAAACGGATGTGAATTACATTATCATAATATAAAACACAAAATTATAATTGAACAATTAATAGAAAATAAATCTTGTTCTGATTTAAATGATTACAAATTTTATTGTTTTGGTGGCAAGGTTAAATACATCCAGGTTATATCAGAAAGAACATTAACTAGTCATAAAGTGTGTTTTTATGATACAAAATGGAAAAAACAAAGTTGGTGGGATAACGATTATTATGAAGGAAATATCAAGAAACCTAAAAATCTGAGTAAAATGTTAAAACTCGCAAGCAAATTAAGTAAGGGTTTTAATTTTGTTCGTGTTGATTTGTATTATCTGGATACGGATGAAATTTATTTTGGTGAAATGACATTCACTCCAAATAGTGGTACTATGATATGGAATCCAGAGTGCATAAATTCATATTTTGGCGATTTATTTAAACTGCCAAAGCATGAATACGATATTGAAACTGGTAAATATCGCTTGGCTCGCAGAGATATGAAATATAATATATCTATCCCTGTTATTAAATACAGTAAGCATGATAATAAAATTAAATTAAATGTATTTGGAACCCAGGTTTTTAAACTTAAAAACACTGCAAAAGATTATATTATATACCTGTTTGGATTACAGGTCTACAAACAACGTATGTCGTGTGGATATGCAAAGATAAATGTATGCGGAATACGTATTTTGAAATATAAATTGTAAAAATCGGGCAATATGCCCGACTTTTATTCTGAAATCCCGCATATATACCAAAAAACTTTTGTTAATGTTCTGGTAGTTTCGTATGGTACAAATTCCAATTTCAATGTCGTTTTTGTTTTTACAACATTGCCTAGTATAAAGAAATTTATGTTTGTTCCGTTTGCGTAATAATTAGAATTGCTCATCGTTACGGGTAAATTTATTGTACCTAAATTTGTTTCATATCCAACATTCGCCGTTTGTGAACCAGATTGTACTCCCCCTTGTTCGACCCAGCCGGATTTGTATTTACGATACCATGTGTAATTATTTTCTGCGGTGGGGGCTTGGCTTTCCACTACATAATCTATCATGCCTGTTGTTCGTGTATCCAGACCGGTGATGGATGTTGTGTGGCCACTAACTGTCGTGTCCAAATTACCAATACTTGTCGTATGACTGCCGACGGTGGTTGTCAGGTCGGTTACGCGTTGTTCCAGTGTGCCAATGTCACCCAGTGCCTGTATTTTCGCATCTATGTCGGTGATTTCTTCGTGGATTGCCGTTATGCGCGACAAAATTATTTCTGTCGATTCTTTGTCTGCGATTTCCGAATATTTTGTCGTTAAATCTGTCAATTCGTCTTTTCTGTCTTTGATAACCTC
>JAGHVJ010000019.1 GCA_018064365.1 Candidatus Enterousia onthequi | reverse complement strand
GCCTCTGCCTGTGCAAATTCTTCGTCAACCATTTTGGTTGTTGCGATTTTTATATCCGTTATCGGTACAGGACATGACCAGTTTTCTATCTGCTCCACCACTGGTGTCGCCAATGGGTAATAGATAGTTACAGGTGTGCCATTTGCGTATTGCTGGGCAAGGTAGGATTTGAAATCAGTTACATCCCCATTAAACTTTGCGTCTTTTAGCAATAAATTTGCTCGGTTTGCTTTGCACGATAAATCTGGCATATCGGTTATTGGGGACGAACTTAGGTATCCTTTGTAATGAGAACAAAATATTGCCCAACCACTTCCAGTTCCCATCATATCTGCTATGTCGAGGCTAAATCTAACAGTTGTTCCACTCCAACTCTCAGTCCCATCCAATACTTTCACACCAACATTACGGGTGATTGTGCCGTTTTTATAATCAAGAACATCTGCGTAATTACCAACTTTCCGCAGTGGTGCGTTCAGATAGATTGGGGTTGTGCTATGTCCGTATGGGGCGTAGGAAGTGGCAACAGAACCTTGTTCAAGTTGAATATTACTTAAATATCTAGAATATCCACCAGCCCAAATATAATTATCCATACCTATTGTAATTGTCCCATCTGCATTAGAATCTGTTGTTACACTTGTTATACCCTCTTGAATAACTTTATAAGGTGAACTACTACCTGTAAGTCGAATTACTGCTTGAGGGCAAGTTTGAGTAGAATAAATACTTAAAGTATATTTAGTAGATGGTAAAAGATTTGATACTATATAATTCCAATAACCGCTAGTTTGTGTTGTGTGTGTTTTCCAGTCGCTTATTTGGTAAGGACACAAATTCTTACCCTGTGCCACTACTGGTATTTGATATTTATTTCCAATCTTAGTGCCGATTGATTCAATTGCAACTGGATTTGTTGGGGTTGGTGTGCCGTTTTGCCAACTGTTTCCCGTAACTGGTGTAAAATCTATATCACATGTCGTCGTATCCGACCATGCCGAAAATGCACAAAAAACACATGCAAAAATGGTGATTTTTTGAAAAACTCTTAAAAATATATGTTTTTTATGCATTTTTTTACTCTCTCATAATTTTGATTTTTCCTTAGATTTCCTTAGTTTTTTCCCTTTGTGCATAGTATACCAAAAACCTAGGTTTTTTTGCGACACATCGCCGCGCAAAGCCCGAAATTTATAACCCTTTGTTTTTACAAAAAAACCGAAAATTAAAAAAATTGAAAAAAACTAAAAAAAACACTTGTCAAAAAACCTAGGTTTTTTGCGACACTTTTTCCACACAACAAATCGTTTTATCTGGTATAATTTCTTGCAAAAAAAGTAGGAATTAAAAAATTACCGACAAAAATGTCGGTTGTATTTTGTCTTGATACTATCAACTGAATTTATTGTTTTACAGGTATATTTAACTTTTGTTTTGGAAAAATTAGATCTGGATTTTCAATATTGTTGCGGGCAGCAATCATACTGAATAAAATACCACGCCGCATAAAGTTTCGTGCAATAATCCACAAACAATCACCGCGTCGCACAGTATAATATGTATCGTCATCGCCAGTCATTTGCGGCATAATAAATTTATGCGTAATGGTTGATATTATATTGCCGTCGCCGTCGTGCATACGCACAGACAATGTGTATTCATCGCCTGGGGTTAAATCACCAACATCTGCACCCAATCCAAAATGTTTATAATCAGAAATGCGTGCAGTTCCTAATATCTCGTCATTTAACATTACAGACACACGCAGCCGTGGCAATCCGTCCCCAGTTATAACCATACGGCCGTTGTCCATATAATCTATTTTTGATACAGATAAATCGCCGTCGCGCAACATTGTTGGTGCTTGTAAAACACGACTGCCATCGCGGGTCATCAACAAAGAAACCGAATTTTCCATGCCCGCATCCGATATGTAAAGAAATACTTTGTCTTCGGATTTTGTGTGCGTCGCAACATCCATCAAATACACAGTATAGTTGCCTGCCGCCCATGCACGGGTTGGGGCATAAACAAATTCCCCGTTATCATCTGTTATCAGTGTTGCAACCAATTTTTTATTTGTGTAAACAGAAACACGGGTGTCCGGTTTCCAACGACCTGCAATAACAATTTTGCCATCATTACCAATGCGTACAATGTCAAAAGCCGGTGTTTTTAATTCGCTAGCCACCGTTCGAACAATCGGTTCTGGAACAGGTTGCGCAGAAGAGTTTGCACCAATATGATGAAACAGAACCCATATTGTCACAAAAATAACAACAAATGCACATAAAATCGGAAACCAATATTCGCGCAGAACAGTACGATTCTTGTTTCTGTTGTCTGGTGTTTTTTCGTCAGATTTTATCGCTGGGCGACCAACAACGCGACGATTAGGGTTTGGTTTCGCAAACATATTTAATGAAGTTAAAAAATCGCGTGCAAACGATTGCCGGCGTTCGTGCCAATCTTGCTGTTGCGCCAGTGCCCCATTTATCATATCGTCTGTAGAATTTTTTGTTCGCCCCATTTTTCTAGACATGCCTATAACCCTTTGATAAATATTATTTTACAAGCATAAAATTAGCACAAAAGTAATGTTGTTGTCAAATTTTTATGGTATAATACGGATATCAAAAATGGAGAAAATATGAAAAAGATAGGCGTTATGACAACTGGGGGCGATTGCTCTGGATTAAATACGGCAATTTATAAAATTGTTTATGGCGCGCATAAACGCGGCTGGCAAACATACGGTATTTTAGACGGCACAGACGGACTAACTACACAAACGCCAAATATTGTGCGGTTAAACATGGACTCGTTGCCGCCTGAACAAATGCCGTTGGCGGGCAGTATTTTGCGCAATGGTAATGTTGGACAATCAAACAGTTTTGAACATGCTGTTAAATCTGGAAAATTGCCTCAATTTACAAAAATGTTAAAAAAGAATTTGGCACAAATAAAACTGGATGCGTTGATTTTAATTGGTGGCAACGGCAGTATTGCATTGGCATGGGAAACGCGTGATATTTATTCTGATTTGCAATTGATTTGTATTCCAAAAACCATAGATATGGATATTCCGCTGACCGATAAAACAATTGGTTTTGATACGGCTGTATCTCAATTGACTCATTTTTGTGATGATTTAATGTTGACGGCACGCAGTCATCATCGTTGGTTTGTGGTCCAGGCAATGGGACGTAAAAGTGGTATGTTGTCTTTGACCGCGGGGGTTGCGGGCGGTGCATCTGCGATTTTAATTCCAGAAATCAAATTTGATATAACCGAGTTGGTAAAACATATTAAGTCCGCATCAACAGATTACGGAATTATTATAGTATCCGAAGGTATAAAATTGCGTGGACATTCTGGTCGTCCGGCAGATATGGTTTCACGCGCATTGACGGCTGCGGGTATATCAAACAGAACTGCGTTCCCAGAACACGTCCAAAGGGCAGGGAACACAACACCCACGGACAGAATTTTGGCAACCCAAATGGCCGAAGCAGCCTTGGACGCAATCGCAAACAACGAAACCTATGTTATGACTGCGTTGCAAAACGGGAAAATAACAACGGTCGGAATTGATTCTGTTGTATCCGGGGGCAGTCCAGATATCGATCCAAATATCACGGGACTTACAATTTCAAATGCCACGGTTGATATGGATAACCCATTGCTGATTGCCGCAGATAATATGGGGATATACATCGGTGAAACAAAATAAAAAAAACCGCCAAACGGCGGTTTTATTTTTGTTTTGCTTTGGCGGGATATAGTAATATTTTTTGACGTTCCACATCATTGAAATCGCACAATAAAACATCGTTTATAATTCGTTGTCTTTCTTGTGTTAGTGTTTTATTTTCGATAACATAATAATCAAGTGTATTGCTAAATATTTTTTCTATAACAATTATATCGTTATGTCTTAAAGGAATATGCTCATAATTATCAAACTCAATGTTTTTCCATACAGGGGACCAGCATTTTATATGCGTGGCAGGGGTTTCTGTATGAAAAGGGTTATTAAAATACCAATAATCTATAACAACCGCCTCCTGTTTAGGGTTTTCTATAAAATTCATGAGTTGTTCATTTCGTGCTACTGCCCGAGAGTCGCGAGCCGGACTGCTCAGTAAGCTACCTAATGTATAAAAGCCGTACAAAGGTTTCTGGGGCGTGTCAGTCTTATGTGTGCATAATATATCTACTTTGTCGCCTATTTTAAGATGTTTTATGAAACCAGCCCAAGATACACCGCAATCCCAATTTTCGCCGCGTTTTATAGTAACAAGTCCCCATTCCAACGTATTTACTGTAACATAGTTTTGTGATATCTCTGTGATTTTGCCGATTACTACTTGGTCTTTGTTGCGATTTTCTTCAGTCATGTTTTCTATCCTTGTTTTATATAGGTTCATTTATAATACAAAAATTTTAGAAAACAATAAAAAAACCGCCAAATGGCGGTTTTATTTATTTTGCGATTCCAGATTTTATTTCTTTTCAGAAAAATCTGCATCAGTTGTATTACTGTTGTCATTGCCAGATTCTGCATTTCCTGCATTTGCCTGTTGTTCGGCCTGGGCGGCTTTATATACCGCTTCGCCCAATTTCATGGCTTTTTCTGTCAAAGCATCAGTTTTTGCTTTCAAAGATTCAACTGTTGCGCTTTCGTTTTTCAATTCAGCACTCAAAGCATCTTTTGCATCTTCAATAGCTTTCTTTTCGTCCGCAGAAATTTTATCGCCATGTTCTTTTAATGATTTTTCAATCGAAAATACAGCGGTTTCTGCTTGGTTCTTTGCCTCAACTAATTCGCGTTTCTTTTTATCAGCCTCTGCATTTGCAGCCGCTTCATCAACCATGCGTTTGATTTCGTCTTCGGACAAACCACCGTCAGATTTAATAGAAATCGCTTGCTCTTTGCCTGTGCCTTTATCTTTTGCAGAAACATGCACAATTCCGTTTGCATCGATATCAAAAGAAACCTCGATTTGTGGCATACCACGTGGGGCAGGTGCGATACCTTCTAAATTAAATTGACCCAACAATTTGTTATCTGCCGCCATATCGCGTTCGCCTTGGAATACACGAATTGTCACCGCAGATTGATTGTCTTCTGCCGTCGAAAAAACTTGTGATTTTTTCGTTGGAATTGTTGTGTTGCGGTCGATTAAACGAGTGAACACCCCACCCAATGTTTCAATACCCAAAGACAATGGAGTCACATCCAACAACAGAACGTCTTTGACATCGCCTTTTAATACACCACCCTGGATAGCGGCACCCATGGCAACAACTTCGTCTGGGTTCACGCCCTTGTGTGGTTCGCGACCAAAGAATTCTTTAACTGTTTCTGCGACTTTTGGCATACGTGTTTGACCACCGACCAAGATAACCTCGTTGATTTCAGATTTTGATAAACCTGCATCGCGCAAAGCCTTTTCGCATGGCTCGATTGTCTTTTTAATCAAATCTTCAACCAAAGATTCCAATTTTGCACGCGACAGTGTTGTATTGAAATGTTTTGGCCCGGTTGCATCTGCTGTCAAGAAAGGTAGGTTGATGTCCGCAGATGTTTTAGAAGACAATTCAATCTTTGCCTTTTCTGCGGCCTCTTTTAATCTTTGCAACGCCAATTTATCGCCAGACAAATCGATACCAGTTTGACCTTTGAATTCTTCAATTAAATGTTTCAAAATGCGCGCATCAAAGTCAGAACCGCCCAACGCAGTATCGCCATTGGTTGATTTAACCTCGAACACACCATCAACAATTTCTAATATAGAAACATCGAATGTTCCACCACCCAAATCATATACTGCAATAGTGCCATTTTTATCTTTGTCTAAACCGTATGCTAATGCAGCCGCCGTTGGTTCGTTCACAATGCGCAAAACGTTCAAACCAGCGATACGACCAGCATCTTTGGTTGCCTGACGTTGAGAATCATTAAAATAAGCCGGCACAGTAATAACCGCGTCTGTCACCGTTTCACCCAAATAATTTTCTGCGTCTTTCTTTAATTTAGCCAAAATCATCGCAGAAATCTGGGACGGGGCATATTTTTTACCACTCATTTCAACCCATGCGTCACCATTGTCGCCCGCAACAATTTTATACGGAACACGCGCAGCGATTTCTTGAACCGCAGGACTGTCATAACGCAATCCCATCAGTCGTTTAATTTCATAAATTGTGTTTTCAGGATTTGTCACCGCCTGGTTTTTCGCAGTAATTCCAACCAGTTGTTCGCCGCCCTGGGTTAATGCCATCACAGACGGGGTTGTGCGTTGACCT
Source organism: Candidatus Enterousia onthequi (assembly GCA_018064365.1). Classification (GTDB taxonomy): domain Bacteria; phylum Pseudomonadota; class Alphaproteobacteria; order Rs-D84; family Rs-D84; genus Enterousia; species Enterousia onthequi. The sequence continues at coordinate 40,057 of JAGHVJ010000019.1, read as the reverse complement.
TCGGCATTTTCGATAATTTTGGAATCAGAACCATCCATAAATGCCATTGCAGAATTTGTTGTACCCAAATCGATACCTAATACTTTTGCCATATTTCATTGCCTCCTTAGAAAATATTTGCTAACCCAGATATAGTGATTTGCACAACTGATTTCAAGTGGCAAAACATAAAAAATATTATGTGCTAAAAATCCAAGGTATTCCAACAAAAAAACCGCCCAAATGGGCGGTAAAACATAAAATTTATGTTATTATTTTTTAGCAGGTGTTGCAGCCGCAGCAGCCTTGTTATCATTTTCTTCTGGCATTTTACCACCGATTGTGACGAACGCTAATTCAGCCTGGTGCAGACCCAATTCAATACCATTTGGCAATACCAAATCAGTTCCGTGAACCACATCGCCGATATTCAAATTTGTTAAATCGATAACGATTTTTTCAGGCATATCGTTGACCAAACCACGCAAAGCAACCTTACGCACAGCAAAGTTCAACACGCCGCCCATTTTCAAACCACGAGAAATTTCTGCGTTTGTCAATTCCAATGGAACACTAACTGATACAGGATTTTTAACATCAATGCGTTTGAAATCCACGTGAATAACACGGTCAGACACAGGATGATATTGAATATCCATCAACATTGCGTCTTCTGTTCCTTTTGGTGTTTTGATTTGGAACAATTTAGTCCGCAAAGACGGGCGTTTCAACAGCATTTCAAAATCACGCATATTCAAAGAAATAGCAGTTGGTTCTTGTTTATTACCATAAATTACCGCAGGGATATTTTGATTATTACGAATTGCACGTGCGGCCCCCTTGCCAGCAACATCACGAAATTCAGCATTTAATTCAATAGCCATTTTTAATTCCTTAATTTAATTGTTTTTTGTTTTTTACACGACCTCCAAGGGTGTCATGCGGGGCATATTATGTAATAAAAATATTGAAAAATCAAGTTAAATCTTGCGCAAAATCAATATTCTGGCACGACCGTATTTCTTGTCGCGTAATACGGTCCATTTTGTGCTGTCAGGCACATAATTTACAAATGATTCAATTTCTTGGACGACAATGCCGGTAAAACCCGCATCCGCCAACACATCAACAAACCCAATGCCCAAATCAGAATTAGAATAGGGTGGGTCAACAAATACCAAGTTCACATTTTTCGCGTATTTACCGATACCAGATGCCGCATCTGATTTATCGATTTTATACCGTGTTAAATCTATGCCACGGACATTTTCTTGTATTGCACGAATAGATTTTTCAGAAATATCGGTAAAAACAACGGTGGAATTTGGAAATCTGGATAAAACCTCTATCCCCAATGCCCCAGACCCCGCAAACGCGTCCCACGCATGGATATCATCACAGAAATCTTGTAAAATCCCAGTCAAAGAATTAAAAATCGCACCGCGTGCCAAGTTCTGGGTTGGTCGTGCATCAGGCGACAATTTTAACTTGCGCCCACGATATTCCCCAGAAATAACTTGTAAATTTGAATCCATGTATTACAGTATACATTATGGATTTTATGAATCAAGCAATGATTTTGGCTATGCGCGCAATGAAGCACGACGATGTCCCAATCGGCGCGGTAATTGTGCATAATGGTTGCATTATTGCGCGTGGTGAAAATCGTGTTCAACAAAAGAAAAATCCAACATTACATGCAGAAATCGTCGCAATAAATCGTGCGTGTAAAAAACTGGGAACTAAATTCTTGGACGATTGCGATATTTACGTATCGTTGGAACCGTGTGCTATGTGCGCAACGGCGATATCATTTGCGCGAATCAAAAATATATATTTTGCGGCGTCTGACCAAAAGGGCGGGGGAATAACCGCAAATGCGCGCGTATTTGAATCTGATAAACATTTGTGGAAACCTGAAATTCACCAAATGCCAGAATATGCGGACGAATCTGCTAAAATGTTGCGTGATTTTTTTGCACTCCGCAGAAAAAAATCAGATTAAATCAAAGACTTGCCTGTCATATCCGCGGGTTGCGAAATACCTAAAATTTTTAACATTGTTGGCGCAATGTCGCACAAGCCACCGTCACGAACGACGATATCGCCCATACCTACAACAATTAAATTTACTGGGTTCGTAGTGTGCGAAGTATATGGTGCATTATTTTTATAATCCCACATTTCTTCACAATTACCATGGTCCGCAGTAATCAGCAACGCACCACCCAAATCTAACACCGCCGGAATTAAACGCGCCAGTTGCGTATCCAAGAATTCCATGGCACGTATTGCCGCAGGTTCATTTCCTGTATGTCCAACCATATCGCCATTAGCATAATTCAAAATCACAACATCAAAATTCGCCAGTTCTTGCAACAAAGTGTCGGTTATTTGTTCCGCAGACATTTCAGGCTTCAAATCAAATGTGGCAACATCTGGCGACGGAATTAAAATTTTCTGGCATCCCAATTGTTCGTCATTACTTTCCATATCAAAGAAATATGTCACATGATTGTATTTTTCTGTTTCGGCAATACGCAACTGGGTTTTGCCGGCAGCCGCCAAAATATCGCCCAAACAATTCGTATGTGTTTCGTCTTCAATCAGTGCAGGGCATGTTTCATTTAACCCCTCGCCATATTGAGAAAAACATAAAATATTTACACCGATATTTGAATCAATCATCGCACGCAAAATCTGGCGCGACCGGTCAGAACGATAATTTCCCCACAAAAAACCGTCGTGCGATGTTATCGGCGCACCAGAAATTATTGTCGGTTTAATAAATTCATCTGTTTCGCCCCGTGCATATGCATTGTTCAATGCTGTGCGAATGTCGGGTGCCGAGATTTCAGATTTTGCATGCGCAATCGCATCAAACGCCAGTTTCGTTCTGTCCATATTGTGATTGCGGTCCATTGTATAATACCGACCAGACAAAGTCCCCCAAAACACGCGCGAATCTGCAAAATATTTTGCCAAACGATGTTCAATCAAATCGATAAATTCTGATGCAGATTGTGGTGGTACATCGCGACCGTCTGCAACAAAGTGAATACACACACGCAACCCGGCATCCAAAACATATTTTATAATAACCAACTCGTCATCTATACTGGAATGCACGCAGCCTGACGACATTAAACCTGCAAAATGCACAATTCCACGTGTTTCACGCACAGATGAAATAAATTTCTGCAATTTTGCATTATTATCCCAGTTTTCTTGTTGAAACCGTAATAAATATTGGCGCACAACTCGCCCAGAACCAATAGTAATATGTCCAACCTCGGAATTGCCCATCAGTCCCGCCGGCAAGCCAACAAATTCGCCGTCTGCACGCAAAGATGAATGTGGATAATTCGCCAACAAAGAATTAAAAAACGGCATTTTTGCCAACGCGACCGCGTTATGTTCGTGATTGACGTTTATTCCGACCCCATCCATAATGCATAGAACCAGTGGTTTTTTCATAATAATCTCCTTGATATTTCCGGACTGCATTATAAGTATTTTTTATTGCAAAACCAACAAAAAAATATTATCTTGATTAAAAATAAGAATATAAACCAAGTAAAGAAGGAAACTATGGCTGGAAAACAATATGTTCATAATACCGTAGATACACATATCGGCAACCGTATGCAATTACGCCGCAGTATGTTGGGATTATCCCAGAAAGATTTGGGCGATTTGTGTGGCGTATCGTGTCAACAAATTCAGAAATATGAATCTGCGACAAACCGTATTTCTGCATCCAGATTGTTCCAGGTTGGCCGTGCATTGGATACGCCTGTATCATTTTTCTTTTGTGGATTGCCGGGGAATTTGCCCGACGAAACCAAGGCGACAAAGTCGCGTCGTGTTTCTGATCAGGACGAAGGCGACCCAATGGGAAAAACAGAAACATTGCGTTTGATAAATCTGTATTGGAAATTACCAACCGATAAACAGCGCGCTATCGTAATGGATATTTTATCCGCATTAAATCAGGGCGATCGCGTGTCCGTCACCGAACAACAACCCGACGGCACAATCACATTGTAAAAATAAATTTGGATAAAATAATTTTTTATAAAAATACCGCCGAAATGGCGGTGTGTTTTTATAATTTTGGTGCAAGTTTAGTTTTACTTGTTGTTTGTACATCCGTTGGCTTTAACTTGAGTGTATTAAAGTTGTACTTTTGTACCAAGTTCGATGAATCAATACTTGTTGATGTAGTTATACCTTTTACACAATTCGCATATTCTTCCGGTGTTGTCTTTGTCCAACACTGATCAGATACCTTTCCTGATTTAGAGTTTGTTTTTCCAACACCATATTGTAAATCAGTTCGCGAAAATCCCAAGGCAGACTTGCATTGACCAGAAGTTGAATCAAAATACTGTCCTAAATCACACAGTACACAAACTCCATTATTTGGATTTGGACCACCGCGAACACCAACTGCGCAATCTTCACAAGATGTGTCGCCAGATGATGGGAATGCCTTGTTAGAATCTTTACAAAAATAACGTAAACACTTGCCTGCAGAAGTTGAATCTATAGTGTGTATAGTTTCATCAAATTTATCTCGAGAAAACCCGTCACAAAAAGTTCCATTTTGCAACATACATGTCGTAGCATTAACCACCTCACAATCTGTATTGGACGGATTTGGTTTGTATCCAGGTGAACACATTAACAACTGGTCGCCCACCCTATGGATAATTGGTGCTGATTCCATGTCGTCCCAACCACTCCGGTCAGCCCACGCCATCATCGGAGCAACTTTTGCGCCATGACCACTCGGAAGCCATCCAGAAACAGCCAAGAAAGCCTCGTGCTCATTTTCTCCATGCGCATTACATTTTGTGCCAGGATTTTGCCAACGACCAAACATCCAATCCGTACTTTCTAAATTCATAGTACTAGAAGTGGCAAGTTTGTACCCACTAAAAGCGTTTCTGGATATTTCTTCAGCATTGCATACCGCTCCATCTGCTACTGGGTCATTACACTCTGGACCACCATAACCTGCTTTACACAACCAAAAGCATTTTGTTTGATTCCCAGCGGCAGCATAATAAGTAAGCCAAGGACCAGCCACGCCTTTGTTTTTATTCTTATTTGCACCCTGGACTTGGGTCAAACAAAATTTTGCTCCATTTGCATTAACCTGATGTGCAATAAATAACAATGTTGCTCTCTCGTCACTATAAGTTCCACGATTGCCCCAGCCCGTACAAACACCTCCAGATACCGCACTATTACCAACACACGCATCATCAATACCGTGTGATTTACAGTGATTGTTAGAAGAACTGGACGTCCAATTATATCCTGCCTTTATAGAATCACTGACATAACAATGACCAACAGAATTTATGAAAAACACCACAAAGAAAATTACAAGACCACCACATGTATTTATTTTATTGTGCAACATAACAAACTCCGTTTTCAAAATATCCTCTACCCAACAAGCCACATTGTTGCTCATACCATTTATCTGTAAACACACATTCGTCTCGTGCAGCATCATATCGTGCCATGTCACCATCTTTTGCGTTGTCTTCGTTATATCCTATACATTGAACCATGGTTGTATTTTCAAAACACGTGCCGATACTTTTTTCATTATCTGTTTCACGTCCTCCAAATACAGTTGAATAAAAAGATTTTAATGGTGTCATAGCACTTACATTACCCACAACGGCTGTCTTGGCATACCAATAACCGTCTAATTCTGTGCATTTGTCAGACAATTGCCCCTCTAACATTTCCATTATGCCTGACAACTCTCCCAACACCTCATTTTGAACACGTGTTTCACCATTCTGCAATCCACAAGTATCAAAAGCAAAATTTACAACTTTATCTACCAAAGTGGTCGCGTTACTTTTGTTAACCCATGTTATGCTATTTAAATCGCCAAAATTCATTAATCTACAATTCCATGGATAGCCTTCTTCTCCGCTTGTTGGGGTACATAAATCTTTTAAATAATTCTGAACCGCGGTGGCACACCCCTCGGCAATACGAACATCGTCAACCGTATCAACAAAATTCATCAACGATGTTAAACCGCAACTTTTACCAGAGGTTGTGGTCACTTTGTTTGTTTTTACATCAATAACACACCCGTCTGTATCGCCATATAATGCCGCACACGCCAAAACCTTGTCGGAACACATGTCGCGTGACGCACGCGCCGCCAATGCCCCAGATGATTGCGCCGTTGTGTCGTCAAAACTTTTCAACTGTCCGCTTGTTGCATCATAACATTCCTTCATCGTAGAAACACAAGACATTTTGACTTCTTCGATTTTTTCATCTTGTGCCTGGGAAATTTTAATCAATGCATTGCGTTTGAATTCAGACCAAACCGTATCCGCTATACCACGACAAGAATCTAATGCTGTTTGCGCATACATGCGTTTGGAATCCAAAAATTGATTAAATTCTGGATTTTGTACCAAAACATCCGCCGACACGCCATCCAATGTAATCAATTCATTCAATTTAAACAAACGTGGGGAATAAATCGGTTCGCCAGATGTAGAATTGATATATACACCAGAATAATCCAAGCATTTTACATAATCTGCATCACACGCAGTTGGTGCCAACATTGCCTTTTCTACCTTGTCTAAACATTCGTTCACATCCGCAGAATTATGTGCGCGGTATTCTTCCAATCTTGCCTCGCGCAGGTATTTTTCCGCCGTGCGCACAGTTGTTTTTACCTGTTCGGTCTTGGCATCTATTTTCTTTTGATACGCATTACAATCTTGGGTAATTAAAATGCTGTATGCACTCTTTGCCATATTACGAACCGCGCCGGCATCACACACAGAACCAACCAATTGCATACATTGTGTGTGTGCGTTGTTATATAATTCTGCACCCTCCATCGTGGATAAATCACTCGCAGAAGATTCTGTGCTAAACAATGATGCAGAAGAACTGGCACCCCATATGTCATCTAAATCACCAGAAAAGTCAATAGATAAACCGTTCATCGACATCATGTTGTTTTGCGGAACTGATGTTGCTTTTTTCTTGCCAGACAGCAAGTCGCCAATATCGTTCAATAATGCAGCCGCCCCAGATGTGTCAGTTTTTATCGCCATTTCGCCTTCGGTTGCAGAATACATTGCATTAACTTCCTCGGCGGTTTTGTTTACAGCATTTAAATTATTGTTTTCAAACTGTGCCAATAATGTTGTTGCCGCATCCAAAGCATCTTCACGGTCGCGGAAATCACGAAAAGTATTACTGCAATAACATCTGCGATACGTTTCATTTGCACCTGCGCAAAACTGGTCCATACAGGTATTATATGCATCACGACATTGATTATAACCGTCGCCCAATTTAGACACATCTGAAAATACCGCAGTTGCACGCGCACGCGACGCACCACCCATTTTCGCAGCCGAACGCGCAGTATTGCCATGTGTCGTTGCCACGCGTACCACAGAACCAGATGTTGCATTACGTGACAAACCCAACGCACGACGAACCACTGCGTTGCCCGCACTGCCGATAATATTACCAACCCGAGAAATAGAAGATGCGGTCGTTGCCACACGATTCGGTGAAACAGACGCGCGTTTTGCAACAGTATGCCCCGAACGTGTTGCGGTGCTACGTTTTGAAACCACCGGTTGTTTTGCATTACGCGTTGCTGTCATACCAGATACACGTGCGCGTTCTGATACAGCTGCGCGCGAAGTTCCAGTATTTGTCGCAAACGCACCAGCTGCGGTCATTCCAACCGCCAACAATCCACATAAAATATATCTCAAATGTTTAATCATTTATTCTCTCTTGATGGTATTATATCATTTTTCAAAAAAACAAATCAACACCTTTTATTCAATGCAACAATTTACCGCCTTTTTAACCCATTGACCCAAACGTTTAACTGTTGACTTTTCGCCATCGGTATTATTCGCAGCTGCAACAGATTTTTCTTTGGCTGATTTTTTTGGTGTATCCATTTTGCACGCCGCGACCGCACCATCATAAAATGCCGGCACAGATTCATGCACACCATCCAAATCAATTAGGTGCATATTTAATCCCCAAAACAAAGAATATAAATCATATGCTTTTTCAAACATTTGGGTCGCATCTTTCTTGTTTCCAGCACCCAATGCCTTGGTTCCAACCTCCATCAAACGCATAGAAGCCGCCAACAAATGTTTTGAAATGCACCATACTTCGCCACCTTCGACCGAAGATTTATCGACAATACGTTCCATCAATTCTTTACGCATAGAACGAACGGTATTCAACAAATCATAAAAACCGGTCTTTTGAGTTTTTGCACCACTGAAAAAGAAATGTTCTTCTAATGAAATCAAATTCATCAGAGCGATAGATAAATCTTGGTCCGAAGACAAATCTAACGGGTTGGCTTTCTTTGCAGCGTCAACTTTTTCAATCATTTCCTGCATAGTCAATTTTTTCATATCTTTTTTCATATCATTTCCTTTCTTTTTATTTACATTGCAAATTTTGAAACTATGAAACTGGTGATAAATAACATACCGAGCGCCATCACAACCTTTTCAAAAGGAAAGTGTGCATGATTATTATTTTTTTGTTTCATAAATTCGTATAACTTTTGCGATAACACATATACCACACCGCCAACTATTGCCCACAGTAAAAACGCGTCGATTATCCAATAACACGGCTGGTATTTTAACTGGCTTATATACAATGTTCCAATCGTAGAAAAAGATAATAACATCAAAACCGCATTACGACCAAAAAAGTGCCAATTGCGATTGTCGAACCATTTTATTGCCCAATATCCCAATATAACCAAAAACGCACCCAACCAAACAGCAACCGCATTGTCGCATACGCCCAATTTGCGCGAAATTGTCAATGTCGCGCCAATTGCCACCGTGCAAACCGCACAAGCAGGATTGGCAAACACATTTGTTGCGCCAAATATACCAAATACAAACGCTAATAATTTTTTCATCTTTCCTTGTCCTTTTTTTGCCTAGATTACATTAAATTGCACGCCTTGGTCAATATGATTTTTGTACCCCACGCAAATGCGCAGAACGCGCCCGAGGATTTGCCTCTATTTCCGCCGTATCTGACACAACCGCACGCAACAATTGAAACGGTGCCGGTGTTGTTGTCGGAATCAACGGATTTCCTGGTACGGTTGTCCAATCACGAAAAGTATTTTTTACAATTCTATCTTCTAATGAATGAAATGTCACAACCAGACATTTACCGCCGACATTTAATAATTTTGGCACCGCCTCTAATGCGCGACGGACTTCGCCCATTTCATCGTTTACCGCAATACGCAAAGCCTGGAATACAGGTGCTACATCACGCGGATTGTAAATTAAATTTTTTAATTCAAATGTTGTTTTTGGTTTGTTTTTTATTATCGCGCGTGCAATCGCCCCCGCACGGGATAAATCACCATATTCACGCAATATTTTAGCCAGTTCTGATTCTGTTGATTGTTCTATTAAATCCGCAGCCCCCACGCCAACACCAGACATACGCATATCCAACGGTGCGTCCCCACGAAAAGAAAAGCCACGTTCGGGAACATCAATTTGCATAGAAGAAATTCCTAAATCAAAAACAATCGCATCAAATTTTTCGTCCAGTTCAGACATTTTGGAAAAAGGCGCAGCAATAAAACGAAATCTGTCACCAAATTCATCTGCGATTTCATTTGCATCCGCAACAACATGTGGGTCGCGGTCAAACGCAACAACAGATGCACCCGCCTCCAAGAAAGCACGAGTATATCCACCCGCGCCAAATGTTGCATCCAAAATACGATACCCGCGAATGTCGCCCAATTCGCGCATAACAGAATTTAAAAGAACAGGAATGTGTTTTATCATTCTATTTGTACCTTGACCCCCAATGCTGTTAAATCAGAAGCCGTGTGTTCACCCAGTTCAACACCTCCCGGCAAAGCCATTGTCGCAATCTTGTCCACACCGTGCAGATTCAACACAACACGTGTTACACCACGGGGCAGGCCAGACAAAGTTTTTTTCAAATCTGGCAACACATCGCCGTTCCATACATCCAAAGTAATTTTCTTTGCAATTTTTGCAACCCATACAGACAACGGTGTTATAGAATCAACAAATACAGACACACGGTCGTCGCGATTTGACGATTTACCAGATATCAAAACCAAAGATTCTTTGGATAAAATGTTTGCGAACTCTAACGATGCATCACCGAACGCAACCGCATCAATATTGCCAAAGCTGTCTGTTGCAGCAATCGTAATCATTTCTTTGCCGGTTTTTGTTCTGCGTCGTGAAAAAGCACCGACATTTGCGGCAATACGCACCGGTTTTCTGTCCCCAACTGTTTCCAAAGAAGCACTGGTTGTCAATTTTTCGCGTGCAATTAAATTTTTATATTGGTCCAATGGGTGTGCAGAAATATAAAATCCCAATGCGGCCAATTCATTTTCTAATCTTTGTGCAAATGTCCAAGGTTCAGTTTTGGGCAAATTAGATTGCAAACGGTTTTCCATAACATCGTCTTGGGTTGTATTTGCAAACAGAGATAAAGAATTTCCATTACCTTTACTTTTGGACGCATAAGACAAAATCATATCTGCGTTCATAAATATTGCTGCACGATTTTTCTCCAAAGAATCTAATACACCAACACGCGCGAATGCTTCTAAAATTCTTTTGTTCATAATTGGCGCGCAACGTTTTGCAAAATCAGTTAAATTTTTAAATTTTCCATTTGCACGTCGTTCAGCAATAATTGCATCTGTTGCCACCACACCAACACCCTTGATAGCCGCCAACGCATAAACAATTTTACCATCGCGCACAGAAAACAAAGATTCGCTTTCGTTTATATCGGGTGCAACAATTTGAATTCCAAAATTAGATTTTGCATCATCAACAAACAAAGATAACTGGTCTGTATCATTTAAATTACTGGACATTGCTGCGGCAATAAATTCCGGGGTATAATGGGCTTTTAAATATGCACATTGGTTTGCAACAATAGAATAAGCAATCGCGTGTGATTTGTTAAATGCATATTTTGCAAACTCTTTAAATTTTTCCCACAAATCTTTTGCTGTTTCACGGTCCAATGTTCCTTGCTCTTCACAACCGTCCAAGAATTTAACTTCTAATTTAGCCAACAAATCCAATTTCTTTTTACCCATGGCTTTACGCACAGTATCAGATTCACCGCGTGTAAAGTTTGCCAATGCGCGTGTCAACAACATAACCTGTTCTTGATAAACGATAATTCCATAAGATTCTTTTAATATCGGTTCTGCCTTGGGGTGCACGTATTCAATTTTTTCTTCGCCGTGCATACGTGCAATAAATTGTGGAATAAACGCAATAGGCCCAGGACGATTCAAAGCATTTAATGCCGAAATTTCCAAGAAACTGGTTGGTTGCATTTTACGCAATGTCTGTTTAACAAACGGAGCATCGAATTGGAATATGCCTTCGGTCAAACCGCGTTGCCATAATTTCATAGTCACATCGTCATCGGTTGGAATTTTATCTAAATCAACATTTACTCCGCGCGTTTGTTGAATCAACTTTACAGCATGCTTTAATACAACCAATGTTTCCAAACCCAAAAAGTCAAATTTGATTAACCCCGTAGCCTCTAAATAATGTCCATCGTATTGACTGGACGGTAACGGGTTAGACGGGTCGCGATATACCGGTGCAATTTGTGTCGTTGGGCGGTCGCCAATAACAACACCGCATGCGTGTTGACCCAGATTTCGAATGGCGCCTTCTAATTCTTCGGCAACCTTTACAACCTTGTCCATATCAGCGTCTGCCGCCAACACCGCCTGCATTTCAGACGAAGAATCCACTGCGTCTTTTAATTTTTTTGCATCTGCCGGAATCAGTTTAGACAATCTGTCTGATTTAGAGTAAGGAATCCCATAAACGCGTCCAATATCACGAATTGCGCCACGTGCTTGTAAACTGCCAAATGTAATAATGCGACACACAGAATCATGCCCATATTTATCGCAAATATATGCCAACACCCGCTCAATTCCGGTCGGTTCAAAATCAACATCAAAATCAGGCATAGAAATACGGTCAGGATTCAAAAATCTTTCAAACAACAAACCATACTTTAATGGGTCAACATGGGTAATGCCCAAACACCACGCCACAATAGAACCTGCACCCGAACCACGCCCAGGCCCCGTTAAAATATCATTATCGCGACACCATTGAATATAATCAGCAACGATTAAAAAATATCCCGGAAATCCCATACCAATAATAACATTTAACTCAAATTCAGCCTGGTCATAGTATGGCTGGGTATCGGTAATGCCGTGTTCTTCAATTCGTGCCTTTAACCCGTTCATCGTGTTGTCGCGCAACATCTGACACTCGGTATCAAAATCATCACCAAATTTTGGCAACAAAGGTTTTTCATGAACGTTTACCAAGAATCCACATCTGGACGCAATTATTTCAGTGTTTTCAATCGCTTCGGGCAAATCGCTAAACAATTCTGTCATTTCAGCAGTTGACTTAAAATACTGTTCCGAAGATTCGCGCAAACGGTTTGGGTCGATAACCTTGGTTTGTCCCAACACACATCCCAACGCATCGGTCGCCTCGTAATTTTCAGGTGCTGCAAAACAAACATTGTTTGTCGCGACAATAGGTATATTAAAATCTTGGGCAATACGCAAAAATTCAGGTTCGGTTTTTATTTCATCTTCTAAACCATGACGTTGAATTTCGATATAAAATCTGTCGCCGAATATAGATTGCAATCTTTTAGCATATGTATCCGCTGTGGAATTTTGTGCATTCAACACAGCCATCCCAATCGGCCCCAAATGTGCCCCAGATAAACAGATTAAATTCCTAGATAATGGTTCCAAATCTTCAAAAGTAATATATGGTCCCAAATGATGATTGTCCGGTCGCATATACATAATGCGAGTCAATTCGCACAAATTCAAATACCCATCGTGATTTTGTGCCAATAAAACAATCTTGGACAACGCAGAATCGCGTAAAACTTTTGGATCTGCGGTATGTTGATTCAAAGAAATCTCAATACCGATTATTGGTTGTAATTTATTTGCAGGCATAACATCCGACAATTCTGCGCATCCAGACATCATATTTGTATCTGTCAGCGCACATGCCGTCATACCATCAGCAATGCATAATTCTGGGATGCCAGCCAATATTCCGGCCTTTTTATTAGCCGCAATAGATAAAGTACTGGCACCCACAGAAATTTTTGAATGCACATGAAGATGAACAAAACCCGCCATTTCCTTCCTTTGAGCCTTGCTATGCTTTAATGTAATTTGCCATGACAGTTTTTATATTTTAATCCAGAACCACACGGGCAGGGCGAATTACGATGAATATTTGCTTCACCATTTAACGCCTCATCATGCGCGGCACGTTCTGCATTTGTTTTATTCACATCATCCCGAGTCAGTTCCATACGGCAAATATAAGACACAGACATAATTTTGAAATTATTTATTGTATTACGGAATAATTCCAATGCTTCGCGCTTGTATTCATACAACGGGTTTTTCTGGGCGTATCCACGCAACCCAATAGACATCTGTAAATAATCCATCTGCTGTAAATGTCGTTTCCACACAGTATCCAACGCGCCCAACATCATTTGCCGAGTTGCCATTTGCATCAATTCGATACCATATTTTTCGGTCTGTTGATTATAACGACGAATTGCCAAATTATACAGAGATTCGTATGCTTTGCGTTCGGTAATTTCCTCGTCTGTTTTCCAGTTTTCTATATCGGTAATATCCAACGCAAACACACGCAGCATACTATCGTGAATTCCAGTCGTATTCCAATCAGCCGGATGAGATTTTTCAGCAATATTGTTTTCACAAATCATTTCAACAACATCACCAATCAATTCATGCGCCAACGGAGACAAATCTTTGGATGTCATTAAATCGTTGCGTTGTTTATAAATAACACCACGCTGTTCATTCATAACATCGTCGTATTTTAGCAATTCTTTACGTGCTTCGAAATACCGGGCCTCGACACGTTTTTGTGCTTTTTCTAATGCCTTGGTAATCCATGGGTGTGTAATAGCCTCGCCAGTCTTTAACCCCAATGTTGTCAGCATACCATCCAATCTTGACGCACCAAAAATACGCATCAAATCATCGTCCAATGCCAAAAAGAATTTAGAATCACCCGGATCGCCTTGCCGTCCAGAACGACCGCGCAACTGGTTGTCTATACGACGTGATTCATGACGTTCTGTGCCGATAACATACAAACCACCAGCATCCAAAACCAACTTTTTATTCTTTTCAATTTCGTCATAAATTTCTTGCTTGCGTTTTTCAAAATCAGGTGCCGTTTCATCTAATGCCGCAATCAGTTCTTCTGCATTACCACCCAATTTAATATCTGTTCCACGCCCAGCCATATTTGTTGCAATTGTGACGGCCCCTGGGGCGCCAGCCTGGGCGACGATTTTGGCCTCGGACTCGTGTTGTTTTGCATTTAAGACTGCCGGATTTATATTTAATTTTTTGCGAACCAACTCTGCCAATTCTTCTGATTTTTCAATAGATACCGTTCCAACCAAAACCGGCTGTTTCCGATTCATACAATCTGTAATTTGTTTTAAAATAGCATCGTATTTTTCGGCCTTGTTACGATAGATTTCATCATGATGGTCAACGCGAGCAACCGGACGATTTGTCGGAATAGAAACCACACGCAATTTATAAATTTCTTCGAATTCTGCCGCTTCGGTCATAGCGGTTCCCGTCATACCAGCCAATGTTTCATACAAACGGAATAAATTCTGATAAGAAATACTGGATACAGTTTGATTTTCTGGTTGCACAGTCACATGTTCTTTGGCCTCAATCGCCTGATGCAATCCACGACCAAAACGACGCCCAGTCATCACACGTCCTGTAAATTCATCAACAATCAAAATCTCGCCAGAGCGAACAACATAATTCACATTTTTCTGATACAGATGATGCGCCAACAACGCTTGTTGAATATGCATAACTAACGCAGCATTTTCAGATGCATACAAATTATCACCAACCAATAACCCCGCGTCTTTTAATAACCTGGTTGCCGTATCAACCCCGCTTTCAGTCAATGTCACATGTCTGTCTTTTTCGTCTTTCTTGAAATCAGATTCTGAAAATTGCGCAACAACCGCATCAACTTTGTTGTATAAATCACTAACATCTTCGGACGGCCCCGATATAATCAACGGAGTACGAGCCTCGTCAATTAAAATACTATCGACTTCGTCAACAATAGCATAAAATAACGGCCGCAAAACCTGTTGTTCTTTAAAGAATTTCATATTATCACGCAGATAATCAAATCCTAACTCGGAATTCGTCACATAAGTAATATCACACGCGTATGCAGCACGACGTTCTTCATCAGACATATCATGCTGAATAATACCAATAGACAGTCCCAAGAATTTATAAACCTGACCCATCCATTGTGCATCACGCGAAGCCAAATAATCGTTCACAGTAATCAAATGTGCGCCACGACCATGCAAAGCCTTTAAATACAAAGCCAATGTTGCAACCAAAGTTTTACCTTCACCGGTTTTCATTTCTGCAATTTGACCATTAGATAACACCATACCACCAATCAATTGGACATTAAAATGACGCAATCCAATAGAACGTATCGCAGCCTCGCGCACAACGGCGAACGCATCAGGCAACACAGACTTTTCTTTTTCGCCATTTGCCAACCGCTGACGCAACACATCTGTCTGAGTGCGTAATTCATCATCACTCATTGCGTGATACTTTGGTTCTAAATCATTTATCAATGATACAGTTTTATCATAAGACTTTACAATTCTGTCATTTGCAGAACCCAACAACATTTTAACGATATTCATACCTTTTCCTTATTTTTTATCACCGTATTTATAGCAATTTTATATTTTGCGGTCAAGCCACTTTATGATATAATCCAAATAAAGACACAAACAAGTCCAAACGACAATATTTTTATTAAAAAAAGGTAGGATTTTATGCACGAACAACCTGTCACACAATTAAAAACGACCGAAATAACCAGTGAAATTTACACCATTGCACCAACCCAGATGGAATATATCGCTACATTGATTGGGGATACTGTCGCAGATAATATGAATATGCGTGCATTTGCGCCTAAAATTCGTGAAATTGCGATGCGTGCTTTGCAAAGTGCATTAAAATCTGCACGTCACATGGGCGCGAACGCAAAGAAATAAATTGTTGATTTTTCAATATAGTAAAATATAATATTTCAGATTCCTTTCCAGGCAGATGAAGCATAGCCGTTATAATATTATAGCGGAGGAAAGTCCGGACTGCATTGGGACGCATAGCGGCTAACGGCCGTGCGGAGCAATCCGACGATTAGAGCTACAGAGACGAGCTGATTAAATTCAGAGTGAAACGAGCAATCTCTATGTGCAGCAACCCCATAAAGGTTTTCCGCCCAGTCCCAGGGCTATGGATAACGGGTAGGGGGCTTGACATTTTGTGGCAACACATTATGCAGACTAATTATGCTTGCTACCATAAATAATGTTCGTGTATGTCCGACACAACAACATAAAAATGGCAGTACAGAATCCGGCTTATATATCTGACCTGGGGGAAATCGGACATTACCGCATCATTTTGATACTTTTTTTATAAAAAAAGTACGCCCATAAATCGAGCGTATTTTTATTTTGTCCAAATGATTTTATTGCACAGTATCATCGTGTATGTAATACACTTGACCACCATAATTGACTTTAAAAGATTTATCCACACCGCTGGACATTTTTTTCGAACTTGTTGACATATTTCCGAACAAATCAGCCACACCATCCTTGTTAAAATCGAACTTTAACGAAGGTGTTGTCTTTTGTGTAGAACGCAAATACATCACATTATCCCCAATATGCAACTTGCGTCCACACGCCCCAGCATCCGCCGCCCCTGCGGGACTGTACGGATTAGTCGTCGGACATGTATCACAACTATAACTTGTTCCATAATATTCATTGTGCGATGTTTTATATGTTCCTGCTGCACAGGTTGATAATGTTGTTCCCGATGTTCCGTCTCTTACCTGACCACCATCTACCGTTAAATAACACCCTGTGTTCGCTGTTGCCCCAACACCAGATGTATATCCAGTCGGACATGGTGTACACGCCACTTTGCTGTTAAAATCAGCCTCGAACCCAGTTATATATTGATAATATCCCGCTGGACATGCTGTGGCAAGTCCAGTACCATTAAACACATGATACATCGGGGCAGAAGCACTTGTTTTTGTAAAACCATCAAATAAATTTTGTGGTACAAATCCGGTTAAACCGCTACATCCCATAAACGTACCAGTGAACAAATAATTAGTTAATGGCCCAGATACACCACTGAATAAATTTTCTGGGATTGAACCTGTTAAACCACTACAATCAGCAAACGTGTAAGCAAACAACTGATTAACTGGTGCACCAGATATTCCACTAAACAAACCTGATGGAATTGAACCTGTTAAATTACTACAGTTAGCAAATGTTTGATAAAATCTTGGTTGTTTGTTTGTACCAGACGACAATGTTCCAAATACCGCACCCAGAGAACCAGATATCCCTGCAATATTTGTATTACCGCTAAAACTAATCGCTGCGATCGCTGTATTGGTATTATATCCCGTTGCCTGACCAGACAGGCCGATGGTATATGTCCCGGCGGTTGTATATGTGTGCGAATATGTAGTGTCGGTTGTATTTGTACGGGTTATTTGTTGAATATTACCATCGCCCCAATCAATCACAAAATTACCCTGGGCAGACATAGTAAATGAAAACACAGTCCCTGCCGCAAGCGATGTTGTCGTCATGCTAAACTCAGGACTTTTACACTGCGACGCACTGGTTGACCCAGCCGTTTCTGTGATTTTTCCAGACGCACAAGAAACAATTCCCTGGTTTGATGAAGATTGTACATAATTGCCTGTGTTTGGACAATAATATCCGGCTGGACATGTGGCGCACGATGTGGAATTCGCCGGCAAATAGTTTCCAGCTGTACAAGTAATAACATCTTGCGCCCACTGGGCATACAGTGTTGTATCCCCCATAAAAGTCGATGGTACCGGCAACAGTCCGTCTGACCCAATCTTAAGTGTGCCGCCAGTGCTTGCTGTAAAATATCCTGTCAAACTATATCCATCACGCACAGCAACCGGAATATCCGTCAGGACATTGGTACCGGTCAAATCTCTAAATTCCGTATTATATAACTCATAAAACTCGAAATTATTCACAGAATCATTTATTTTTCCACCATTAGGTTTTATTGATATCGTATACTTTTGCGGTGTACAACTACTTGTACAATTCGCCCCAGTACATGACGCAACCGGTTCTTCATAACCCACTTTACACGTTGCGGTTGCCGTACATGTATTAGAAGTCGTAGAACTTGTTGTGCACGTATCTACCCCCGTTCCCGCAGAACATTGGCAACTGCTAAATTGCGCATACAATGTCGTATCGTCTGTAAATGTTGTGTTGGCTGGTAAAACACCAGTGGCAGGGATATGCTGAGTGCCATTTGTTTTTGCACTATAATACCCATTAAATATACTGTTTGTTCTTTTGGGTATATTCACACTTGTTATCGTTGTCTGGGCATTGTCATTCGTCGTCCATCTTGACGCATATTTTTGTATTACACTACCAGAACCACTGGTTCCGCCATTAGCCTCGTCATCCAAAGTTATCATATACTTTATCCCATCCCATCCTGCATATAATGTAGTATTTGCGGTTTTATCCCAATTGTGCGCACTTGTACCATTTGCATTATAATACTGCATTGCACCACTGGCGGTATAATCACTTTTATCATACCATCCAACAAGATAATATCCTGTACGTGTCGGAGCCGAGTTTGCCCCCAATGTCGGCATTGCCGCCCCATATGTCGCGGTTACATCTGCTGTTTGTCCACCTGTTCCCCCATTGGCATTAAATGATACTGTATATGTTTTTGCAGTCCAACGTGCATACAGTGTTGTATTTGCGGTTTTATCCCAATTTTTGGCACTGGTTCCATTTGCATTATAATATTTTACTTCAAGATTTGTTTCCGGTCCCGCAGTAAACGAACCTGTATTTGCAATAGCATTTGTCAAAAATTCATTTTCTACAACATCATAGACACCAATCGCATTATCACTACTGCGTTTAGCGGGAACAAAATGATGAACTAAATTATTATTTTCATAAATTTTCAAATAATAAATTCTGGTACCTATTGGCGCAGCATAACTGGCGGTACTGGTGGCTCCAGCCACACGATTAAAAAATATTTGTAACGGTGCTGTATTTGTAAAACTGGTTATCGCATCAGAAGACATTTGTTTTGTGCTTGTTGAATTACCAATAGACACAGACCACTGTCTATTTAAATAATCCGTCACAAAATCCATTCTGTCATTCAAAACACACTGGTGTCTATTCGTTGCAGCAGAAATATACGTTCCATAACCGATATAAGAAGTACTGCCAGAACATGCAAACGCAATATTCCTTGTATTGCCAGAGGCGTTAACACGACTTGCTATATCATAAGCGTCAGTATTATTAGTAAGAAGAACAGCACCTTCGTATCTGGAATTCAAATTTCCAACATAATCAGTCTGTATATATTGCGACGCATTGTTCTTTGCAATATATTCCAATTTCTTATATCCAGACGGCAAACTCACACTGTCATACCAACCATCAAATGTGTATCCAGTACGGGTTGGGGCGGTTGTACTGATTGTCGGCATGGCTGAACCATATGTCGCAGATACATTTGCCGATTGTCCGCCGGTTCCACCATTAGCATTAAACGATACGGTGTAGGTGCCTTGAGACCATTGCGCAGTAATAGCAGCCGATGTCCCATTATATGCATTAGTATAACCAACAACACATCCACCAGTTATTGTTGTACCAGCATTTGCCATTGTTCCATCTGCTAACCGCCAGCCTGTAAAAGTATAGCCTGAACGTGACGGTGCCGATGGCAAAACCAAATTTCCACCATACGTACATGAACCATCAGGAATACTGTTTCCACCACTTTCTTGCCAATCTAATACAACGGTATTGGCCAAACATCTGTTGTCTGAATTATTATAATAACCCGGTGTACACTCAAACAGTGCACGCAAAGTAATCGCTGGGCTTTGATTTCCTTGAAAACCATATGTATAATCCAAATCATTGAAATAACCGCTGGTATTAGTGGTGTTATTACAATAATTTCTGTCTTCAGCAATATGTGAACCGCCTCCTGTATCGAACCAACCTTCATTATAAGGACTTTCTGCATTTACACCTGTTACAGAATACTGACCAATATAAAATCCATTCAATTTTGTTGGTGGGGTTATACTGGTTATCACATTAGTACAAGCACTATCACTATAAATTTTACAATTTTTGCTATCACTCAAATTACTCGAATTTCTATACAACCAAATATCAGTCGTACCACCACTACCGCCATTAGTAGCATTATCAAAATGAATCTGATAACACGTAGGAATGTTTTGTGTCCATTGTGCTGTAAATGTGACAGTCCCACTGGTTGAACGAAGATTCTTAAACGTTGTTGCAGTTGTTGAAGAAATTGAATTAGATGCGGTGGTACTATTGCCATACGTATGTGTCACGCTATCCATCCCTGTGATTTTCCAACCAGAAAATGTATATCCGGAACGCGTAGGATTACTCACGGTAAAAGATGTGTCATATGTTGCAGAAGTTGGATGGCTCGCCCCATGCGTCCCACTATTTAAATTATAACTAATAGTATATGTATTCGGGGTCCATTTCGCATACAGTGTCAAGGGCGTAGTACTTGTGTAATAGACCAAATTGTTACTAATTACACCATTTTCATCAACATATTGCTGTCCATTTCCATTCGTGCTGGTGTAATATCCACCAAAAGTATATCCTGTACGAGTTGGTTTGTTAATAACAGAATTGTTTATAGGAGTCTGCACACTACTACTATTAAAAAAAGGCCCAGGCGTAGTACGACCATAAACATAGTAAAATTCAGACCAACTCGAATTTCCGCCCTGAAAATCTAAATTGACTTTAACAACCACAGGTGCCGACGTTCCTGAATACACAGGATAACCAACCAACGGGATAGATTTATAAATATACTGTGTTCCAGTACCCATCGGGGTATATGTCCATTCGCCATGATGATCAAACATTTGTGTGCCTTGACCATTAACCATGTCCATAATCTGGTCCAGTGTCAACCCGGCACCACCATCCGGCAAACCATAACCTTCATTCGCTAAATTAAACGGATTATGCCAAAAATCGAGCTTCAAATTAGCATAATTTTGTGTCCCTTCTGGGTCCAACATCAAATCCACTGGTAATTCTTGAACACAAACACCACCATCCATCAAGAACCAACCACCATCAGCACAAACACACCGACCTGTGCCATCCCCAGCTTCTTTTACTCCATCACCATCACAAGGCAACAGTTCACCGGTCGGTGACATATAACCCGCAGACATTCCATTAACATCCAAAAATTCACGCCATCTCTGACTACCATAATAATCTATCAAACCAAACTCTGGGTCAAAATAATATCCACATTGCGCAATGCCATCCACGACGTATGGACGTTGGCCATAATCACACGGCAGATCTAGTGGAATACAAACATCTGCACACGCATCAATTTCACCTTTTATACAAGCATTAGCCGCCACAGGATTAAACGCAGCATCAAATGGATCGCACATACACGAACAACCATCGGTCAGTACATTGTGGTCAAAACCTTCTCCAATCAAATTTTGCCCAACATCTTCACAAGTATAATCTTGTATCCACTCTTTATTTTCATAATCAAAAAAACTACCTGGACAAGAACCAGCCGCAAATGCCATTGGCACCACAGCAAACACTAATGCCGCAGAAAAAAACATTACATTAAAAATACGGAATAAAGTTTTCAAACTTTCCTACCTTCTCTGACAAGCATAGAACATTTATTACTAAATACGCAAATAAAAAAACTAAAAAAATTATCAAAAAAAATTTGACAGATTTTTGAATTTTTACAAAAAACTACATAACACGCCCAGACGTAGGATAAAATGTCAATTGTATATCTTTCCACGCATTATATTCATTGCGTGGCAGCATAGACAAAGGTTCACACGTTTGTATTGCCGCGCGAATTGTATTCAACACATATGCAAATGTTGCATCTGTTTCGGCACGCGCCGCACTTTCAAACCAAACATCTGCAACAGTTCCGTTGGGACGCATCTTCAAATGCGCAACCGCACGAATATCTGATAAATCGGGACGACTGCTATCAATTACCCAACAACGCGTCATCGCCACGCGCAGCGCGTCAATCACAGAAACAGTCATTGTTCTGTCCAGTGATAACACTTCGCGATTTACGCGCACCACAGTTTTCTTTTTTGGCGCATTTATTTCAGACACATCTGTTCTTTTATCTGTTTCCGCCAATTTCTGCGTTTTTTTGTTGTCATCATTATCGATAAGCGAATCCGTGATTTTATCTTTTTCAGCGGCAACATGTTCCGGAACAGATGCAGAATCAGTTTTGTTTTTTTGTGTTTCAGGTGTTTTTACATTTGGAATATCCGTATTATACAATTTAGTTTCATTTCCAGTAATTTTCACATTACTTAAATCAATTTCCATAATTTGAATACGGTCCGGCACGACCGTTTCTGCGCGTTCAACAAATATCACAACAGACGTTATCATAAACGCAATCAACACCAAATGCCCCATCACAGACATTAAAATATTTTCTGAATAAAATTGTTTGGCACGATTTTTCATTAGTTTCTATTATCAATTTGCGTTTTTAATCCAACCTTTTGAAATCCAGCATCCTTTAACCGTCCCATGGCACGCATAACCGCCCCATAATCAGCCCGCGCATCACCGCTAATCATAATAGTTAAATTAGGATTTTCTGTCCGCATGGCCGCCGCACGACGCACAACATCATCCAAATTCATTTGGTCGCGCGCCAAATAATATCGACCAGCACTATCCACACTAATCTGAATCGCATGATCATTACCCGTCATAGATGAATGTCCTGCACGTGGCAACTCTAAATCAATACCAGCCGTCATCATTGGGGTCGTCACCATAAACACCGCCAACAATGTCGTCATAATATCAATCATCGGTGTCAGCGATATTCCTGCATCAAAACGTCTTGTTCTTCTTGGCATCACAAATCCTTAAAATTTAATGTTGCGCTTTTAATTCAATACGATTTTCATCTAAACGATTATACAAATCATCAGATTTTTTTGCATAATACTGGTATGCTATTGCCGCAGGAATTGCCGCAATCAACCCCAACGCAGTTGTCCCCAACGCAGTCGCCAATCCCGGGGCAATAACACTGATACTAACTGATTGATTGATTCCGATTGATGCAAAAGAATCCATAACCCCCCAAACCGTTCCAAACAAACCAATAAAAGGTGAAACATAAGACACCATCGACAAAAACCACAAATTCTTATCAAATGGGCGTATCAATTTATCGACTATCGTATCCAGATTGTCATTTGGTTTTATTTTAACCGGATTATTTTTTACCATTTTCCATACGCGATACTTTTCAATAATAACCGCCCAAGACAAAATACTCAAAACCACCAACACAATCGACACAAATACAGTCATTATGTCGCCAGTAAACAAATTCAATAATGAAAAATTATTTGTCATTTCCTTTCCTTTTTTATGTTTTTATTATTTAAAAAACTTTACAATTGAATCTGGGATTGCCCGTGGACGCAAATTTTTATCCAGGTAAGCAATCGTTATATGCATTATAGCACAAATTACCCCATCACGTAAAAACTTTTGTTCAATTTTTACAGATGCCGCACCAATATTGATTGGCGTGGTTTCAATTATAATATCATCACCCACCAATAATGGCACACTGTATTTAATATCCAACTGCCGAACAACAAACCCTAAATCATTTTCCGGATATTTGATGCCGCGCGACCAATCCATACGGGCACGTTCTGCCATTTCTATAAAACGCGCATGATACGCAATCCCACCGGCATCAGTATCCGCATACGCAATTTGAAATTTAAATTTATGTGTCATTTTCACCTCTATCAATAAATCTATTTATATCCAAATTTTGTTCGTTAATTAATCGTTTTTCGACACGGCCACGAATCTCATCATATATTTCACGCAACACAGGTTCATAATCGAAACCGGTCATAAATTTATTCGAAAAAAATAATTTCCAATAAAAACCATTATCATACTTTGTCACATACACCAAATCTTTGGCACACATATGTTGAATTCCTGTATCCAACACATCTAATAATTTAACCAACCGTGCCTCGGGCGTTTGCTTTGCCTCGTACTCATCAAATCTGGCTTTTACCCAATCGTCCTGTAATAAAGACATTATAGTGTCAACAGCATGTTGTTCATTTATATATTTTTGCTTTTTAATAGATTCTGTCTGTTCATGCAATGGAATATCATGCGAAATCGCCTCTGGCAAATCATGCAACAAGCATAACTCTAATACCCGTTCCATATTAACAACATGGATTAAATACGGGTTTATCGCCAAAGCCATAATTGCCATATTCCAAGAATGCGCCGCCACAACTTGATTGTCACCACTTGATGTCCGCGTAAGGCGTTTTTCAGTTTCCAATTTTTCACTTATACAAAAAAAATCTGTTAATCTTTTTGCGGTTGTCATTCACTCACTCCACTATAAATGCCCCAGAATAACTTTTTTGTAATTTGTCCCGCACAGATGTTGCGCGCGCACGCGTACTATACGGCCCCGCACGCACAACATATTTACCACTTTGTGATTTTACCACATTTGCATAACCCATTGTGCTTAAATTCTGACTGGCCTTGGTTGCATTGTTTTGTACAGAATACGTTCCAACCTGAACATAATAATTACCAGTACCAATTGCCGCATTTGTTGTAGGTTTTACAGTTGTTGTTTTTGCATTTGAATTATTTACCGAACCCACCGCATTTATGTGCACACGTGCCGTTCCATGCCCAATCATACCAATTTCTTTGGCCGCAGAATAAGATAAATCAATTATGCGCCCAGATTTAAACGGGCCACGGTCATTTATAACAACCTCTGTACTGGCCCTGGTATCTAAACTAGTGACACGAACACGTGTGCCAAATGGTAAAGTTTTATGCGCCGCCGTAAATGCATATTTATTATAAGTTTCACCGCTGGCTGTTTTTCTACCATGAAAATCCGGTCCATACCACGATGCCATCCCAGTTTCACTAAAACCATTTGCCGATGCCAACGGATAATAAGTCACACCATCAATGGTATACGGCTTTGTGTTGATTTTGTATTCATACACAGATGTTCCTGCACATCCGGCTAAAATAAATATGCCAACAATTAAAACAAAGAAATTGCGCATCATTTTTCCAATCCCAGGTGTTTATATCCCATATCGGTCACAACACGTCCACGAGGTGTGCGTTGAATAAACCCTAATTGCATCAAATAAGGTTCAATTACATCTTCGATTGTATCAGCCGGTTCGCTTAACGCCGCCGCCAAATTATCAATTCCAACCGGACCACCTGCATAATGATTTATAATTGTCATCATATAATCACGATCGACAGCATCCAACCCGGATTCGTCAATATGTAATTGAAACAGGGTGGTTTTAATAGTATCCGCCGTAATAACATCTGCATGTAATGCATTTGCAAAATCACGTGCACGTTTTAACAACCTGTTCGCAATACGCGGTGTTCCACGCGACGCGCGTGCCAACATCAACGCACCATCTTTATCTATATCCATCCCCAAAATATGTGCGCTGCGCATAATAATCCGAGCCAATTCATCCGCCGAATAAAAAGACAATCGCAAATCAATTCCAAATCTTTCCCGCAAAGGATTAGACAGCAAACCCGTACGTGTGGTTGCACCAACCAATGTAAAAGGAGGCAAATCAATACGAACACTTTTTGCAGACGGCCCTTCACCTAACATAATATCCAACTTAAAATCTTCCATCGCAGAATACAAAACTTCTTCTATCGCGGTTGGCAAACGATGAATTTCATCAATAAACAAAACATCCATAGGTTCCAACGCAGTTAAAATAGCCGCCAAATCACCTTGCTTGGTCAACATAGGTGCCGCCGTTGCGCGAAAATTCGTTCCTAATTCATTTGCAACTATATGTGCCAAGGTTGTTTTTCCTAACCCCGGAGGTCCATATAGCAAAACATGATCCATCGCCTCGGCTCTGGATTTAGCCCCCGCAATAAACACGGATAAATTTTGTTTCAACGATTCGTGACCGATAAAATCATTCAAAATCTTTGGGCGAATAGAAATCGCCAATTCATCCGGAACATTCGGGTCCAAAAATCTATCATTTGCGTTCATTTTGATATCCACTACAAAACTTATAATAACTTTGTTTCTGTATCTTCACGCCCAACATACGCCTTGAAATCATTATACATTTGGCGTAAATCCGCCGGCGTAGCATAAGTTGCATCGGCATTTTTTACATAAATTGTTTCCAAACTTATCTCGGCTTGTTTTTTCAGAATATGTGTCAAATGCGTTCCAAACGCACGCGCATCATCGCCCTCAAATGCGCCTTGCAGCAACAATCCACGGTTAGGGCGGGGTGATAAAAATTGAAAATCAGAAACCGTAGTATCAGGCGAAACCAACACAAAGCCAGAAACTTCGGGCCTGCGCATCATTGTTTGCAATACATACCACGCCCCCATTTGATTGCCGGCCAACCAAATTCTATCACTATCTTCATTTTTATTTTGAATCCAATCTATAACTGTGGCAATATCCAGCATGTTTTCAGACGCAGTCCCAATAGCCCCCTCGGAATCATTAACACCACGATAATTAAAACGTACAACCGAAAAACCAATATCCATAAATGCACGAAACATCGCATAAGACACACGGTCGTTCATATGATACTTTTGCCGCGGATTCCCAGATAACACCACAGCCACCGGTGCGCCCGGAACATCTGATTTGTGATACACGGCATGTAATTTTCCGCCTTCGCCTGTAATAATAACATCAACCATATTTTTCACCTTACCTAAAATTTCACATTTCTACTTATAGTACAAATCAAATTCATTTTTCAATAAAAATATTTTTGCTTTGACATAGCATATAAAAAAATTCTAAACTAATCACAAGGAACCAAGGAAGAGGAAATGAACAAAACCAATTTTATGATTGTTTTCAGCATGATTTTTGCTCAATCTGCGATGGCCAACATGATGACACAAGGTTTTCAAACTATATACACAGAAACACCTGTGGCGTCATACTATGCATATCCAAACGACCAGAATTTTATTCCAGAAACAGAATTTATGCACCAGGATAACGATTTTGATTATGATCAAAACATTGTCAACAATCGCGACGTTCAGGCATGCGCACACCCAGGCGTTGGTTTTTCCGAACGACCAATGGTTATATGCAGAAACTTTAACTGCACGCGCTTGAATGACCGTATTACACGCAACTTCTTGTTTAATAGCCTTAGTCAAATGTTTATGTCAAATGGCTATTCCAGATTATACATCTGCGAGGCAGACCCTTTTTCTCGCGATTGCTTGCAATCAGGGATTTCCTTTCCCGTCCGCAGTGGCATCGCAAACGCAATTGCAAAAATTCCAAAAGCATCCATTTCCCAGGTAAATTTATCCACAGGTTTATCTCGGGCCTCTGTGGGTATGACATATACATTACTGGTAAACGGGATAGACCGACGCTGCGATCAAACAGTTATGGATATTGTAATACCTGCAAATTCACAAGCAACACTATCAAATCGTGAATTTGCATGCAATTTAACCAGCGACGGCACCAGCAGTATGTCCATATTAATAAACTTGGATTATATTGATTTAGATTACGGCATCTTGGGCGGTTATTATTCTATCGGAACCCAGGGCTCTACAACCGGTGGCGGCACAGGATACGCGCTATTCAAAACAGAATATTCAACCCGTGGCATGCGTTTCAATGTCGCAACACGTGGTGATAAACCAAACGATACCGGTTCCAGTTTAACAATCCAGCCCGGCGAATACGCTGTCGAACCAATGCAATAAAAAAATGAATAAAACCGTTCTTATTATTGACGATGATGATTTATTAAGAAAAAGCCTGAAACACGGTTTGCAACAACATGACTTTTCTGTTTTAACCGCAGATTCAGCAGAACAGGGCGATCAAATATTAAACAAGGTTTCTGTTGACGCAATTGTTCTGGATCGCATGATGACCGGCACAGATGGACTAACATTTCTAAAGCAATTACGCAAATCTGGCAATTTAACCCCAACCATAATGTTGACCGCATTATCTGGCCCAGAAAATGCTATCGCAGGATTAGAAAACGGCGCAAACGATTATCTGGCTAAACCATTTCAATTACAAGAATTGGTATTACGATTAAAAAACATTATAAAAAACACAACAAACGTTGCACAAGATATTCCCGGCGGTTTGTTTTTTGCAGATAATGAATTTTTTATAAAAAACACACCTGAATCTACTGGCAAATTATTTGCACTATCCGGGGAAGAAAAAAAATTACTTCACAATTTAGTATCTCCAATCGGCAACATCGTAGCCGCATCCCCAATGGTTGCAAAACGCTTGCGAACCAAAATAAATAGTGTATCATCAGACTTGGATATTATAACTATTCGTGGACGCGGTTATAAATTAATAACCACACCCACAACAACAAAACGGTAAAAAAACATGAGATTAATACCCAGAAGTTTTCTTGGTCGCACCATTTTAATGGTGTTATTACCACTGATTGTGGTCCAGGTTATTATCGCCGAATTTTTCTTTGGCAATCATTGGACGCGCGTTCACAACACTATGGCACGCAGTTTGTCTGCTGAAATTACAACAATGATGAATTTTATCGATTCCGATAATTTATCTGCGGCAAAAACAATGGCCGGCGATATTGGTATAAATGTTTCTATTAATAAAAAACTGAATCGTCCCGCAAAAAACGACAATAACTCTATGATCGCAGGCCGACTATCCAAACATTTGCAAACGCGCTTAAAACGTTCTGCCGATATTTTTATCGACCGCGGAGAACGTTTGGTTTTTGTTGATATCCCTACACAAGATGGCCAAATTGCAACATTTGGCACTTCGTTATATCGTGTTTATTCTACCAGTACCGAAGTATTCATTTTATGGCTAATCGGTTCAATACTGGTTGTCGGAATTTTAATATCGCCATTTATAATTTTGCACTCACGCAGTATCAAGCGCATATCAAATGCTGCAAACCGTTTTGGGCGCGGATTGGATGCGCCTGGCTTCAAACCAAGTGGCTCACTAGAAATTCGTAACGCAGCCGCATCAATGATAACAATGAAAGAACGCATAGATCGTTATAATCACACAAAAACTGATATGCTAAATGCCGTCAGCCACGACTTAAAAGCGCCATTGACCCGTATGCGTCTGGCAATAGAAACAGATAGCGCTGATAAAAAAACATTATTACAAGACATAGACCGTATGACAGAAATGGTAAACGGATATTTATCTTTTGCTCGTGGCGAAACCCCTGAAATAGAACAAGCGACAGAATTGCCCGCAACATTAATCCGTCTGGCACGTGATGCCGCTCCAAACAAACGCATACAACTAGATTTACCTGATAATCCAGTACAATTTTACGCGCGCCCAATGGCACTGACTCGTGCTTTTGCAAATATTATAGAAAACGCCGCCAGATACGCAAAAAAAACAATAAAAATCACTGAACAAGACACACCTAACTCCATTATTGTCACAATCGAAGACGACGGTATCGGAATCCCAAACAATCGCAAAGCCGATGCCTTGCGACCGTTTGTTCGTTTAGACGATGCTCGCAGTAGCGACAGTGGCGGAACGGGTTTGGGACTGTCCATAGCAAAAACCGCAATAGAAAATCATGGTGGACAATTATTTTTAGAAGACAGCGATTTGGGCGGATTGCGCGTTCGTGTTATTTTGCCAATTGAATAATGTAAAATATTGAAAATAAAACAAGAGATAGAAAAATGAATTTGTATAAATATGTATCAGATGCAATAAACGAAAAATTGGGCTTTGCCGCAAATTTGGAAACACCACGAAATCGTGATTTTGGCGATTTTTCGACGAACGCAGCAATGATTGGTGCAAAATTAGCACATAAAAATCCGCGCGAACTGGCCGGAGAAATCTTACCAAAAATCCAAGAATTAGATTTTATAGAATCTGCCGAAATTGCGGGACCTGGCTTTATCAATATAAAAATCCGCAATAATTTTATCTTGGAAAATGCGACAGCACCACAACCACAAACAACAGACAAGCCATTGGTTATAGACATGGATTATGGTGCATATAACGTTGCCAAATCGCTGCATATCGGGCATCTTCGCACATCTATTGTTGGCGATACATTAAACAGAATATTTCGTTTTATGGGACACAAAACAATTTCTTATAACCACATAGGTGATTGGGGACGTTCTATGGGGATGGTGATCGCATGGATAAAACGCATCCATCCAGATTGGCCTTTTTTTCAAGACAATTTTGATAGCACTATGGATTTATCTCGGTACACTTTTGAACCATCCGAATTAAATACATTTTATCCCCAGGCCGCAGCATTGGCAAAACAAGACGAAAAATTTATGGACACCGTTCATACAATCACCGCTGAATTACAACAGGGCCATCCAGGTTATAATGCATTGTACAATATTTTTATGCCTATATCATTAAAGTCAATGCATGACACAATTAAAAAATTAAACATTTTGCCTTTTGACAACGACTTAGGCGAAAAAAATGCAGCGCTTTACGAAGCGCCTGTTGAAAAATTACTACGTGATAAAAACCTGTTACAAGAAAGCGACGGTGCCGAAATTGTTGTTGTAAAAAAAGACACAGATACCGCACCAATGCCGCCGGTGATGTTTCACAACTCTCGCGGCGCAACAACATACGACGCAACAGACATTATGGCGATATATTATAGAAAGTTAACAGATAACCCGAACAAAATAATATATCTTACTGATTCAAGACAATCTTTGCACTTTGAACAACTATTCAGAATCGCCGAACTTACCGGTCTTTTTGACACAAAAAACCTCGAACACATTGGATACGGAACAATCAATGGTGCTGACGGAAAACCATTTAAAACCCGCAGCGGCAACGCCGCCGATTTGGATGATATTATCCAAATCATAACCGACGCCGTTCGCGCTCGCGCAATCGAAAACAACAAAGAACTAGACGACAACACAATCGACACAATCGCCATCGCCGCGTTAAAATTTAACGATTTAATACACGATTTGCGTTCAGACTACATATTCGACCCAGATGCCGTTACAAGTTTCGAAGGAAAAACAGGCCCATACATATTGTATACCGCCGTACGTCTAAACACCGTATTAAACAAAGCAAATATCACACCGCATCTACACAATGTAAATATAAACAAAGACGAACGAAATTTGTTATTAGCAATCATGGATTTTGACAAAACAATCCAATCTGCATACGAAAATCGAGCAACAGATATGATTGCCAACTATGCCTACAACCTGTGCCAACTAATAAACGCGTTTTATCATAGTAGTCCAATATTGCGTGACGACCTGGACAACAAAATACAAGAAACACGTCTGCACATAACCAAACTCGCCCGTGACACATTGACGACTGCAACAAATTTAATGGGGCTGATAATCCCGAGCAAAATGTAAAAAACAAAATAAAAACCGCCAATTAGGCGGTTTGTTTAACGTAATTTTTTAGACTTTATCCAACTAAAACACGCAAAACCAACCAACAACAAAATTATCACAACAAATATACCTATTGCCGTAAAAGAATACTCAGCAAACGGCAAAGAAACATTCATACCATAAAAGCCAACAATCACCGTAGGAATCACCAAAATAATATTCCACATTGTCAACCGATTAATATATCGGTTAGATTCCATATTTATAATACTTTCAAAGGTTTCTTTAATAGATTTTAACATTTTACTATAACTTGTCACAACCTCGATAGCCTGACCAAGTTCTATCCTAACATCTTCGGACAACTCTTGCGCATCATCCGTCTTGATAAAACCGCGCATTTTTTCCAATTTATCCAACACAGAAACATTTCCTTTGATACCACTCATATACAAAGTATAACTGTTCTCAACCTCTAACAACGCCATTAAATCGTATTTCGAAACACTTTGCTGCAAAACTTTTTTAGTTGCCAAAACCCGTTTATTTAACTCTTTCAAAAAGCGCAAATAAGACTCGGCAATATAAAATAAAATATTCAAGACAAAATCCTCGCGAGAGGTTTTTTCATCCTTTTTAATCTTATCCAACAAATCACAACGTTTTCTACATATAGTAATTACACGATTTGGCGAATAAATAATTGATAAAGGCTCTGTATGCCACAAAGTATCGTTTTCATGGTTTATGATAGGGAATCGCACAATAATGACCTTGTAATCATCTTCTATTTCCAATCGAGGCTGTTCATCAGGGTCTAAAATATCGATAATATTATCTTCATCAATCTTGTACTCGGATTGCAATCTTTCAAAATCATCATGATCAGGATTGCCAACATTTATCCAAGAAAATGTTTTTAATTTTTCGGTAACAAACATTTCAAAACCTCTTTGATAATACTGTTATAATTGCGACCCAATATTCTACACCAAAATTATCAAAAAAGCAACCAAAGAAAAGATACCCATATTTTATATCTCGCAAATTTTATACAATTTACATACAAATTTTAACCCCAAGGAGTATTTTATGAACGACACACCATCTGCTTTTTCTGTTGCGCATTACATGTTATTATTCATTGTAGCAACATTATGTACCGTTTTGGTTGTTTGGGTTTTAATTACTGCCAATAATCGAGAAGCATCAATCAACGACAAAATTACCATGCAACACACACGGTCAAACAAAATTTGCCAACGCACAACAGCAGACAAAACAACCGCTATCTGGCAAAATCGCCCACACGAAATACCAAAACACTACCTAGAAATGGAACAAAATTATGCCAACAGAATTGTTCCCGTCAGAACAACCGGCAATTGCAACGGACAAAAATTTATATGTAAAATGGGGGATGTACGTTCGTCTTGCGACCCTTGTGCAAAAAATTCCGCACGCAAACGTGCAATGTTTCAGCACATCTCAGACTCAATTGACCAAACATGCAAAAAAAACTAAAAAAGTCCTTGCGTGATTTTTTTTATTTTTGCTAAACTTTTTTCAAGAAAGGACTTTTATAAACCAGAGGGGAAAAATCATGCTACGTCATATTCGTTTACTTGTCGCTTTTATATGTGCCACAATATATTCTGTTGCTAATGCTTTACAGCCAACCGTTCGTGCTGGCTCTATCAGCATGACAAATAACACTATCAAACCCGCATCCGGAAACACTATTTTGACTACATCCACAACGAAGACAACTTCCAATAATACAACGCGACCTTCTGCTTTATCAAAATTCACACCAACAACTGTCGTTCCTGCTCCAAGTTCTGGTGGCGGCAATGTTTCATCATCTGTTTTGGCCGAATTACAACAACAAATAAACGATTTGCGCAGCGCACAATTGGGACTGGAACAAAATCAAATTACACGCGACGATGTCGAAAACACCGTTGAGTCACAAATAAAAAGCCTTGATTTAACAACGACGAATCGTGATTTAAAAGACACACTTTCCGAAATTCGTTCTACAACCCAAGGCTTATCCACATCTTTAACTTCTATACAACAGATAACAGACAATTATACAGAATCTTTAAATTCAGATATCGACAATCGTCTAAAAGTTCGTGGCATACTTGACGCCAATAACGAAGTGACTTTCGCCAAAAAAATCGACATTGAACCAGATGTCTTGGCTCAAAAAATCGTAACAAACACTGACGCAACGACCACATTAGTCAATAGTATTCAACCAAAAGAAAGCGAAATTCGTGACATCATTACAAATGAATTGACCGATGTAGGCGTATTAAAAGACGGCGAATTAAACGTTGAAAAGAAAGGACAGGTTGTTGTGTCCGAAGAAACGGTTACAAACGCATTACGTAACTCACAAAACTTTAAAAATATGGTTTCTGAAGAAATAACCGCCAAAGGATATGTGACAGAATCTGCATTAAACGAAAAAAACTTCATTAATTCTGATGCAATACAAAATCTGGCAACCAAAGACGAAATCACACCAACCGCAATCGCCGCCGCTATTGCAGATGATGCCGTTGCGACCGCTACATTATCCGGAAAAATTGGTCCGAACGCCACAGAGGTTAACACTATTGTTACCGCAAAGTTAAAAGAAAAAGGTATTTTGAACCCAGAAGAAAATTTGCAAGTTGCCACCAAAGACGAAATAGCAAACCTGGACTCTAAATTTGCATTAAAAGGCGAGGTTGGCACCGATGAAACTGCCGTCAAAGAATTAATATCTAAAGATTTATACGAACGTGGCATTGTTAACGAACAAGGCACATTAACAATCGCCACAGACGAAAAAATGGCCGAATTATCAGATACCGTAGAAAAACTCGACAACACTATCAACGGAGATATAGACACCCCAGACAGTTTGTTACATAAAATCAAGAATAACGACAATTTACGTAACGCATTAAAAGGCGCGGACGGCGAATCTGCATCCGCCACAGACATAGCAAATACTTTAAAAAACGATTCGGAATTCTTACAATCTGTCAAAGGTGACAAAGGTGAAGCCGGCTCTGGATTTTCCTTCAAAGGAAATGTTTCATCAACATCAGATTTGCCATCATGCAACACAAACACACAAAGCCACGCATACTATAACACAACCGACGCATTGTTATATATTTGCAGTTGCACCGATGATACATGTGAACACAATGGCGTTCCTTTCAAAGGAGAAAAAGGCGACCCTGGCATATCTGCAAAATCTGTTCAACAACAATATTGCGAAGAAAATCTGGATATAGTAAAGGCATTATACTCATCTGTCACACAATTATCTGATTGTGCCAACGCAACCAAGTTTAGTTACGCACAATACAACGCCATCATGGGTGGCGCACGCGCATACTGTTTATCTTTGACTCAAAACCCATTGGATTTAACCAGTGGCATTGGTAAAAAATTGGTCGCAACATTTGGATCTGACAAGATGACCGCATTTAACAGCGCACCCAACGCCCAGTCCAGAGTAAAATTGACTGGATTTACGGCCAGTTCCATCAAAACAAATGCAACATTTATGGAGGCATGTGAGGCACGGTATAGCGAAATCATGTCTGGTACCGACGGCGAAGACGCCGAAACTGCATGGCACGCATATTGCGAGGCAAAAAACGAAAAAGACACCTCAATCACTAATTTGGATGCGATTATTAAACCATTATACGGCGATAATAAAACATGCGATAACTTCACTTCCTCAGAATACAACGCAATCCAGGGTGGAGCACGTGCATATTGTTTGTCTTTGGTTCAAAAATTTGATGCATTAGATTTAACAACTGGCATCGGACAAAAATTGTCTAACACATTTGGTACTTCTAAAATGCAAACATTGAAAAATGCAAGCACAACAAAAGACAGATTATCCGTAAAAACTTTTGGCACTAACAGCAACCAAAACTTTGTTTCTGCTTGTGAAGAGAAATATAATGAAATTATGTCGGGCACCGACGGTCAAAATGGTCAAGACGGGCAAGATGGAAAATCTGCCATAGTCGCTTGGTGCGAAGCACACATTAAAGGAAACCCAACCTTGGCTTTATCTCCTGCAAAAATGGTAAGAGTATTTGATACAAATATAAGAAATGCAGGCGCAATCACAATCGATACAAAACTGGGCGGTGGTATTTTCGCAGACATGGAATCCTGTGTATCAGCGATCACTGCTAACCCAGACTTGATGGGCGGTGAATCCGAAGCCGATCAAGAATTTAATCGGACACAACTAAGCAACGTAACATCAGGAAAATTCGTCTTAAAAACAGCCAGTATCGATTTGGCCAACCATCGCACAAACTTTATAAACACCCTCAAAGGAAAAGATGGTGAAAATGGTAAAAATGGTGAAAAAGGTAAAGATGGCTTAAACGGACAATCCGCTGCTGACTTATGGTGCGATGCTCATTCACGGAAAAACGACAATACTGTGGCTATGCGTCTATCACCTGCAAAAATGACACGTGCATACGCTAAACTCAAAGACATTTCTGATTATTATGCAGGCAAGATAGAAATAGGTAGCACAGCAGGCAAGGGGGGATACTTTACTGATATGAACGCATGCTTGGCTGCAGTTGCTGCCGATCCTGACCTGATAGGCGGAGAATCCGAAGCAGACCAGAAATTTAATGAACTGCAAACAGCAGAAATCCAAAAAGGTAGTTTCACATTAAGCGGTGCAACATTGGCTTTACCCACATATCGTGCAGGCTTCATAGACACCCTCAAAGGCGCCGCTGGTAAAGACGGTACAAATGGAAAAACATTTAAACCAGTATTTGATTCTACTACTGGAAATTTAAGTTGGTCTGAAGATTCTGCATATACAGGTTCTGTGATGAAAATCGCTAAAACTGATTCAGAAATAAATAACTTAGCCATAAACGCGCTAAAAACCGAACTAGGTGGAACCTCTACCAGCAGTTTAAGCACTTTGATAAAAAGCAAAGCGGCCGAAGAAGCACTAACAATGGATGACCTTGTAACTTACATACACAATGGTGGTTTAACAATTGCCAATGGCGCTATAACAATCAACACAAATATCACCAAGCCAAAACCGTGTATTACCACAGGATGTCTGATGCCAACAAAATAATTCTGGAATAATTGGGAAATAATAACCCTTTTCTAACTAAACAAAAAATCGGTTTTTTACCGATTTTTTGTTTTTAATTTTATTTCAAACAGGTCGGGATGACAGAAATCGAACCTGCGAGTACGTTTGCGCACCATCAAGTCCCTATCATATCTATTTTTTTATGAACTGGTCGGGGTGACAGGAATCGAACCTGCGACCCCTTGCACCCCATGCAAGTACTCTACCAGGCTGAGCTACACCCCGACAACATTTTCAAATGTTAATTCACCAAGTGTCAAAAAGCAATAAAAAACATATAAAAAACTGAAAAATACACTTGCTTTGAACATTTGTTTTTTTCTACCATTTATATCAAGAAAGGATTGTTTTGCGATAAACACAAGGGGGAAAATTATGAAAAAATTTGGATTTTTTGCGTTTTTCTGTGGATTGTGCGGCACTGTCTGGGCCGCGGCCAGCATCCGTGCCAGTTCGACCCCGTTATCTAGTGGAACAACCGTCAGCAGTCCAAAAGTCACGGTTTCCACAATATCGACCACCCCTGATTCAGGCATCACAAAAACAACACCCAACGCCGCCAATATTGATACCAACACATCCCGAATCGCATTTTCTTCCCCATTAAATAAAATCAATCGTTATTATCCCAACACAGGCACAAGCACAACAACACAAGTTCATACAACAGCAAAAGATTTAGAAAATTTACAACAACAAATCGATGAATTGGTTCAAAAACAAACACAAATAGAAAACACGTTACCCGCAACAGTACAAACCGTGGTTAAAACAACAGATTTAACACAAAATACCAGTTTTAACGAAGCAATATCAGATTTACAAGAAACTGTCGTTTCAGATTCTGCCATCGATTCAAAAATTAGCGACAAATTGGTTGAAAAAGGTATCGTAGATAATCGCGGAAATTTGTTAGTCGCAACCTCTGAAGAAATTCAACCAATTGCATTATCGCAAAAAATGGAAAGCACTTTGGCTGTAAAATTCGCAAAAAAAGACGATGTAACCCCGGAAAAAATTGCATCAAAAATCATTGCAAATGATGATGCTGTGTCCACATTATCTGGGAAAATCGGCACAAACGAAGATACAGTTAAAACTTTAATCAAATCAGATTTACAAAATCGCGGAATTGTTGACACAAATAATCAACTCCAAGTTGCGACAAAATCTGAATTACCAATTATCAATACAGAAACCGTATCTGCGGCATTACAAAACACATCTGTGTTTGATGATATGGTATCACAAAATTTGGTCAACAAAGGCATATACGATTCTAATAACGAATTACAAATGATAAAAAAATCTGAAATTACAACAGATTTCCTGGCAAACAAATTGGATTCCAAATACGCCCCCACAGACGATGTGTCTCAGTTAAAAACAAAAGTATCCGTTCTTCAAGATGGTGACGAAAATACAACTGGTTCCATTGCGTACAAATTAAAAAATTCTGGATTTGCAAGTGCATCCGATGTCACACCAGAATCATTATCTTCTAAACTTGATAACATCTACGTTCGTCCAGACGCAATTACACCAACCGCACTGTCGGACAAACTAACCAATGTTTTTATCACTCCAACAGAATTATCGAACAAAAATTTTGCAACCAAAGATGATATTGACACCGAAAAGTTAACACAAAAATTAGGCGAATCTTTTGTAAAACCAGACGATATCACCCCAGAAAAAATCGCCTCAAAAATCATTGCAAATGACAACGCCGTATCAACATTATCCGGGAAAATCGGTTCAAATACCACAGAAGTTAATAATATTGTTACCACAAAATTAAAAGAAAAAGGTATTTTGAATACAGAAGAAAACTTGCAAGTTGCCACAAAAGAAGAATTGGCCAACTTGGACTCTAAATTTGCATTAAAAGGCGAGGTCGGCACTGATGAAAACGCCGTCAAAGAATTAATATCAAAAGATTTACAAGATAGAAACATTATAGACAAAAACAACAATAACGCCTTGAAAGTCGCATCTATTGACACAGTTGCCGCATTACAAGCTACTGTTGAAAAACTGGATGGTGCTGACAATGTTCCAGATTCTGTTGAATACAAATTAAAGAACGCCGGTTTTGCAAAAACAAGTGATTTAAGTGCGGCAAAATTGGGTGCAACATTGGCTGACACTTTTGCCACAAAACAAAGTTTTAACACTTTGTTAAACGGTGATGAAAACACAACTGATAGCATTGCATACAAATTAAAAGCAGCAAATGTTATTACTGACAACAATTTTGATGCAAAAATATCTGCAAAAAAATTAGCAACCAAAGATGATTTACCAACAATTGACGCAGAAAAGGTAAATGCTGCTTTGGCGAACTCAACAACCTTGGGCACAATGATTGACACCGCGATATCCAACAAAGGTTATTTAACCAGCAGCGACATCAACACACTAGCAAAAAAATCGGATTTAGATATTTACGCAAAAAGCACCGACTTAAACAATTTCTTAAAAGATTCTGATTTAACAGCAGAAAGATTATCAGGGAAATTAGGCAACACATATCTAACTGACAACGATTTAACCAAATCTAAATTGTCTGACAAATTATCTGGTTTATACGCCTCTGCGGATTCTGTTTCTACAGAAAATTTAACCAACAAATTAGGAGGCACATTCGCCAAAACAACGGATATATTTGAAAACGGCAAATTAATTGCGACAAAATTGCCATCTGGGGTGATAACAACCGGAAATATCGAGGCAAATTTACCAAACACACTCGTCAGAACCAGTACATTAACTGATTACGCCAAAACATCCGATTTACTAGACGAAAACAACAAATTAAAAGTCGCATTACCTGATTCTGTTGTTACCACAGAAAATATGAACACGTCTTTAACAGGTTTTGCCAAAACATCCGACATA
>JAGHVJ010000002.1 GCA_018064365.1 Candidatus Enterousia onthequi | reverse complement strand
ATAACCCTTTGTTTTTGCGCAAAAACCGAAAATTAAAAAAATTGAAAAAAACTAAAAAAAACACTTGTCACAAAACCTAGGTTTTTTGCGACACTTTTTTATCCTGTTTTTCCCATCATACCGCCGTAGGACGGAATGACGATAAAGGAATTATTGAAATCACCGCCAACAAAAAAACCACCAGAAATTACTCTCTGGCGGTTTCTCCTCTCCTTCCGGAATACCGGAAACTTGGTTTATGCTGCGCGGATATGGCGTTCGGAACTTTCTGTTTCGTTATCCATAATCTTTTTAGCCTCGGCAAACACCATTTCTTTGACCTTTAATGCCAAATCGTGTGTTTCCAATGTTTCGGCCGCAACATCAAAATTATCTGTTCTGATTTGTAATGATACGTATGCACCGACCAATGAAGCACGTGATAAATCTTCGATAGAACGTGGCGCATTGTTGTTGCCGACATGCAATTCGTCACTCAGCGATACGATTTGTCTATCTTGATTTACCCAAACTGTAGTGTTCAAAATCTGGTCCAGAGCAATCATTATTTGTTTGATATTCTTTTGCATTGTGTGGGTCCCTCCTTTCTGGGCGTATTGGTTTTAGATGGTTTAACCTGTATTTACAGTCGTATTTACAAAATCAAACCATCGTTTGGTTGTTGTTATTTGTTTTTTTGCCAGAAAACCAAGGTTTTCAAGCGTTTTAGAACTCTTTCCCCGTGTCTATACAAATATCTTAGAACAAAAACGAATCGCAGGTCAAGAGGAAAATGCATTTATTTGAAAAATATTTCAAAAAATATGAATTTGTAATAAAAAACCATAAAATCCCATAATTCGATTATTGTTTGTCATTGACAATACAAAAGTCACGTGCTAGACTGGCCAACAAGAAGCACGAATTAAACCGGAAAAATCGAATTTTTTGGAATAAAAAACAAATGTCATTGTTTCTCTCATCTTATGAAAATCGTTTGGATAGCAAAGGTCGAATCTCGGTACCGGCTTCATT
This sequence comes from Candidatus Enterousia onthequi, assembly GCA_018064365.1. Taxonomy (GTDB): domain Bacteria; phylum Pseudomonadota; class Alphaproteobacteria; order Rs-D84; family Rs-D84; genus Enterousia; species Enterousia onthequi. The sequence continues at coordinate 3,765 of JAGHVJ010000002.1, read as the reverse complement.
TCGTGCTTCATTAAACAATGAAAAATTCGCGGGCGTTGTATTATATCGTTCTTTTACAAACAAATGCATCGAAGGTTTATCTATGTCGCGTATGGAATCTTTGGCCACTGCAACCGATAAAATGGGTGTTTTTGATAATGCTTTGGATGATTTATCGGCAATGTTATTTGCAGACGCACGTCCATTGCAATTCGATGTGACCGGTCGGATTATTATTCCGTCTGATTTACTGGCTCATGCGGGGATTGATGATACCGCACTGTTTGTTGGCCGTGGAAATTCTTTTCAAATATGGAATCCGTCGGCATTTCGCGCCGCACAGGAAAAATCATTAGAAAACTTGCGTGCATCACGTCCGAACTTGGTTATATAAAAAACAGCGGTGTTTTACCGATAAGACATGACAGTTTCGTAAAGAAAAAGCCCCGTTTTCGAGGCTTTTGTTTTATTGTTATTATTTACACAAAGTTCCGGTTCCTTTTTTTGTTCCTTTGGTATTATCCCACTGACATACATCTGTCAAAACTTTGCTTTTTTCGGTGCAATAAACATTTACATTGTTGACTTCGGTAGAGTCAGTAATTGCATTACACACACTTTCGATTTCGTTATCGTCTGCAACTGTTTCGACACTTGCGTATGTACCGGTCACCCATGTTTTCAACGCGTTTGAAGATATTGCGCCAAACACATTGCCGTTGACAGACATACATGTCTTGATTTGCGCATAACAAGAATTGATTGCTGTTCTGGACTTTGTGCTGTCTGGATTCGCATCATCGTAATTGTTTGTTGTTAAACAACTGGAAACATCACTCACACAATCTGTGGCATATGTTGCCAACAATTCGTCTTGTTGTACTTTGATTTGAACCAACGCGCGTTGCAAAAAGTTTTTAATAACATCATTATCATGTCTGTATTTGCCCTTGGAGTCATATGTGTAATCTTGACATTGGTTCAATACAGACATGCACATACCATAATCTTTGTTTGTTTTATCGTCATGATATCCGATTTTGTTTTGCAAAAACGCAGACATATTGTCAGACATATCAGATGCAGCCCCAGATGTCACGGTTTTGTTTATGTATTCGGCCAAACTAATCGCCTTGGTTGTGTCCGAAGGGTCTTTGTGCCATGGGTTTTTGCCCTCTACTTCCCATGTGCTGAATAAATTGTCATGAGAATAATTCGAACTGATTACAGCACTGGTACTTTCTGTATTATTGCCGGGCATACTGCCCACAACCACAGAACCATTTACGATATATTGTCCAGTTGGGTCCAGGCAACTTTCGTAATCGCCACCGCATACAAATTCGTCTTGGACGCACGATTCCAATGCGCTGACACAACCACGCAAATCATAAGCATTTTTGTTTTGAGCAACCATCAAACGAGCCTTTTTCAAAACTTCTTTTGCGTTTGCGACAGTTTGTTCCATTTGTTGATTGGATTCTGTCAAAGCACGTTCGTACGCCAAACAAGATTTATCAATTTCTAAATCATAAGAATTTGTCACCACAGCCGCATCAACACCTTGGGCAGTACAAGAATTCAAAACAGATGCTTTACAACGGGCGGTTGCTGTTTTGTACAAACTTTCGCCACGTTGATTAGAAATGCTGTTTGTATTAGATGTTGTATTCATAAATGTTCCTAAATCGAAACCAAAATCCCCCATATCAAAATTCAACATCCCAGATAAATCAAAATTCATCGCGCCAGTGGTTTCCGAAGCAGTTGTCGAACCACCCTTGACATCAATAATCATACGTTTAACTTTGTCCAAACTGGAACGAATGCTGGAATTATCTTTTGAATTTTTCATTTCCAATTCAGCCTCGGTTTCCGCAAACAAAGTCGTAATTTGATCAGCCGGCAATCCGATGTATTGAATATTGCGTGCGACATCTTGTAAAGCCTCGGTCGCTTCTTCCAGGGCAGCCTCGGTCTTTTCGTAATTTTTCAAATTTTTAGAGCAAGTGCACCGACCTTGATTGTCATCCAACGCGTTACAATAATTATCCATACACGCCGCGTATTGAGCCTGGCAATATTCTGTCAAAGATTTCAAAGTATCTAATTCACTTGTCGTTTCTGCAGCAGAATCTGGTGTCGGTGTTACACTCGTCGACGTCAATGGCGATGCGGCACGAATCGCGGCGCCACGCACACCAACCGATGCACGCGCTGTGCCACGTGGTTGAACCACCGCATTTGGATTATACAATGTTGTTGAAGAATTTATAACCCCAGCACGAGCAGTCGTTCCTGAACGTTGCGCGGTTGGCTGAGTTGTAGCGGTTGTTGTGCGACGTGCCGATACAGAAGTCGTTTTAACAGGAGTTGTTGTATTACGCACAGAAATACCACGTGAACGCACCGCACTTGTACGTGTTGACGGTGTGCGCGTATTACGACTTGTCGTTGTGCGTGCGGTCGTACGTCCGGACACCCGTCCAGAGTTTATTGTTCCTTTTGTTGTCGTCGTTTTGGTTTTGACATCATTTTCTTCCGATGCAGCATCAGTATCAGCATCATCTATTTCGACATCAGAAAATGTCAAATCAGAATCATATGTCAATGGTGCAACCTCGGCAAATGCGGGCAAAACCAACAATCCACCCAACACAACAAACAGTCTTTTCATGTGTATCACTCCTACCTTTTTACAGATATTTTACCACATTTTCGACTGTAAAACAAACAAAAAAACAGAGTTATATTTGCGACAAATCAAATTTAATGATGTGCAAGTATGTGCAATACGACACTGACGACAAATAAAACCGTCACAACACCCAGTAATATTTTCTGAGGTTTGTGATGATTATGTTCGCATTTTTCATCCGTGCAGCAAGGACAATCGCGCAAAACAAAAATCCAAGACGCCCCCAACATCAATGCCGAAAAAACAAAAAGCCAAGGTTCAATCCATTCAGGAATATATTTCGTATGTGCAACTTCGGGCGCAAATAGTCCGACAACACCCAAAACAACCGGCAACACACAACAAAATAAATGCGGTAATATAGTCGCAATAATTCCAATTTTTACAGCCTTGTTTTTCATTTTTTATTCCTTAAAATCATAAATTTACATGGCGTCCCCAGCAGGAATCGAACCTGCATCAGAGGTTTAGGAAACCCCCGTTCTATCCAGTTGAACTATAAGGACGCAAAACGATAAGTATTTTAATCTAAATAAAAATCAAAATCAACATTTCACAACAAAAACAAATAAATATTGATTTTTTTTTCAACACCAGATATAATAATTATGAAAAAACAAAGGACAATTTTGAAATGGCAACTATAACCCGTAACGATTTAGCATCTGTATTGCGTGATAAATTTGGTTTAACGGCAACCGATTCATATAAAATGATAGATATTATTTTTGAAGAAATTGGCGAGTCTTTGACCAATGGCGAAGATGTGAAACTGTCTGGTTTTGGGACGTTTAAAATTTTAACAAAGCCTGCGCGAATTGGTCGTAATCCGAAAACTGGTGTGCCTGCGGTAATATCTGCACGTCGTGTTGCGGTATTTCGCCCCAGTGCCGAATTCCGTGAACGCATCGGCACCAAATAATAATAGTTTATAAATAATATAACAAAAACACCGGCAAACGCCGGTGTTTTTTTGTGTGACAAGTGTAAAAAAGTGTCGCAAAAAACCTAGGTTTTGTGACAAGTGTTTTTTTTAGTTTTTTTCAATTTTTTTAATTTTCGGTTTTTGCGCAAAAACAAAGGGTTAT
>JAGHVJ010000026.1 GCA_018064365.1 Candidatus Enterousia onthequi | reverse complement strand
CGCTGCACAAACAACGGCCACCGTTTGTGTTATCCAACATACAGAAAGAATCCATACAGCCATAATATTTTGTTTTACATTCTTCGCTGACCACTGTGTTTTGTCATTGCGAGCGAACGGAGTTCAACTTGCGCAACAGCGCAAGGCCGAACGAGTGAGACGTGGCAATCCAGTCAATAAAAAAGTCCAGCATACTGCTGGTCTTACGTCATACCGCCGCAGGGCGGTATCCAGTTGACCCCTTTGGGGCAACCTGTGTAATAATGCCAAATGACACAAGTTTTGCGTTTCGCAAAACTGGATTCCGCACTCCTGCGGAATGACAATTTTTTATAAATCGCTTAAATCTGTCACAATATGTATCCCAGATTGTTCCCATTCTGCGATTTTTTCTGACACATTCATTATGTTTGTTGCCCCCAAATACAAAACTGCACGAACATTATGTTCGGTGGCGGCTGCGCGTAAAGCCTCTATTGGTGATTCACGTGTTTTTCCCGATGCAAACCATATTGGGTCGTCCATAATCCAAAAATCTTTATCATCATGCACAGCAATCGCAGCAGTATCTGTGATAATTATATCATTATCGTCTATATCAAATTTACGTTCGTTTTGAACTAAATAATCAATAACAGGATTTTCATTTTCCGTATCATTTGCATCACCAAAACCTAAATCTATATCTTGAAACATTGGCGTCGATGGCATACTTGGACCAGACGATGTATCGTCAAAGTCAAAATCTGGTGGTAATGGCATATCATTTTCTGGCATTGTCGGTTCAGACGGAACATTGTTATTCGGATATACATTTGAAGATACACTGCACGCACTGCAAATTGGTGTTTCTATTCTGCGTGGACGTGTCCGTGCGCGCAAAAATATTGCGTGCATCTCTGCCGGAATATTATCCAGACTGGTATCCCGGGTATCTGGCATTGATTCGGTTTTTTGTTCAATTTCTTGTGTTTCTGTGTCCGGTTGTTTAGGAAAAAGTTTTTCCATAATTTTTGTGATAATTTTTGGAACAGGTAATGTAAATAACGGCTTACCTGTTCTGATTACTATCGCAGTGGTTGCAATATATAACGGTATGCATGTCGTCGCAACCAAGAAAAACACAAATCCACCCAGACCTCGTAAATGTGCATGCGAAACACGAATCCAATTAGCACAAGAAAATATTTCAAAATTAAACAATATGCGCATAATTGCCCACAAAACGAATACGTACCACATCGTCCACAAAAGTGGCAATTTTGCTTTTTTGAAAAAATCTATCACTGCTGACATAGTTTGATTATAGACAATTGTGTATTTTTGTCAAATACAAAATTGAATTTATATTGATAAAAATCTGTAAATTTATATAAAAAAGATTTTTTTTATTGTTTTTTTGTGGTATAATGAATAAAAACTAAGGGAGAATGTTATATGCAGAAAAAGTCTCAATTATTATGGTCGTGTGTCGCTGGCTGTGCGGCATTGGTGGTTATGACGGGGGCCAATGCGGCGCCACGTGCAATGACTGCTGGGTTGTCTGGAACGACGGCGCGTATGCCGACAATGCCGACAATGTCTATCAACACTATTGGGACGGCTGCTGTATCTGGCGTGTCAACAACACCGACACCCACCCCTACCCCGACTCCAACCCCGACACCGACCCCGACACCCGTGAATTGTCCAGACGGCGGTGTTGCTAATTCTGAATTTACAGTTGATGCATGTATGCAATCATTGTCTCAATGCGTTCAAAATGGCGCGTTACCACACGGTTTGAACGATTTGTTTAATGAAGATTTGCGCAATTCCATTATCAACGGTATGGGGGTTTGCGCATCTGAAATCGATAACTGTATCCGCAATGTACGTGTTGATTGTCATAATGTGTATGATTCTTCTGCGGACGTGTGGCTGGATTTCAATTCGCGTATCGTTCAACCAGAATATTATAACTTCGTATTACGCAAAACAGGATTGACTCCGAACCAGGCTGAAAATGTTTGCGGTCTGTTGGACAAAAACGTGTACGGCAAATCTTTCGCAGCAGTTTCTGAAAACGGCAATGTAACATCAGAATACGATAGCACAATCGGTGCATATAACGGACAAGGAAGTGGCCATTTGTCAAAAAACCAACCCCAAGGTGCAATCGAAAACACTTCGGCAACCGGCAATACAGGTGTCGATGGTGAACGTGGACATTATGCACGTTGGGACGCAACAAATGGCGTATGTAAATTGCGCGTTGCTGCATACAACAAAGATAAAATGATTACAAACAAATGGTTGGGCATTGGCGACGACAAACCAGCAGAGGTTTGGCAAGATGCCGGTTCTTCATTTACTTGTAACAAAGATTTATTTGACTTTTCATTAATGAATCAAACAAAATCCGCCGCATTAATTAGTCTCCCGGCTGGTGCCGCACTGGGCGCCAGTGCAGGTGCTATCGCAGGCGCAGTCCATGATAAAAAGATAAAAGACTTTTCATGCGACAACAAAGAACCTCGTGACGAACTGTATAAAGTTCTAAAATCCGAGGGATTAATAACAACTTTGAACAAGTACCTAGAAACCCAAATTCCTGTCCAAGGTTCAACACTGGACACAGATGTGTGTAAAGCCATTATAGAATTACCGAACAAAGCCATCAATTTGCAAAACGCTATTGATTTATGCGGTGTAACACAACCAAAATGCACATTTGATTTGCAAATAGATGGTAAAGAACAAAAGGTCTCACTAGATGTTTGCGGCGACAACAAGGATACAATATCAGGAAGCGGAGCCACGCTTACAATTACAAAGCAGGGAGCTTCCACAAGTTTGGAGTTAACAGAGGATGTTGTAACAAAAAGTATCGCACACTACGACATATGTAAGCTAACCTGCAATACAAACTTGAATTGTACATATCATAGTTTAAAAAAGATAACTGATACAGCAATCTTTTGTAACGGAGAAGAGGCGTGTTTAAGCAAAACAGAATCACAAAAAGAAGTAAGAGACATAAATGGAGTATTTGCCAACGAAAAATTGAGCAAAGTGTTTGATCGCGAAAAATCTGCAATGGGCAAAGACATCGCTATTGGTGCCGCAGTTGGTTTGGGCGCCGGTGGTGTAGCAACTGCAATTACCGCATTTGTCGAACGCAACAACATCTCTTGCCATGTTGGCGATGGTTTGGAAACAGTTGGTTTAGGCAAATCATATAGCATTGATTCTTTGAAAGATTTCTATGTGAAATGGAATTTGCGTGTTGCAGATTCTATATCTCCGACCGCACGTGTCACAAGTTGTGAAGACTGGATTGCAACATGTGGTATGTACACGACACCCGAAGATTGTAGAGCGGTAGAAATCAACTATCAACGTCCAGGCCGCAATACAACAACATTGGTACGCGCAGCATGTAAAATGTCAGGCAGCGTATGTATAGAAAATCGTTCTGTTGCGATTTCATATGGTGCATGTCCACGGACACCTGTTACACCACCTGTTGTTCCGACAACACCAGTGTCAAATCCAACTGTGATACCACACATGTAACGTGACACCAACAAAAGCAATTCGAAATCTTTGGGGATTTTGAGTACAGGCATCAAAAAGATGCCTGTTTTTTTAATCCAACCAACACAAAAAACAATAGAAAAAAACATGTAAAAAGTGTCGCAAAAAAACCTAGTTTTTTTGACAAGTGTTTTTTTTAGTTTTTTTCAATTTTTTAAAATTTCGGTTTTGCTGCAAAAACAATCACTTATAAAATCTGGGCTTTGCATGGCAAAGTGTCGCAAAAAAACCTAGGTTTTTGGTATACTGTATGCAAAGGGAAAAAACTAAGGAAATCTAAGGAAAAATTACGCGTATGAGAGAGTAAAAAAATGCA
>JAGHVJ010000004.1 GCA_018064365.1 Candidatus Enterousia onthequi | reverse complement strand
GCGCAAAAAACACACACCGAAATTGTGATTTTGGAAAAAACTCTTAAAAAAATGTGTTTTTTAGACAATTTTTTACTCTCTCGATATTTTAATTTTTCCTTGGATTTCCTTAGGTTTTTCCCTTTGTGCATAGTATACAAAAAACCTAGGTTTTTTTGCGACACATCACCCCACAAAACCCAGATTTTATAAGTGATTGTTTTTACAGAAAAACCGAAAATTAAAAAAATTGAAAAAAACTAAAAAAAACACTTGTCAAAAAACCTAGGTTTTTTGCGACACTTTTTACCGTGTTTTTCCCCGTCATACCGCCGCAGGGCGGTATCCAGTTGTCCATTGGACAACCTGTGTAATAATGCAAAATGACACAAGTTTCGCAAAATGCAAAACTGGATTCCGCACTTCTGCGGAATGACGATAGCAGGAAAAATACAAATCCCGCTTATCTCGTCTTGCTATCGCAATTCACACCTAATTTCGCTCGGGCTTTGTCCTATGCGGCACTACTAACGATTTCGCTTTGCAAAATCTACCCGTTTTCATAACAAAAAACCGCCCGGAAACCGGACGGAATACAAACAACCAAACGATGGTGGATGTTAAGGGACTCGAACCCCTGACCCTCTGCGTGTAAAGCAGATGCTCTAGCCAACTGAGCTAAACATCCAACAAAGGTATCCCGATTATAGAAAAAAATTTTCCATTGTCTAGAAATTTTTTATTCCAAGAAATATTCAATGGTTGCAACAACACGGACTTTCTTGTTTATCTGTTGTGTTTCGGGCACATTAGCGTTGTCGCGTGGCAATATTGAAAACACACCTTGGTTCGCAGAATGTATCTTGCCGACATGCGAATCGCTGGCTTTTGCAAATTCTAATGCGGCCTGACGTGCGTTTTGTGTTGCCAATTCTAACATTTGTGGTTTGATTTCGTTTAATCCTGTAAATATATAAGACAAAGGCGAATCGTAACGATTTTCAAATACCACGCCAGAATTTATCAAATCACCCGTATTGGCATATGTCGCAGCAACATTTTGCACCTGGGACGAACGCACAGTAATTGTTTTTGTTAAAATAAATCTGGATGTAATTGGTTCATTTCCACGATATGGATTCGCCATTAAATCGTTGGTATCAACACCACCCATTTGAATTTCTTCATCTGAAAAATTATTGTTGTGCAAGAAAGTTAAAATCGCATCAGTTTGTTTTTCCAGATTATTTTTAACCTCGATTAAATCATTTCCGGTTGCGACATATTTAATTTCCCAAATCGCCAAGTCCGCCATAACATCTTGTTCTGCCAAACCCTTGACCGTCACAGCATTATAATTAAAACGTGATTTGTAATAATAATATCCCGGGAAAAATCCTACAAATAGTAAGCCAATCGCAATTATACCAACATACCACAGTGATATTTTTTTCATACTTTCCTCCCTTGTTTTTACTCATTCTTGCGCAATCACATTTTTTATACAAGTGGTTTTTATTTCTGCCACTGCAACGCCGCTTGGATATAATTCATAGATTTGTCTAAATCTGTTTTTTATCCTTTTTATTATTCAGTCGCAATTGCCCACATGCCGAGCCTATATCAGTCCCGCGTTCACGCCGTATACGGGTGTGTATTCCATTTTTTATCAGTATATCTTGAAAACGATGAACTGCATTACCAGACGGCGATGCAAAGTCCCGTTCATCAACCGCATTCCACGGAATTAAATTCACCATGCAATTTTTTCCACGCAATAATACAGATAACTGTTCTGCGCGTTCCGGGGTGCAGTTATATAATGCAATCTCGCCCGATGAATTTCTTTTTGCCAACAAAATATATTCTATCATCAATTGGCGATTATGCAGGTTTGTAAATTCGTCTGCCGCCGCCAAAACCTCACTGATTTTATATCTGTTATTTATCGGCATGATTGTGCTGCGTAATTCATCGTCTGGCGCATGCAGTGAAATTGCCAAATTTATGGGTCTGGCCCATTTTATCAAATCATAAATCCCAGGTACAATTCCGCATGTAGAAACCGTCATCCGTCGCCAAGATATATTTAATTCATGATTTGCCCGTTCCAGAAATCCAATCACGTTTTCTGTATTCTGTAACGGCTCACCTGTACCCATCACAACAATATGCGACACATCATTATTATTCGGGTCGCCATTTGCACGGATGTTTTTGTCATCTGCCCCAGAACGACGCAGTTCCCATTGTGCCACCAATATTTGTGAAAAAATTTCATCAACCGTTAAATTGCGTTTTAATCCTAATAAAGTACTGGCACAGAATTTACAACCCATGGCACAACCGGCCTGGGAACTGACGCAAACAGAATTCCCGTATGTTGTGCGCATTAAAACACATTCAATTTGTTCTGTGTCGTGTAATTCTAATAAAAATTTAGTTGTTTCACCGTCTGACGATTCTAACTTTTTTACAATTTTTACCGGCAAAGTTTGCGCCGCCGCATCCAATTTTTCACGCAATGCGACCGGTAAATTTTTCATAGAATTAAAATCAGGCGCACCACGCAACAACCAATCGCGAATTTGTGCCGCACGAAATTTAGGTTCGCCTAAATCTGTGACGAATTTTTGCAATTCTGCATCATTGAAAGAAAAAAGAACTGGTTTCATAATTTGTATCTGTCGTCTTTGATAACAACAACCGCACGCCGGCGCAGTTGTTTTAATTGTTGTTCTGCCATAAACATAGCCTGTTTATATTCGGCGTTTTGTTTTATGATTTTATCTAATTTTCCATATTCATCTGTCTTTTTAGTATTGCAAACCAAGAATACAGAACCGTTCACAGAACGCGACCAAGTCATCATTGGTAAATCTGCAATCGCATCACGGACATCAGATGATAATTCATATTGTTTCACAGTAAATTTCTGAGGCGCGCCACCAAAATTTTCAGCCATACGAACGGCATCATCACAGTTGTCTGGCTTGGTCAATTTTGATTGCACAGATTCTGGTACATCAACCAAACGCACAATCGTCATATCAATCGGCAATCCGCGTTGACGCACCAAATCTGCCCTTTCTTCATTTATATCTGCATCAGAAATATCAACCATTGGCAATACAGTGCGTGCAACAACAATCTGCCACGCGATATTTGCGCGTATTGCGTCGCGCGCCATATTGCGCTCGTTCGCAGACAATTCTGGCAAATTCATATTTTTCAATTCTTTATCAACATCCGCATCATTTGGATTTATGCCGAAATTTGATGCATAATTTAATTTTACACTATCATCAATTATGTTTTGTAAAGCCACGCGCCGATTGTTTGTTGATGTTTGACCGGTATATGACATCAGTTTTGTGCGCGCAGTAATATCTGCATCTGTAACGGTTTTGCCATTTATTGTCGCCACCACAGTTGTCGCATATGCAGGCATGCCTAACAATAAAAACAAAGCAATAATATATTTTTTCATATGTTCCTTTCCTTTTTTTAATAATTCAAACCAAACCGGAATTGAAATGTTGTGTTTCCAGAATATTCTTGGCGAACCGCATTATCTGTCCGATAACCCAAAGACAAGAAATAACAAGGATGTTGATAATACAATTCGCCATAATGATTTTGAAATTGGTGACGTGTATTATTATAAATAGCATTAAAGTTCAAAGACAGCCGTTCTGTCAATTGGATTCTCAGCCCCACACTTGTTTCGTTTATATCTTGGCCTAAAAAAGCCTCGTCTAACTGTTCTGACCAAATGTGTCCCACAGATATATGATTGCGACCCGTTCCTAAATCTACATTTGTTTCAATATGTCGCAATTCTAATGAATTTCGGTCTAATCTAAATCTGGAATTTAATCCTAACCAAGAACCATTATTTAACCCAACGCGTCCAACCCAATCAGATGCGCCTTTGTGAAATCCACTGTTGGGGTCCGTGTCAGAGCGTTCAGTTAAATCATAACTTTGCCCAAAGAATATTTCTGCCGATTCTGCCGTTGGCCCATATGTTGCCCAACGCAAGCCATAATCAGCAAAAGTTCCATTTTCCCATAAATCGTATCCTGCAAATCGATTGTTTGCAAACAAAGTAGTATCCGATAACAATGCGCCCGCAGAATCATTTGTTTCGGAAAATATTTCACTGGTTTTTGTGTGGCGCATCATTGTTAATCTTGCGCGTGGTTCCAAGATATGTGTCCAATTTTCCCCTGGACGAAACAAAGGCAATCCCCACTCGACATAACCACTGGGTAAAAATCGGTTTTTTAGGCCAGAAAATTCAGGGCTTTCAATCAAATCATAATTTTGAAAATTATACACATCATAACGCGTATCCACAGATAGAGTAATTCTATTTCCGCCCCATAATGTCCATGGCGATGTTATTCTGGCATCACCAATGACGCGTTGCATTCCCGTGTTATTATTTCCATCAACGCCTAAAATATCACTACTTAATGAAATAAATGTTTCTTTATAAATTGGCGCAGTTTGATAAACAGCACGTATATTTGGTAAAATATTTCCATCCATTACGGATTCTGTTCGCCCTGCACTACGTAATTCTTGGAAAAAATGAGTGTCCGCCACAACATATCCAGATTGACCAAATAATTCTATTTTTGCCCCAGAATCTAAATAGGGTTGGTTTTCATAAAATCCGTATTTTTGCAAGTATGTTTTATCAGATACACGTTCTAATGAAATTTCAGCCCTTGCATATTCGCCCAGTTCTATAACATCGTCATTAAATATACTCCAACGGTCTTCGCCATCTTGGTTGTGAGTGTATGAACCTGTCGTTCTGAATGTAGAATGTTCTGCATTTAATCGATGTTCCAACTGCAACAGCGGATTTTCGTCCGTTAAATAAGACATTGTAACGGTTGCATCATGATATTCTGAAAACGAAATATAAATCGGTAAATTTATTTGCGTCCCCATATTATTAGTCGATTTAAAATCAGGCATCAATAAACCGGTGCGGTATTTAACCCCGGGGTCTGGCATATAATAATAAGGAAACCAAAATACAGGTATTTCATACGCCCATAATATTGGGTTATGAAAATATAAATTGCGTTCTTGCATATCGTGTTTAATTGTAGTCGCAAAAATTTCCCACGCATTACCAAAAGAATCGCAACCATCACATGCGGTGAACATCGCATCTTCGGCCACGGTTATATCGCCATCGCGCGACAATTTTTCTGCCGTGACATAAACATGTTCGCCCAGCCACAATTCAATATCTGAACCTGTGATTTTTTCACCCTGCTCTGAAACACTAGAATTATTTAATTTTAATGTCTGTCCAGATTGGTTTGTAATTGTCGTATTACCAATTGTTTTAATTTGTGCGTTTTTAACATCATATTCAATCGCGTCGGCTGTAATATTTTTTGGTTCATTTATATCAATCGCCCCTGGCAAAGCATAGGTGTTTGCGCAATATAAAGCAGAAAACAACAAAACGGCCCAATTTAATTTTTTCATTTTTTATACAATATTACCCCAGATAATACCAATGTTATAATTACGCCCCCAGACAATATACAAAAATCACGCCAATTTTCCAACATGTTCGCAGATGTCATAAATAATGTCATTAATATTGCCATTGCCAATACCGCCAACGCCGGTGAAAAACTGGCACGTCTGCGCAACAGAGAAGTTTTTAATAAAATCGCCGTGCAAACGATTGTTAAAATCAAATTCATAAACGGCATACAAAAACGATTAGCCAATTCGCTGAAAATCATTTTTTTGTGTTTTTGTTCTGTATTTGTGTCGTTCACAAAATCTAGCAATTCGTGGGTTGAAAACCGACGCACACGAAATGACGAAGATTTTTCACGTGTTGCAACATTTAAATCCATATCAAATGTATCAAAAGTCCCTGTCACCATAGATTTGTTTCGCATTTGTAAAGAACCGTTTTTCATAACAATAGATAATCCGCGCGGTGTTGTCACTAATTTGCCAGCCTCGGCAAACACAACGGTTTCCGTGTCCGGATTGCGTGTGTCAGACAGCATAACCTGGGACATATCATGACCTGCAACCTTGTCAACATATACAACCAACCCGTCTGTGATGTTTGTAAAAGCAGATTCTTGAACCTTTAAGTGTGCCAAACCATAACGCAAATTCCATTGTGTGTCATAAAAGTAGTCTTGACTGATTGGTACCAACCATAAATTCATTATTAAATTTATAGCCGTCAAGATTCCTGCAAACCATAATGCCGGTCGTGCCAATTGTGCTGGTGCAAGTCCCGATGCCATCATAACAGATGCTTCGTTATCAGAAATTGTTTTGTTATACACAAATATAACCGCAATAAATGTCACAAATGGGATAATAATAGATATGATAAATGGTATCAACAAAGCAACCAAGCCAATAAAACTGCCGAAATTGATTCCATAATTTAACAGAAATTTCATCATAGACATAATTTGCATGGTCCACGCCAGTCCTGTCAAAATCAACAGCAACATAACAAATATTGCAACCAACTGTCTGGAAAAATATCTATCTATTATTCTCATGATAATCAGAGTATAAAACCCAAAAGCCATACCGTCAAATTATTTATGTTTTTTCTTGCAATCATAAAAAAAAATGTCATAATACAAATGTTCTTAAAAAAAGTTTTTTTAAGGGCGGGGCTAAAAACCCCGCCCTTTTAGTAAACTGCGAATTTAATGCAAACCAACAACAGGAGTGTAAAAATGGCGTTTGTATCTATGCCGCGTCAGGATTTATTAGAAGGTATCAAATCTTTGGCCGAAGAAAAAAATATTGATAGAGAAATTGTGTTTGAATCTTTGGAAATGGCAATTGCAAAAATTGCAAAACACAAATACGGCGAAGAATTTAATATTACTGCATCTATTGACCGTAAAAATGGTGCAATAAATACACAACGTTTGTTCCAAGTTATAGAATCACCTGAATCTATGGGTGATGAATATGACCCAAATACAATGTTGACTGTGGCCCAGGCAAAAAAATACATGGAAAACCCATCTGTTGGCGACACTGTTGTTGATAAATTGCCAGAACCAGAATTTGGCCGTGTTGCATTTCAAACTGCGCGCCAGATTATGATTGGTCGTGTCCGTGACGCAGAACGTGGTCAACAATACGAAGAATTCAAAGACGAAGTTGGAACTATTGTCAACGGCGTTGTTAAAAGAATGGAATTTGGTAATGCATACATTGATATCAATGGCAAGGCCGAAGGTTATATTAAAAATACAGAAATGATTCCAGGTGAACGTTTGGGTGTTGGCGACCGTGTTCGTGCGTTGATTATGGATGTAGAACGTTCGAATTCTGGACCGCAAATTCTTTTGACGCGTACACATCCTATGTTTATGGAAAAGTTGTTTGTTCAAGAAGTGCCTGAAATTTACGAAGGTATCATTAAAATTCGTTCTGTGTCACGCGCACCTGGTTCTCATGCAAAAATCGCAGTTGAAACAAATGACCCATCTATTGACGCGGTTGGTATGACTGTTGGTATCAAGGGAACGCGTATTCAACCTGTTATCAACGAATGTCATGGTGAAAAAATCGATGTTATTTTGTATTCCGAAGACCCTGCTGTGTTTATTGTTAATGCAATGCAACCTGCGAAAGTCGCAAAAATCATCGTGGACGAAGATAAACACAAGGCTGCGGTTGTTGTAAATCCGGACCAACAATCATTGGCGATTGGTCGTCGTGGTCAAAATGTGCGTTTGGCATCTCAATTAACCGGTTGGGAAATCGATGTTTTAAGCGAAGAACAAGAACAAGAACGTCGTGCGCGCGAAACCAAAGAAAAAACAGAATTGTTTATCAAAGGTTTGGATGTTGATGAAATGATTGCTCAAATCTTGATAAACGAAGGTTTCAGAACAATTGAAGAAATCGCATTTGTTGATATATCTGAATTAGAATCTATCGACAGTTTTAACACTGAATTGGCAACTGAATTGCAAAAGCGTGCCAAAGATTATTTGGAAAAACAAGAACGCGATTATATTGAAAATGGTCATGCAATTGGGATGACTGATGATTTATTGAACTTTACATTTGTTCAACGTCCTATTTTGATGAAATTGGGTGAAAATGGAATCAAGACATTAAACGATTTGGCGGATTTGGCATCTGACGAATTGGTTGAAATTTTGGGCGAAGATACAATGTCAATGCACTTGGCAGGCCGTGTAATTATGAAGGCGCGCGAATTGGCATATGGCATCAGCGAAGAAGATAAATAATAAAAAAATAAGGAACAAATTTAATGGCAACATTGACACTTGGAAAATCTGTTACACTGGACGCAGTGCAAAGCAAGAAAGGCGATGCGGTGTTTGTTGAACGTCGCCGCCGTATTGTTGCACCCGGCAGTCGCGAATTGCGTGATGAACCGGCAAAACCTGTTGCGCAACATAATGCTGCGGATGACAAATTGCGTGCTGTTTTAGAGGCTGCGCGTGCCCGCGAAGAAGAACAGAAAAAACGTCAGGCCGCAGAGGCCGCCGCTGCCGCCGCGCGCGAGGCTGAAATTGCGCGCGAGGCTGCAGAATACGAACAGGTAAAAAACCAACTGAATGCGCGTGATAATGAAACCCCAGATACAGAATCTGATATTGTCGATGTGCCAAATGTTCCTGTGCCTGAACGCAACAATAATGCAAAAAAACAGCAACAGTTCACAAATTATCCGAAATCAGCCCATGCAACTGGGAATAATGATGAAGAATATTCGAACCATAAAAAGACTTTCAAAAAAGATTTCAAAAAATCCGGCAAGATTTCCATCAACGACATTATTATTGGTGGTGGCGATGATGACGAAGACGATGAAATTGAATTGCGTGGTGCAAACCGTAGACGCAGTGAGGCTTCGTTAAAACGTTTTCGTGAAAAGGCCCGTGCGGTGTTTTCTGCCCCACAAAAGGTTGAACGTGTTGTGTCTTTGGGCGAAACAATTGTTGTCAAAGATTTGGCAAATGCAATGGCAGAAAAGGTCGGAAACGTTATCAAAAAATTGATGGAAATGGGAATGATGGTATCTCAAAATCAATCTATTGATGCAGATACGGCTGAATTGATTGCTGGTGAATTTGGCGCAACCGTCAAACGCGTCATAGAAAAACCGTATGCCGAACAATTAGAACGCGAACCGAACCCAGAAAATTTAACACCACGTGCTCCGATTGTTACGGTTGTGGGACATGTTGACCATGGTAAGACATCTTTATTGGACGCGTTTCGTGATGCAAATGTTGTCGCCGGCGAAGCGGGGGGAATTACGCAACATATTTCTTCATACGAAGTAAAATCATCAACCGGACAAATGATTACATTTTTGGATACCCCGGGACATGAAACATTTACGGCTATGCGTGCGCGTGGTGCACAAATGGCAGATATTGTTGTGTTGGTTGTTGCGGCAAATGATTCTATTATGCCTCAAACCATAGAGGCGATAAATCATATCCGCGCGGCACACGTCCCATTTATTGTCGCAATCAATAAATGCGACCTGCCCGAGGCGAATCCAGAAAAAGTTAAAATTGATTTGTTGCAACAAGAAGTCCAGGTTGAATCCATGGGTGGCGATGTTCAATGTGTTGAAATTTCTGCAAAAAATAAAACCAATTTGGATAAATTAGAAGAGGCTATTTTATTACAGGCCGAAATGATGGATTTGCGTGCAGATGCAGATATGCCCGCGGTTGCTAATGTTGTAGAGGCAAAACAAGAACGCGGATTGGGCGCAGTTGCGACAATGATTGTCAGACAAGGAACATTGAAAATTGGCGATGTCTTTGTTGTTGGCGAAACATTTGGTCGTGTGCGTGGTCTGATAAATTCATTTGGCGAACGCGTAAAATCTGTTAAACCAGGACAACCTGTAATGGTTCTGGGGTTGGATTCAGTGCCATCTGCGGGTGATGAATTGCGTGTCATGGAAACAGAAGCGCAAACTAGGGAAGTTGCTGCATATCGTATTCAACAGGCTCGCGACAAGGCAAATGCAGTAAGGCGTTCATCTTTACAAGATTTGTTTGCTGCGCGTGATGAAACGAAAAAATTGACATTGCCGGTTGTTTTGCGTGCTGATGTCCAAGGTTCTGTCGAGGCAATTACGGATATGTTGCGTAGCATAAATACAGATAAAGTCGCAGTTGATATATTGTCTTCTGGCGTTGGACAAATTACCGAAGGTGATATCAGATTGGCGACGGCATCAGGTGCTGTAATTATCGCATTTAATGTTCGTGCAGACAGTGCTGTGCGTGATATGGCGCGTAATAATGGCGTTGATATTCGTTATCACAGTGTTGTGTATCGCATTACTGATGAAATCAAAGAAATTTTGTCTGGGAAATTGGCACCAGAACACAAAGAAAACTTTATTGGTTATGCAGATGTTATCGCATTGTTCACAGTTGGCAAGGGAACTCGTGTTGCTGGATGTCGTATGACCGAAGGTACAATCAAAAAAGATGCTTTTGTTCGCTTGTTGCGTGATAATGTTGTGATTTACGACGGTAAAATTGGTGAATTGCGTCGTGAAAAGAACGAAGTTAAAGAGGTGTCTGGTGGTGTCGAATTCGGAATGAGTTTCGATAAATATAACGACCTCAAAGAAGGCGACCGTGTCGAATGTTACGAAGTGACCGAGGTTCGTGCAAAATTATAATGAATTCGTTCGTGAATAAAAAAGGGGCTTTATGCCCTTTTTTTATTTGTTTTTTTGTGATATAATACAAATTATGAAAAATAAAATAATTGTAATGTTATTTGCGTTGTTTTGTATGCCGGCGATGGCAGAATATGACGAGTATGGTAATGCTGTGCCGACTGTGTTAACAGATAAAATGCCGCAATATGTTGATGATACGGGAATAGATTGGTTTAAGTTTAGTTCCGGATATTATCAATTGGACGAAAGTACTAAAAATCATGCTGCTGGATTAAACCCTGGGGATTGGCGCGCTTTTTATCGCGATGAAACGAACGTATTGGGAACCAGTACATGTAACGAATTTTTTCAAGATGGCTTGTTTACCGAGGCACAAATTCGTGGGCCGCATTGTTGGTGTAAAATAATTGCTACAACTACTGATATTCATAAAAAGACACCAACAAAATGGGTGTATCGTGGTGAATTTCGTGATACGACCGAATGTGCAAATTTGTGCGCATATCGTTGCTCTTATAATTTTTTGGGCGACCCTGATTTTCGCGGCGAAATTTTCAATAAATAACTTTAATTTTTGTGATGTATAAAAATAAACGCATAACATATGATATATGTTATTGTTGTTTTTTCTTTCTAAATTCGTCCAAAGATACAACGCGTTTATCATCAGGTACAGAATTTTTGTTTTCATCCAATGGCAATTCCATATCATTATCAGCAGATTCTGGCAATGATTTATGTTGAAATGTCAAAATGAAATCAACCGATGGGTCTTTGAATTCAACCAATGCAGAAAAAGGAACGCGGATAAAAAACGGCCGCCCATCAAATGTCAATTGCACACCAAACTCTTTGTCAGAAACATGTAAATTAGTATAAGAATATTGCAATACAATCGTCATAATGTCCGGATACCGCATACGCAAAAAGTCCGGCAATTGAACGCCCATATCACGTGTCTTGAAAGTAATGAAAAAGTGTGAACCATCACCCAGTCCATTTATTTGTGCGTGAATCAGTGCGTCTTTGACCACGGATTTCAAAGCGTTATCCAGCAATAATTGGTAATCTATTTTTGCCATATCAAATCTCTTGTTTCTGATGGATTATAGAACTAATTTCACCATCCATGCAAGTGACAATTAAAGGTTCGGGGACATCTATAAAAGAATTTGCATCCAACCCAGTTGCCCAAACTTGCGTATGTGTTTCGTTTAATTTGTTAAAGATTTTTGCGCGCGCACCTGCGTCTAAATGTGCTGCGGCCTCGTCTAATAAAACAATACAATCTTGTTTTGTTTTTGTGTGCAGTAAATCGGTATGTGCCAAAATTAAATCAAACAAAGCATTTTTCTGTTGCCCTGTACTGGTAAGTTTAACTGGTAATTGTAATTTATTGTTGAACATGCCAAAATCTGATTTGTGTGGACCGTCCAGAATCATTTTGTCAGAAACCAATTCGCGGTTTTGTGCCAAATAATTTCTGTATTCCCGTTCAACTTGGGCCGCTGGAATACCGTCGATTATCATTTTTTCAATAAAACCGTCCACAGACACGCTAAAAGATTCCAAGAAAAAATTTATTTGCCCAGCGTATTGAACTCGTGCAGCCGCCACCGCAACCGCCACACCGGCTAATTGGTCGTCCAATGCATCTAACCAATGTATGTCTGCGCCACTTTTCAATGCAAAAGCGCGTTCAGATAATAATTTTGTAAATTTTGCACTGCGTCCAATGTGCGAAGAATCAAAATTACTTGCCAATCTGTCGAAAAAAGTGCGTCTATCCGCAATCGCATCAACGAACAATCGGTCTTCCTTTGGAGAAATCCATACAATCCGCAATAATTTTCCTAAATCACTCAGACTTGCATTTTCGTTGTTGATTTTTGCATGTCGATTATTATCGCCATGATTAAAATATACAGATATTAAATCCCCGGTTGCTATTTCGCCAAATACAGAAAAACCACCGTCGCCATTAAAACAAGCAATATCTGACATATCGGCACCACGCATACCCTTGTCGCCAGACAACATAGATATTGCTTCTAAAACAGCGGTTTTTCCAGCCCCATTTTCGCCAACAATAACGATGTTTTTTGCGCCCATTACATCAACGCGCGATGTTTTGTGATTTCTAAAATTTGTCAGGATTAGTTTTGTAATCATTTCGGAAAAATTGGAGGCCAGGGTCGGAATCGAACCGGCATCCAAGGATTTGCAGTCCTCTGCATAACCACTCTGCCACCTGGCCTTCTTTCGTGTGTTTGCATAGTAAACAAAAAAATAATCCTTTGCAACATAAATTTTTTTGAAAATATACATGTGAAAATAAATCGTTTTTAATTGCGAAAATGCCCGATTTATGATATCATTTCTAACGAATTTGTTGTGCCATACAGATGATTTTTTAATGGCATATAATGATGGGAGAGAGTTTTTATGAAGAAATATTGGTTGTTTTTTGCAATGTTGCCGTATGCGGCATTTGCAGCAGATGATTGCGCGACAATTCGCACAGTCCCAGATACTGTTTTAACATTACAACAAGTTGTAGATTTAGGGCTGTGTCGTAATCCGCAAACTGCGGCGGCATACGCATCATATCGTGCATCACACTTTAATAAAAATGCTGGATATTCGTCATATTTGCCCAGTTTGTCTGCTGGGATATCTGCGGGTAAAAATTATACCAGTAAAAATACAACTGGTCCAAATGTTCAAACCGGATGGCAAGATTGGAATTACAGTGCGTCATTATCTGCATCTTATTTGATTTTTGATTTTGGTAAACGCAGTACAGATTTTGCTGCGACATTGGCGCAATATCGTGCGGCTGGGTTTGATTACGATGAAACGATACAAAATTATGTTTATTCTGTGATTGGCGCGTATTATGAGTTGTTAAATGCAGATGCAAATGTGACTGCGGCGGATATGGCGTTAAAGGTTGCACAAACCGCAAAAGATACTGCCGATAAAAAATTCAAGGCTGGTGCTGTTGCCAAGGCGGATGTTTATCGTGCCGATACAACACTTGCGTCTGCTGAATTACAACTAGAACGCGCAAAAAACAACCGTGAAATTACCAAGGGAACATTACTTACGAAATTATCATTTCCTGCAAACCAAGAAATCGTAATTGCAGATATGCCATCCAGTTTTGGCAGTGATGCAGAAAGTGAAGATATCGATAAATTGATAGAAATTGCGCGTAAAAAACGTCCTGATTTATTGCGTGCCAGTGCGAACAAAGATGCGGCTTGGAATCGTCGCGCCAGTGCATTTTTGAAAAATTTGCCGTCAATTTCTGCATCTGCATCTTTGGGATGGGGTGATGACCGTTTTGTCGATACTTTCAGTCCCAGCAGTAATGATTTAGGTGGTTCTATTGGAATTCGTGCGTCTATGCCGATATTTGCCGGTTTTGCAAATATGTATGGTTTGCGTGCGGCAAATGCGAACTATGACAATGCAGTGGAAAACGAACGTGCGGTAAAAAATAATGCGATGATGGATGTGTTCACGGCATATCAAAATTATAAAACCGCAAAAACAGTTTTGGAACAAACGGCGGCTTTATTAAAATCTGCAACAGAAAGCGA
This sequence comes from Candidatus Enterousia onthequi, assembly GCA_018064365.1. Classification (GTDB taxonomy): domain Bacteria; phylum Pseudomonadota; class Alphaproteobacteria; order Rs-D84; family Rs-D84; genus Enterousia; species Enterousia onthequi. Next base: position 78,657 of record JAGHVJ010000004.1, on the reverse strand, counting down.
ACGCGTCACATCTGGAATGTACAAGGTTGGTCGTGCAACAATGTTGGATTGGCAACAGGCACAATCAGATTTAATAGATGCGCGCAATCAAAACAATGCGGCGAAATACGATTTGTATGTAAAACGTGCAGCGGTTGCGCTGGCAATTGGTGATATTCAATCAAAATTAGACGGAGAGAACGATGCTAAACAAAATTAAAAAAATTTTATCATGGCCATTGCGTCATAAATGGTGGTCTTTGATTATCATAGTTGTTGCTGTGTTGGTGTTTTTACTTTGTGGTGGTGCGTCAAAAAAATCAAACAAAGGTGATTTTGTCACTGTGAACATTACGCGTGGTGATTTAGAACAAGTGGTCAGCGCAACTGGTGAAATAATGCCTGTGAATACTGTAAGTGTTGGTTCCCAGGTATCTGGCACAATCGAAGAATTATATGTTGATTATAATTCCAAGGTGAAACAGGGTGATATATTATTGAAAATTGAACCGTCTGTATTACAAGCGTCTGTGACCGAGGCCCAGGCTGCATTAGATTCTGCAAAATCACAAATGAATTTGGCAAAAAGTGATTATGTTCGCAACAAAAGTTTATATGCAGATGGTTTTATTGCGCGTGCAGAAATGGAACAATCGCAAAACCAATATGAACAGGCGCAATCTTCGGTTATTCGCGCGCAATCTCAATACGACAAGGCCGTCACAAATCTGGGATACGCAACCATTACATCGCCGGTTGATGGCACCGTTATATCGCGCAAGGTTGATAAAGGTCAAACTGTCGCCGCGTCTTTCCAAACACCAGACTTGTTTGAAATTGCCGAAGATTTAACAAAAATGCAAATTGAAACTGCTGTCAGCGAGGCCGATATCGGTATGATTCAGCAAGGCCAAGCAGTGCATTTTACGGTTGATGCATATCCTGGGGATACTTTTGCTGGGGTTGTGCGTCAAATCAGATTATCACCAACAACAACATCTAATGTCGTTGTTTATACTGTGGTAATAGATGTTGATAACGAAAAATTATTATTGATGCCGGGGATGACGGCGTTCGTGACAATTGTCGTCAGTCGTGCCGAAGATACATGGAAAGCACAAAATTCTGCGTTCTTGGTTCGTTCTTTTGAAAATATTGAACCATCGGCGGCAAAAGTTTCTACATCAGACCATTTGGCAATTTTGCGTGATAAACAGGTTGTAATTGTCCCGTTTGAAAAAGGTTTAGTCACCGCAACTGAAACAGAAATCGTATCTGATAAAATCCAAAGCGGCGATAAAATAATTGTTGGTCGTGTCGGTCAAGAATCATCTATTAAAAAATCAACAATGCGTTCTCGTCCAATGGGTGGCGGACCAAGATAATGGTGAAAAATATGGCATCGCAACCACACGTAATATCGTTAAATAAAATATGTAAAAGTTTTCCATTGGAAATCGGTGGCACGCAACAGGTGTTGTTTGATATAACTTTTGATATTAAATCTGGCGAATTTGTATCAATTATGGGACCATCGGGTTCCGGAAAATCAACATGTATGAATATCATTGGCGCACTGGACAGTGCAACATCTGGCACATATGAATTATATGGTCGTGATATATCGACAATGACCCCAGATGAATTGGCGGTTGTTCGTAATGAATATATTGGATTTGTATTCCAGAATTTTAATTTGCTATCCAAAAGAAACATATTAGATAATGTAATGTTGCCATTGATGTATCGTGGTTTGCCAATGTCTGAACGCGTGGCCAAGGCGCGTGAAATGTTGAAATTAGTGGGATTATCTGATTTTGAAACATATTTGCCGACACAATTATCTGGTGGTATGAAACAGCGCGTTGCGATTGCGCGTGCTTTGGCGGGAACACCGAAACTGATTTTGGCTGACGAACCGACCGGTGCATTAGATTCTAAAATGGGAAATGAAATTTTACAGTTTTTCAAAAAATTAAATCATGATATGGGTATCACAATTGTAATGATTACTCACGAATTTGATATTGCAAAATATTCAGACAGATTGATTCATATTTACGATGGTCGCGTGACATACGATGGCAAGGTTCCATTACATGAATCTGATTTAATGCCAAAATCAAAAAGGGGTAGAAAATGACCTTTAACGATATTATGAAGGAATCTTGGTTGTCAATCAGTGGCAATAAACTGCGTTCTTTTTTGACAGTATTGGGTATTATTATCGGTGTTATGGCGGTTGTGATAATGGTTGCAGTTGGTGAAACAGTGCAACAATCTATCAACGACCAGTTTTCGTCATTGGGAACAAATACAATTGTTATTCGTGCTGGTGCCGCGCGTGTGGCGGGTGTTCGTGCTGGGAACAAACAAACACTGACAACAGATGATGCAGAATTTATTGCGAAATTGCCTGATGTTGCGGCTGTGACCCCAATGCAGACATCCGGTGCCCAGGTTGTGTACGGCAATAAAAATTGGTCCACATCAATGATAGGTGTATATCCTGATTATCAAACCGTTCAAAATGTAGAGGTTGAGTACGGAACATTTTTTGACCAAGACGCTGTGCAAAACGCATCAACATACGCGGTTATTGGCCCAGAAACCGCATCAGAACTGGGGATGCCGGCAAACCCCGTCGGCCAGGTTATCAGAATTCAAAACACTCCGTTCGTTATTATCGGTATTACCAAGGCCAAAGGCGATTCAGCAATGGGCAGTTCTGATGATTTGGTTTTGATTCCAATTACAACGCTGAAAAAACGTTTGTCCGGCAGTCGTTTCCCAAAGGCCGTGCAATCTATTGTTTTGAAATTATATCAAGATGCTGATAATAATATCGCAACAGAACAAATAAGCGCCCTACTCCGTTCTCGTCATCGTTTGAAAGATACCGAAGACGACGATTTTCAAATAACAGATATGAAACAGGTTATGGAAACAATGTCAACTGTCACGGGATATATTAAATTGCTGTTGGTTGCAATTGCGGCTGTATCTCTGTTGGTTGGTTCAATCGGTATTATGAATATGATGTTGGTGTCTGTGGCTGAAAGAACGCGTGAAATTGGTGTGCGCAAGGCCATCGGGGCGCGTGAAAAACATATTATCACGCAATTTTTGTCAGAATCTGTTTTAATTTCTTTCATAGGTTCAATGGCTGGTCTGTTGCTGGGGGAATTGTTGGCCCAAGGTGTCGGTCGTTTTTGGTTGGGATATAATGTTCCACTCAGTATTTGGCCAGTTGTGTTATCTGTGACTGTTGCGGTTGTCGTAGGATTATCTTCTGGTGTTTTTCCGGCAATCAAGGCCGCGAAATTAAATCCAATTGATAGTTTACGCTATGAATGATAAAATACCCCTGTGCAATCAAATAAATGCGATTTATGCACGGGGGGATTAAAATGATTTATTTAATGTTTTGTTTAGGATTGGCATTGTTGGTCGGTGGTGGCGAGGTTTTGGTCAACAGCGGTATAAAATTGGCCAACCGCTTGCGTTTACCTCCATTGGTTGTCGGTATTGTTTTAATGGGATTTGGCACATCTTTGCCAGAATTGTCTGCGTCACTGAGTGCGTTATCCGCTAATCCTCCGGTGCCTGGAATTGCATTTGGTAACATTATTGGCAGTAATATCTCAAACATTTTGTTTATTTTAGGACTTTCGGCTGCCATATCTCCTGTAATAATAGACAAGTCCGGTTTTCGCCGTGATGGTTTGTTTTTAATAATATCTGTTTTGATGCTGGGACTGGTGATGTGGTTTGGACGATTAGATTCTGGCATTGGTGTGTTTTTTATTTTGTTTATATTGGGATATTTTGTTGTTTGTTATGACAAGTCCCCAGCCCCCCAAACGCAACATTTGCCACATAAAAAAGAAACTCCCTTTTGGGTATTATGCTTGTTATCGGTACTGGGAATTACGGCAATTGTATATGGTGCAAATTTATTGGTTGAATCCGCAACTGGGATTGCGCTTTCGTGGGGTGTAAAAGAATCTGTGTTGGGATTGACATTGGTGGCGTTTGGAACATCGTTGCCAGAATTGACGGTGTCTTTTGTTGCGGCGATACATAAACAAAGTGCGGTTGCATACGGCAATATAATTGGCAGTAATATTGCAAATGTATTTGTAATTGTTGGCGCAATGGGACTGTACAAATCAGTTTCTGTTCCACAATTATGGACCAGTTTTTGGATTATGGTGGCCACAACATTGGCAATGATAATATGTGGTTTATATCAAAAAATCCCGCGTTGGGCAGGATTTTTATTCTTGATTGCGTATGGTGGGTATATTTATTACCTATTCCAATTATGATTATTGTGATATGCCGGTAAAAAAAGATTGTTTTTTGCCGGTATTTTTATAATCCCATATCTTCCTTTATGCCGGCCAATACCGGTATTTTTACACCCAAATTTTCAGCACGAGTCAAAACAGTATCAAAAGCAAAAACACCCTCAACAGTTCCGACCAATTTTTCACCCTTGGCGATAGCAACGCCCCCAGAAAAATTTCGGCTGGTTGTAGATGTTGCAGACAAAAACAAATCGCCTAATCCACACAACCCAGTGAAAGTGCGCAATTTTGCACCCATTGTCAATCCTACATTGATGATTTCATTACAACATTGTGTGAATACCATTGCGCGTTCGTTTTCGCCAAATGTTTTGACGGATAAAAAGCCCGCAACCAATGCGATAACATTTTTACCAACGCCACATATTTGTGCGCCAATTATATCATCTGTTTCATCCAGTTGGCTCAGATTCAAAATCGCCCTGCCCGCCATCAAAGTGTGTTCAGTTCCTGCTAATGTAGAACCTGTTGGAAAACCGCGTGCAACCTCGGCCGCGAACTGTGGGCCGGATAATACACCAAAATCGACGCAGTTTGGCAATTCTTCCTTTAAAATTTCAGACATAAATTCGTGTGTCCGGCTGTCTGCACCCTTGGTGCAAATAATAATCGGTTGATTTTTATAAACACCAACAAATTTTTTTATTGTTTCACGAAAATAAGACGCAGGCACAACATCCAACCATACATCTGTATTTTCTATATCGTGTGGATCTGCCACTAATGTCAAATTTTCAGGGACATCAACACCATCAAAACATTTGTGTTTCCCATCATAAGACCATAAAATAACACGTTTTCCGCCACGTGCAATATTTATCGCCAATGCGGTTCCCCATGCACCGGCACCAATAATACCAACTGTTTGAAATTCCATTTATTGAACCTTTTTTAATTTCTTTTCCAATGTTGGTTTTACAGATAATCCATCATCAGATAATTCTATTGCGCGTGCGTATGCGTCGCGTGCTAATTTTTTATCGCCATTTTCAGCGTACATATCGCCCAAATGTTCAAATAATGCTGAACAAGAATTGGATATTTCGCCAACGCGTTCCATAATGTCTAACGCGGCATCCAACCCTTCGCGGGCGCGAATAACATATCCCAATGTGTCCCAAGTACACATGTCAGACGGCGCAAATTGAACCAATGCCAAACTGTATGAATATGCCTTGTCTAAATTGTCATTGCGTGCCGCCCAGATTCGCGCTTGGATACTGAAAATATCTGGGTCTGGTTTTTCTAACAATATTGTTGCAGCGTCAATATCTTGCTGTGATGCAGATATATCTTCAAATATGAAATTCACCTCGGCCCGCATTTTATACAAATATGCCTTGGCGGATGTTGAAATGTCCGTGTTGTTCAAACTGGTGTCTATTGTGCGTAATGCGCCGCGTTTGTCACCCTTTTGTGTTTGCCATCCGACCAATAAATTCACAGCCGGCATAAACAAAGGTTGTGCAGCAACAGCCTTGCGTACATCAGATTCATTGTGGTTTAATTCTGCTAAACGCAATTTTACAAACGGATAATATGGACTGGATTGTTCTATCTTTGAAAAGTATTTATCATAATTCCCTGCACTTGCCATCATATACAACCCAGAATGATAATTGATAGCATCCAACTGAATTTGGTTTTTATCAGCCACGTTTCTAGCAAACTGTAACAAAATCAACGACATGTCGGAATCTGTCAACGCCTGGGTATGAGAAACGGTTTGAACCAAGTTAAATGCTAACTGGTTTTTGTACCCGGCAAATACAGACCAATCTGGAATATCGTTATACCCAATCATAAACATACTGCCAGGTTTTGTCGTGAATTTAGTTCTTAAAATATTTGCCTGGGATGTTAAATTATTATGCTTGTAAAAAGACATTAAATACAAATAATCATTTATATTCAAAAATTCTGGTTTAACCTTGTCGAATGCCGCCGTTGCTTTTTCTACCCTGCCCTGTTCAGCATAAACTTGACCGCGCAAAAACGCTTGCCATGACGGATTTGTCCCCAAAGAATCTATAAAATTGAAACTTTTTGTGATATAATTATTTGCAACACCGCCCCAAATACGAAACGGGGCCATCAACCGCATATTGTCGTTTTTGTGTTTCGCGTATATATCAGACCATTTACCATTTTGCACCAAATTCGCATCAACGATTATGCGCGATGTAATGTTTTTTTGTTTTTTTAATTCGGTAATGTCGCTCGGAATAACACCATTTAAAAAATCTGTTAAAATACGCATTTCTGCAACGGATTTGTATTCATGCGCGTCATCGCTAATTTGACCCAAAAACTCGTTTGCTCGGTCAAAATTATTGGTGTGCAACGCATGTTGTGCAGCCAAAAAAGCGCCATAGTTTGTTGTTGGTATTTTCCCAGCGGTTTGTACTGCTGATTTTTGTGTGTTCGATAAAAAAGCAGCCACCAATACGGCAAGTGCTCCCCCCGACACGAATAAAAATGTTTTTATTGGTTTCATGATTCTTATATGATAAAATATTTTTTATGGAAAACAAAGATAAATTTGAACTGTATAAAAATTTGTTGCGCGAATGGTCGTCGCGCATGAATCTGGTTGCGCCCAGCACTTTGGACAATATTGATGAACGTCATTTTGCCGATTCGGCCCAGATTGCAAATTTTTTACCGCACAATGCAAATATAATAGATTTAGGCTCTGGGGCTGGGTTCCCTGGGGTTGTTTTGGCAATACTGGGGTGGCGTGTTGTTTGTATAGAATCTATTGCTAAAAAGGTGAATTTTTTAACCGAGGTTAAAAACCAACTGCATCTAGATAATTTGACGATATATCATGGTCGGGTCGAAGATTATATTGCTGGTTTGAACAAGAATAAAAATTATGTGTTTACTGCGCGTGCGTTTGCGCCTCTGGTTCGTATTTTGGATTATGTGCGCCCTGTTCGTGGTTCTTTGTTTTTGTTAAAAGGTGTCCATGTTTTGGAAGAAGTTGCGGTTGCTAAACAAAAATATAACTTTGATTTTAAATTATATCCGTCACAAACCGGTGATGGTTTTATTCTAAATGTTGAAAAATACCGGTCTTTTTGATAAAAAACACAAAAAATGCCGGTGGTTTCATGTGAAATAATATATAACAAATTGAAAACAGGGTGTTTTTTATATGTGTGTTAAAAAAACGCCGGTTGTTTTTGCATAAAAGACAAAAAATACCGGGCAGGGCGGCTTTTGTGAAAAAATAATTATTTCATATGAAATTGTTGATAACTTTTTGAAAATGCGCAATTTTTGTGTGGTGTTTTTATATTGCTTGACCGAATCGGAAAAATCGCCAATCATCAAGCCGACAAGAAAGGAAGTGTTTTTTATGACAAGAATAATCGCATTTGCAAATCAAAAGGGCGGGGTGGGAAAAACCACAACTGCAATAAATATCGGCGCATCGTTGGCTGCTATCAAGAAAAAGGTTTTGTTGATTGATTTGGACCAACAGGGTAATGCCGGAACTGGCTTGGGCTTTGTGCGTGCGCAATATCCACAAAATGTTTATGGTGTAATTATGGGGACAGAAAGTATTACGGATAATATTCTGACAACGGCTGTTCCGAATTTGCATTTGTTGCCGTCCGGTATAGAACTTGCCGGGGCCGAGGTTGACTTGTTGGATGTAGAAAATCGCGAGTATAGATTGCGTGATGCGTTGCAACCTGTGCTGGGGTATTATGATTTTATTTTATTGGATTGTCCGCCTGCGTTGGGGCATTTGACATTAAATGCGTTAAATGCGGCGGATAGTGTTATAATCCCATTACAATGCGAATTTTTTGCGTTGGAGGGTATTCGCCAACTTGTTAGTACTATCAATATAGTTCAACAAAAATGGAATCCGGATTTGCGTATTTTAGGTGTGCTGTTGACTATGTATGATAAACGTTATTCTGTGACGCGTGATGTGGAAGATGATGTTCGTAAAACTTTCGGTGATACGGTATTTAAAACTGTGATACCACGTAATGTTCGTGTGTCCGAGGCTCCCAGCCATGGCAAGCCTGCATTGTTTTATGATTTTAATTCAACTGGCGCACAGAGTTATTTGCGTGTCGCAACCGAGATTGTGAATAAATTAGAACAACAGGGAGAGTAAAATGTCGTCAAAATTTGGTTTAGGACGTGGTTTGGCAGATATCCAGGCTGGTATGGGGACAATTCCAGATATTTCTATTTTAACAGGTGGTGAACGTGTTGTTATTAAACAAATACCGTTGACGCAAATTGGTGCGAATCCAGACCAGCCGCGCAAAACTTTCAAAGATGCTGAATTAAATGATTTGGCGGCGTCTATCAAAGAAAAGGGCGTTTTACAGCCGATTCTTTTGCGTGCTGTATCGGGACGTTCATATAATTATGAAATTGTTGCGGGCGAACGTCGTTTTCGTGCTTCTAAATTGGCCGGATTGACAGAAATACCGGCGGTTGTAAAAAAATTAGATGACAATAACGCAATGGAAATTGCTTTGATTGAAAATGTGCAACGCGAAAATCTGGATCCAATAGAAGAGGCGGCGGCGTACAAAAATTTAATAGATAAATGCAGTTATGACATGGCGGATGTGTCGCGTTTAATCGGCAAATCTGAAAGTTATATTCGTAATGCGATGCGTTTGATTGATTTGCCAGAATCTGTGCGCCAAATGGTGTCAGACGGAAAAATATCGGCGTCCCACGCGCGAACAATTGCGGTTGCAGAAAACCCAGAAGAATTGGCGCGTGACATTATAGAAAATAAAATGTCGGTTGCGGATGTGGCTATAAGGGTAAAAAGTGTAAAAAGGGCCGGTAAAAGCCGGGAATATACATCTAAAACAATCCCTGATTCAGAAGTGAAAAAAATAGAAAGCGACATTCAAAAATCATTAAAAATACCGGCAAAATTGGTTGAACGTCGTGGCGGGGCAGGGCAAATTATTCTAAAATTTTCCAGTCGCCCAGAATTACAAGAATTACTTGCAAAACTAATTAAATAAAAATGTTAAAAAAGACCGGCAAACACCGGCTTTTTTGTTTTTTTTATTGTTGTGCTCGTAAATAAAAAAACACCGGCAATTGTCGGTGTTTTTCGAATCTTTGATCAACTATTATTTAACAGTTGTTGTTGCGTTACGATTCCATTTCCATGCGGATTCGCCCGTTCCTTTAACCAAAGGACGTTCTTTACCATAAGAAATTGTAGAAATACGTTTCGCATCGATACCGTCATTGACTAACACAGTTTTTGCTGCGTTTGCACGACGTGCGCCCAATGCCAAGTTGTATTCTGTGGAACCACGTTCGTCGCAATTTCCAGCAATTTGGATTTTAACATCTTCGTGATTTTTCATATACAAAGATTGACCCAACAACATATTGTTGGCTTCTTCGGAAACTTCAGAAGAATTAAATGCGAAGAACACGCGTTGATCGTTCAAGTCAGCTGGTTCAACGACACTGGAACCGCCACAAGCGGCCAACATGCCTGCAACACCCGCCAACAAAGCAAAGTTTTTTACTTTCATGAAAATACTCCCTTGAGTTTTTGTTACTCGTGGTTTATTTTATACTATGAAAACCCTAAAAGCAAGAGGAAACATAAAAAAATGAACGATTGCACTATTGATGATTTGATTTTGGCTGGTGTGAAATGGGAAATTACAGATGTTCCATGTGCGTTGCGTGCCAAGTGGGCTGCGGCTTCTGTTGTGAACGAACAAAAAAATCCAGACACAAAAACGAATACAATTGCCAATCAACCTGTGGCGATTGTTCCACCAATTGCACCATCTTGTACAATTACCCAAGAAACTGCAGATTCTATGGCTTTGCGTCCGGCAGATATTGACGGGTTATTGCGTATGATTGCAGAATTAAATCATCCGTTGCGCAGTGCTGCGACCCAGACTGTTTTCCCAAACATTGCAAAAAGTCCAAACGGACTGGTTATTGTGACAGATGTTCCTGGGGCCGAAGATGATGTGTCTGGCAAAATTTTATCTGGGGCGTCTGGTGATTTACTGGACAAAATGTTGGGGGCAATTGGTATGTCGCGTGATATGGTGTCCATTGTTCCAGTTGTATTTTGGCGCACCCCCGGTGGCAGAACGCCAACGGACGAAGAATTATCATTGGCACGACCATTTGTGTCGCGTTTGTTAGAATTTTTATCGCCGCGTGTAATTTTAACCCTTGGGGCAACACCGGCCTTGGCAATTGCAGATGTTAAATTGGCAACAGGGCATGGTAAATTATGTGAAAATGCGGCGGGAATCCCCGTAATGCCAATTTATCATCCGAATTATTTACTGTTAAAACCGTCTGCGAAACGCGATGTTTGGACTTCATTACAAGAATTGCAAAATATGTTGAAAAACCAATAATTTTATTCAATAATTATCACCAAGTAATACAAAGGAGCCTAAAATTAAACCTAATATGAATAACCGTGACAATCGGCGCGATAACGGTCCGCGCATAAATAATCGGATTTTTGCAAAATCTGTCCAAGTTATCACTTCTGACGGGCAAAATATGGGCGTTATGCCGACTGCAAATGCCTTGGAAATGGCAGAAAACGCCGGGTTAGACTTGGTGGAAATAAACGCTAATGGCGACACGCCAATCGTCAAGATTATGGATTATGGCAAATATAAATACGAACAGAAAAAACGCGCATCCGAGGCTAGAAAAAACCAAAAAACAATAGAAATGCGTGATGTGTGGGTCAAACCATTTATTGAAGAAAATGACTTGCAAATCAAACTGAAAAAGGTTTTTGAATTTTTGGCAGATGGTGACAAGGTTAAAATTTCCGTTATGACCAAGGGGCGTAAACGTGTTTTGGCCCAAGGTCGTGATGCAATCCCTGAATTATTTGCGCATATTATGGAAATAATTGGTGATGCAGGAACATTAGAATCAAAATCTAAACCGGATGAAAGAACGAAATCAATCATCGTTGCGCCCGCAAAACCAAATAATAAATAAAACATAAAAATACCCGACTTTTTGTCGGGTGTTTTTTTGAATAACTATTAAAACGGTAATTCGACGCCTTGGGTCGCGTCAGACATCGTTTTGTCGATAATGGCATCTGCTTTTGCCTTGGCGTCAATAAACGCTTGTGCGACGATTTTTGCAAGGTTTTCTGGTGTGTTTTTCATCGCTTCATCAGATATGATAACATTTTGAACATCGTATTTTGCGGTCATGTCGACAATAACCGCGCCATTACCAGCAATACCTTTGACATCTATTTTGCCTAAACTATCTTGGGCCGCAGTCACTTTTGCTTGCAATTCATGCGCCTGGGCCATCATTTCGTTTAAATCCATATTGTAAATCCTTTGTTTATAAAACAAGCCCATCTGGGTGGGCTTGTTTTTATTTTTTATTTTGAAGACTTTTTAATTTCTTCACCTGTTTTTTGGTCAATACCTTTCATGCTCAGGTGAGTTTTTCCGCGTTCGTCTGTGCCATCAAATCTGACCCAAACTTCATCGCCTTCCTTCAATTTAGCATCTTCAATGCTTTTCAGGTGTTTTCCTGTGATGTCAGAAATGTGTACCATGGATTCATTGTTTCCCATGAATTTCACAAACAGACCAAAGTTCTTAACGCCACTCACAACACCTTTGTAAATTTTGCCAACCTCGGGTTCTGCGACAATGTCTTTGATGCGTTGGATAGCCGCATCTGCATCTTCTTTGGTTGTTGCCAAAATTTTAACATTTCCGTCATCGTCCAAATCAATTGTCGTATTAGTATCGCGAACCAAAGCCTGGATAACAGAACCACCTTTGCCGATAACTTCACGTACTTTGTCCGGATTTATTTTGATTGCATAAATTTGTGGTGCAAATTCAGACACTGTTTCACGTGGTGCAGAAATTGCATTTTCGATTTTACCCAAAATATGCATACGACCGTCTTTTGCCTGGGCCAAAGCATGTTTCATAATATCAAAAGTAATAGATGTAATTTTGATATCCATTTGTAACGCTGTGATACCGTCTTTGGTTCCTGTGACTTTAAAGTCCATATCGCCCAAATGGTCTTCGTCGCCCAAAATATCGGTCAAGATTGCATAATCGTCGCCTTCTTTAATCAATCCCATTGCGATACCGGCAACTGGACGTGTTAATGGCACACCGCCGTCCATCATGGCCAATGTTGCGCCGCATGTTGTTGCCATAGAAGAAGAACCATTAGATTCCAAAATATCGGAACATACACGTACGACATAATCGAATTTTTCGCGACTTGGCATCATTGGATGTAATGCACGCCATGCCAAATTACCGTGTCCCAATTCGCGACGTCCGGGCGATTTTAAACCTTTGGCTTCACCAACGGAATATCCTGGGAAATTATAATTCAAAATGAAATCGCGTTCTTCGGAACCGTCCAAACTTTCAATTGGCAAAGCATCTTTGCCGCCACCTAATGTCAAAGACACCAAAGCCTGGGTTTCGCCACGTGTGAACAACGCAGACCCGTGTGCGCGTGGTAATACACCCAATTCAATTTCAATTGGACGCACAGTTTTGGTATCGCGACCGTCAATACGTGGTTTTCCTGCCAAGATATTGCCGCGCATAATTTTTGCAGTCAAAGATTCTACAATTTCATCAGCCCATGATTCCAATGTAGATACAGCAGTTGTTGTTTCTGGGAATAATTCAGCAATGCGAGATTTGGCCGCAGAGTGAATTTCTGCCAATGTTTCCAAACGATTCAGTTTTTCTTTAATCAACAAAGCATCAGTAATTTGTTTTTCAAACCCAGCAAAATCTTTTTCCATTGCAATATATTCTTCGGAATGTTCTGGGGTTTCCCAACGTTCTTTACCAACATTTGCAACCAATTCGTTAATCGCATCAATAACAGCCTGTTGCGCATCAAATCCGAATTTAACAGCGCCCAATGTTGTTTCTTCGTCTAATTCACCAATTTCAGATTCGACCATCAACACGCCATCTTTCGTAGCGGCAACAACCAAATCCATTTCAGAACGTGTATCAACATCACGACGAGACGGATTCAAAACATATTCGCCATCAATATAACCAACACGTGCCGCACCAATTGGCCCTTGGAAAGGAACGCCAGACAAAGCCAAAGCCGCAGATGATGCAATCATAGCAACGATATCAGGTTGATTCTTTTTATCATAAGAAAACACCTGGGCAATGATTTGAACTTTGTTTTTAAATGTGTCTGGGAATAATGGACGAATAGGGCGGTCAATCAAACGCGCAATCAGTGTTTCGCTGACCGATGCTTTACCTTCACGTCTATCGCGTGAACCTGGAATACGCCCAGATGATGCGAATTTTTCTTGATAATCAACAGTCAAAGGAAAGAAATCTTGACCCTCGACAGCGCTTTTTTCTGCACAGACCGTTGCCAAAACCATTGTTCCGCCCATTGTTGCTAAAACAGCACCGTTCGCTTGTTTTGCCATACGTCCTGTTTCCAAACGTAATGTTTCATCACCGTATTTAATTTCTACTGCAACAGGGTGATTCAAAGGATGTGCAGCATTTACATCTTTGTCATTTTTGTTAAATAAACCAAATAACATGATTTTTTTCTCCATTTTTTAAAAGTTTGTTTAGATTTTGCGGAGAAAATCATTCGTTTTTACACTCTGGACACTAATCGGTTGTTTTACGAATAAAGTGCAAAAATGAACAATTACCCTCCGCGAACTGGACTCATTATAAATGCAAAAATTTCCATTTGCAAATTTTTATTCCACCCCAATATGTCCAGAAAAATAACGATATATTAAAAAATCGGGCATCGCCCGATTTTTATAATAAACAAGAAAGTGTTGCACCAGCATTTTTTAACATAAACCAACTGGTTCTATAATCGCTGATATACAGTGTTAAAACGAACACGGCTAAAATACCAATCACAATCATGATGTTTTTGCGGTCCCCATGCATGCAATACACAGATATACAATATAACATATATAAAACCCAAGTGTCAACACAAACACTAATAATCCACACAGACCAACAATTAAAAGCCAAAGAATTCAATAACAATATTACCGGATACATAAAAAATATAGATGCCAACCCTTTGATAGCAATTTCCCAATCGCGTTCGCCACCTGTGATTTCAGAAATCAACATCAGCAATCCGCCCATTATGAATAATAAAGCCACCGCCAATACAGGAACAATAATCAGTGCCGAAAACACAGAGCCAATAGTAATGGTCGCACCACCAATCAAACGAAACACCAATACCAAAACGCCACCAATCAGACCATAAATAAACGCACGCAACATAGATTCTTCTAAATCGCCGTCTGCAACAATCTTTTTGAAAAAACTTTTAGGGTTTACTATTGCATCGCGAACATTTGTTAAAAACTTTTTTGTTTTATAAAGCATGGTTTGCCTCCCCTATAAAATTTGCTTATTTATATTTTTGCTTTATAATTATAAAAAATCAACGGAAAAAACAAATGATGAAAGTTATTATATCTGGTCGCCCAAATACGGGTAAGTCAACTTTATTTAACGCTCTTACAGGCTCTCGGGATGCATTGGTGCATGACCGCCCCGGTGTTACGCGTGATGTAATCAGTGGCACAATGCGTGACCGTCCATATGAATTGTTTGATACGGCGGGACTGGAAAATGCGCGCGACGGAATCGCACTGGATTCTACAAATATGGCACTGGATGCGATTGCAAGTGCAGACGCGGTGTTGTTTGTGGTTGATGGGCGTGTTGGTTTGACATCTATGGATATTCAATGGGCGAAATTGATTCATCGTAAAACAAAATCTCCGATATTATTGTTGGTGAATAAATCAGAATCTGCAAAAAGATTGACCGATATAAACGAATTTTATAAATTGGGTTGTGGCGAGCCACATATGATTTCTGCGGAACATAAACGTGGAATCGATGAAATTTATGAATTTTTAGATAAAATCGCATCGGATAAAAATATAGATATCACAACCCCAGAACCAGAATCCGATAACCGCATAAAAATTGCGGTCTTGGGTCAACCAAATGTCGGTAAATCTACATTTGTAAATCGTGTTTTGGGCGAACATAGACAAATTGTTATGGATGCGCCTGGGATTACCAGGGATACAGTAAAAATCCCAACCAGATTTTATGGTCGTGATATTGTAATAATGGATACCGCGGGATTACGTCGTAAATCTGGGGTGACCGACGATGTTGAAACATTGTCTGCGTTAAAGGCATTGGATTCTATTGAAAAATCAGATGTGGTGATATTGGTTGTTGACGCAACAAAAAACATAGAAAATCAAAGTTTGTCGATTGCGGCGCGCGTTTATGATGCTGGCAAAATTTTATGTGTTGCATTAAATAAATGGGATTTAGTAGATGTCGCAGAACGTGATGAAAAATTGTTAAAATTAAAACACCAGTTTTCAAATTCTTTTCATCAAATTATAAAGCCCCTGATATTGGCAATATCCGCAGAAACCAGCACCGGTGTCCAAAATATGTTCAAAAGAATTTATGAACAATACGATATTGCATCGGCGTCTGTCCCAACCAGTTTGTTAAATAGAATTGTTGAAAAATTAGTGGAACAACGTCAACCACCAATGTCGCGGTTGAAACGTGCAATGAAAATAAAATTTGCACGCCAGATTGGTCGTTATCCAATGCGTATCAAAATAAATGTTGGTGGTGCATCAGATATCCCAGAATCATATACGCGTTATTTGCGTCGTGGGATTGCAACGGCGCTGCATTGGGAACACTTGCCAATTGTTTTAGAATACGAAAAGTCAGAAAATCCATTTGATTGATACGGGTGGTGCAAATCTGTATCTAATCATCTATCCGTCGAAAAAAAACACCGGCATTTTTGTCGGTGTTTTGCTTTGGTAATATCCAGTTAGGCCCAAATTACCATGTTGGGGCATGTGTGCCTTCTTTGACAATTGGTTGTTCGTCTTCCCATACGGATAAACCTGTTTTCAAATCAGTCAATGTCAGTTGCAGATAATATTCTACGCGTGTATCCACAGCAGAAAACCATCCAGATTCCAATTTCAAATTGCGTTGAATCATTTTCCCAGATAAAGACATGTTTGGCGCAACCAAAGTCCCCTTGGTCGCAAATGTAGATTGGTCGTATTCATCGTTTCCGCGTGTCGCACGCACGGTATTACTGGTTGTATCTTCGCCGGTAAAGTTTGTTGCGATTTGTGCGCGCCCAGATTTTACAATTGTCGCACGGATTTTTTTAATCAAGATATCCGTATCAAATCTTTGCATAGTATCGTTTTTAATATTTGCCACTGCAATAATTGGTTTGTTGATGCCTGTCAAAGCATTACCTTTTAACATAGAATCTGTCATATTTGCCGCGGTTTTTTCCCAATCACGATATTCTAATTCCATCACATCTTGCATCGTTGCGACTTCTTGTTGATTATCCAAATCAACAACGCGAGTTCCCCCACATCCTGCCAAAACTGCACACAATGCAATCGGTAATAATTTTTTCATATTTGTTTCTCCTTTGTTTTATATTTTGAACGTATGCACAATTGGGGTATTACCTGTCAATCGCACATAGATTAAATAATTTCCAGATGTTTTCAAATCTAAACTAATCCCCAGTTTATCATTTAATTTTCCACCAATCAAGTCAGTTGTATTTACTCGCATAACACCAATGTTTTCTGGCAAGGTCACCCAAGAACGAATTTCAGCATCGGTTGTCGCCACAGAAAATAAAGTTGCCCCCAATCCAAAAAGTCCCGCATACGGACTGTCTGAATTATATACTGCAGACTGTGCAATCGTTCGCGCAGATGTGGAGGCGAATGCGCGCAAAGCATCATTTATACTGTATTCATTAAACTCTGTCATAAACATAGCGTTTACATCTGCCAATGGTTTTACACCTGGGATATAAACAGTAGTGTGCCCAAATTCTGGTACGGCAATCGCCACCGCCGACCAAATAATACCGTTATTTGTGACAATTGGCAAAGATACAGTTTCTTGACGCAAGCGTGGTGCAAATCCAGACTCAATAAATATCCACGTTGTGTTTGTCGGTTTTGTTTTTTGTTCAGATAAATCTAAATCTGTTGCGACATAAGAATTACCGTCAGACATACCGACTGCGCGTTTCAGATATGTTTCTGCGTCATTAAAATCGCCGTCATTTAAAAACCAAATGCCCGCCAAATACATCAACGCCGGATTCATAATGTCTGTGTATGCTGCCCAATTAGCCTTGTTTTCTTCCAGTTTTGATACCAGTTCAGAATTTTCTGGTGTGTTTTTTTCTGAATTTTTTTCGACTAAATCAGCATATTCGCGCGACATCTCTTGTTGCCGTGCATAAGATTGGTTTATAATAACGCGTACATCATCGTGCCGACCATCGCCAATTGCATCCCAAATCTGATAATACGACACAAATAAAGAATCCATCATATATGGCCGATATTCAGATGCCATACGCCCAGCAATGATATTTGTGGCTTCGCGCAAAATACTGCCTGATGTGGTGTTGATATTTCGTTTGTTAAATTCTTCAAATGTAGTATCGCTGGCATGATAATCTTGCGCTTGGAATTGGTTTAACCCTGTTATCAACAATTCTAAACTGTTTTGTTCAGATATATTTTTATTATCTGCAAATTGTGTTGCTGATTCTATAAAATCATTGTTTGCAAAAGATTCGCGTGCATCATCCAGTTGTCCAACCATAACATTGGCACAACCAGACAATATAAAACACACTACAAAAACAAAGCCAAACTTTTTCATCGGGGTTTTATTCAGATAAGACTTTTATAGTTTTGGTTTCTGGGTCCATGAATCGAATTTGTCCCGTGTATCCCATAGCGCGACAATGGCTCGGTACCAAAAATTCTGGCATTGGTGCAGATTCACCCATTTTAACCTTTTCTTGTAATTTCTTTTGAATATCGGTTTTACCCAAAAAGTACCGTTCCTGGGTTGCTTCAATTGGCCTATGGTACCAACCTTGGTATATGATAATTTGTTTGCCTTCGCCCAAAGTCAAAATATCCATTGGTGAATATAATGGCTTTGGTGCTTTTGTTTCTTCGGTTTCTTTGCCGTCTTTGTCTTTTTTCTTTTCTTTTTTAATTTCATCGCCAATCATTTTTGAAAAGCGGTCTGCGGTTTCTGGGTCATTTTGGCGCATAACAATTTTTGCGGCCGTTGTAGAAATAATTGTGGCGGCGGCATCCGCACCGTATTTTTCTTGGATTTGGTGTAAATCTTGCCCAATGATTAAATAAGATATTTTTTGTCCGCGTCCCAAATCTGGCCCTTGGATAACGGCATCCAACTTTTGCATTTTTGGCATTTCGTCCAACACGAATAATACCGGATATGGCCCCAGTTGTTTTCCATTTGAGCTAATTGCGTCTGGGGTGTTCACCAATAAATAATTCGACATCAACTCAATAAATATACCTGTAATTGGATTTAATGCTTGGGCATCAACCATGTTTATAGATAGATATACAGATACAGGTTTAATTTTTCCATCCCGTGGGTCGCGCAATCCGCGCAAATCTTCAAAATGGAAATCAGAATGTGATGTTCTATTGCGTACCGCGGCATTACGGAAAACACCCAATCCCGCCATAATTGTTGATAAAATAGAACCGCGTTCTTTATCAGGAGTGTTTGCTAATTGTGTCAATTCTAATACCGAACGATGCGCGTATGCAAACTCTACTGCCTCGTTCACAGCATCGTCTAATACATCTTTCATTGGGTCGGCAAACGCGACAGTTTGGTCGCCTTGTTTGCGTCTCTCTTCCATTTCTGCGGCATTTGCCAATTGTGCGGCATTTAACCAATCAAGAATCATAGATAACGATGCCTCGTGCCCAATCCATGCGTCTGGAATGTTTCTCCATGTGCCGACATGAACATAGTTCATTGTGTTTAATTCGCCGCGTTGCAATAATCCCATTGCTGCATACGCATTTGGATTGCTGGACATAGATAAATAATATTCTAATAAAACATCGGCGTCTTCTTGGTTAAATTCGCCCGATTGCAAGCGACCATAAAAATAATCGTCTGCCTTGGCGCGCTCTATTTTGGATACGATGTATTGCAAAAATCCAGACAGTCCAGCCCGCCCAGAAATTGACCAGTGTGGGTCCGCAGATGTTCCACCAGCATCTGGTACCAAAACCTTGCAAATTGTATCAATATACAAATCGCGTTGCTCTGTTTCAAACGGGACGTGTTCTGGCGATAGTGGATTCCATGACGGGTAAAATATACCGCGTTCAGGGTCATCTTGTCCCGCCCAGTTCATAATGAACACTGGTCCAACCGTTGCACGATACGCAGATGTTTTTTGCTTTAATTCGGGTTTTGGGTCGTTGATAATCATTGACACATTATCGCAATCAACAATCGTTGGAACAACTACCCCAGCAGTTTTTCCGGCCCCCGGAGGCGCAACGCACAGCGCAGATAATGTTTCATCCAACATCAATGGTTTGGTTTTTTTACCGTCCTTGAAATACCCCAATACCATCATGAAACCATTGAATAGCCCTTCTTTATTTTTCCAATTTTGCCCCATTTTTTTAATGTCATCGGCAGTCGCTTTGCGTGAAGATTTAGAATCATAAATATCCGACCCATGGGGATTAAATTCCTTGGTCAATGTATCGTCAGAAACAAAATAAAACACAATAATAGGAAGTAATGGTACAATCGCTGGAAAATCAGGTCTAACCAACGCGCGTGCAAACCAACCAGGAACTGCAGCAATAACCGACATGCCCCCCGAATGTAATGCATCGCGCAAGAATAACCCAGCCCAATGTGCGGTTGCAGGTGACCATCCGTATCGCCACATGTGTTCTAAAACAAATGCCAATGTAAATGCCACAGCGCAAATCAACCACATAGACGCGTTCCAACGGAAAATCCAGAACACTTGCGCCATCGGACCGGCTTCGTGTTCTTTATACGCCGTCGATTTGAAAATGTTCAGGCCCTTGGACGACCCGCCCGCAGATAAAATATTGAATTTCTCAACCATGGTGTTATGATTATATCAGAAAAAAGCCCTTAAATAAATCAAGAAATAAAAAATATTATGAAAAACATACCAAGAATTTTTATTGGAAAAAACATAATCCAAAACACAAATATCGTAATAGATAAATCAGTGGCACACTATTTGTCTCATGTCATGCGCAGAAATGATTGTTTGGTGTTTGGTGATGGAAACGAATATGTGGCAAATTTAACGCCTGACCAAAAATATTTAGCGATTGGCAATCAAACATCGCATACTGATCCGTCAAACGATATAACTTTGTATTTTGCGCCAATAAAAAAATTGGATGATATGCTGAATATGGCAACGCAAATGGGAATAGGGCGGTTTGTTCCTGTCATTACGGAACGCACAGTTGCAAATCATATAAATTGGGAACGTATGAAAAAAATAGTGATAGAGGCGTCAGAGCAATCTAATCGCAATAGTGTTCCTGAAATTACATCGCCAATAAAGTTTTCAGAGCTGCCATTTTCAGAATTGGTGTTTGCCGACGAACGTGCTGCATATGGTGCGGATTTGCCGCATGAATTTATCGGTGCGAAAAATATCCTAATCGGACCCGAGGGCGGATTTTCAAATAATGAATTTGATGCGCTGGATAAAAATGGTGCGCGTGGGCTGTCTTTGGGAAAAACAATTTTACGTGCAGAATTGGCGGCACCAATCGCAATATCACGGGTGACAAAATGAAACAAAGAATTGCAAAGTTTATCGCAAGTACAGGTATTGCATCACGCCGAGATGCCGAAAAGTTAGTGTTGTCTGGCGTGGTGGCGGTAAATAATGTCAAACTGGATTCTGTTGCAACAATAATAGATGATGAAACAGATGTTATCACAGTCAACGGCAAAAAAATACAACCACAATCAAATACAGAATTATATATTTTTAACAAACCACTAAATGTTATGACGACTGCGCGTGATCCTGGTAGACGCAAGACAATTTATGATATATTGCCAGAACAATATAAACATTTGCGATATGTTGGTCGTCTGGATTATAAAACAACGGGTTTGTTGCTACTTACTAATGACGGTGATTTGGTTCAAAAGTTATCTTTGCCGTCTAATAAAATTCCACGCACATATGTTGCACGTGTTGGCGGAACGAAACACGATTTAGATATTGCGCGTCGTGGTGCAACAATCGACGGAATAAAATATCGCCCTATGGAAATTTCTGAAATTGGACACAATAAATTACGCATTACTGTGACCGAAGGTAAAAAGAACGAAATCCGCATAGTTCTGCGTGCTTGTGGTGCGCCGGTCCAAAAATTACATCGTGAATCATTTGGAAATTTATCATTGGGAAATTTAGAATTTGGAAAAATTGAAAAAGTTCATCAGAAAGATATTGACCTGCTTTTGAAAACTCTTTAATATTATTATTATAAGAGAAACCAAGGGGGGAAATCTGATGCAAAAAAACATCACAAAAACAAAGCCAGTTGCAACAAAAACAACGAATTCTGGTTGGACTACACCAATTTATGTTTATTGGTTTATAATTTTATTTTTCATCGCTGCGACATTTTATATTTTGGGACGCAGTCATGGAATGCTTCATAATCCTGCAACATTAAATGAAGAAGTTTTAATGCAGGCAAATGATTATTTTAATTCCGGCAAAACAAAGTTAGAATCTGGTGATATCGAAGGCGCAATCGCTGATTTGACCGCTGTTGTAGAATCGGGTGCTGTGTCGAATTCTGCATATCTGGCTCGTGGCGAGGCATATATGTTGATTGGTGATTATAAAAAGGCAATGTCTGATTTTAATGCTGCGATTGAACATGATGCGACAAATGTAATGGGATTTTATGACAAGGCATTACTGGAAATGCGCATGGAAGATTTTGACTCCGCAATGGTGGATATAAATAATGCATTGGTCGTCGCTGCGACAAACGAAAATTCTGCGGTGCCATTGCGTGATTTGTATGCTAAACGTGGCCAGTTGAATTTGTGGTTAAAAAATTGGGATGGTGCGATTGCTGATTATACAAACTCTTTATCTCATCCAGATGGCAAGGTAGATTCGGCTGTTTATTCCGAACGTGCCGAGGCTTATACCGCCCGTGGTAATTATGTTGAGGCTATCAATGATTATGCATCTGCGATGCAGGTTATCAAAGAACAGTTGAACGGCGTAACAGATATGGAACTGGGTGAAAAATTATCTCGCGATGTAATGTTGTATACAGAAAAAAGTGCTGCATTGTATTTGAAAATAAACAACAAAGATGCTGCTTTGAGTAATTTACAGGGTGCATTACAAATTGCGACCGCGTTGAATGACACGGATACAGTTGAACACTTGAATAAATTGATTGCTGATTTGCAGGGGACTATCAATAATGACAAAACAGCAGAATCCTCCCCCCAGGGTCAAGTTTTCACCATAGACGAGGTTACCGTAGCAACACCAGAGGTTAATGCGGAATCGGAACCTGTGGAAACGCCCACACCTGCGGAGGAAACAAAACCAGAGGCAGAACCCCAACCGGCGGATTCTCAAAACCCAGAAGCCGCAACGACCGAAAATGTTTAACTCCCGGTCCCCACACACAACAAAAACACATCAACAAATGTTGATGTGTTTTTTTTTATAAAAAATACCGCCAAAACTGGCGGTATTTTATCTGTTATTTACGCAGACCTAATTTTTTAATCAAAGCCTCGTAATCGTCAGAGTTGCGGCGTTTGATATATGCCAACAATTTTTTACGACGATTGACCATCAACAACAATCCACGTTTACTGTGTTCGTCTTTGTGGTTGTTTTTCATGTGTTCTGTCAAATTGCGAATACGTTCAGTCAAAACTGCAACTTGGGATGCAGCACTACCGCCGTTATCAGCATCAGACACTTTGAATTCTTTAATCAATTCTGTTTTTTTTGCTTTTGTAATGGACATTGTATTTCCTTTTTATATTGTGCGTCGTGGACGCAGTTGTTTATCTTTTACAACACCAATTCCAACAAAGTCCGAACCATTATAAACCCGAACCATTGAATCGAGTGCTGCGACCGTGATAAATCCACCGTTTTTATACAATTGTGTGTCTTTATCGTCCAGATTCAAAACCGGAATGTCCCCCAGTCCTAAATCTAACGGCATCAAAAATCTCTTGATGTCCGCACCATTATTATACAGATTTTCTAAAAAATCAAGTGTAGTGGCGTTTTTTAATCCAAATCCATTTGTGTACACGCGTCGTATCATGCTCACAGATGCGATTGTGTTGCATTTTTTTGCGATATCACGCGCAATACTGCGGACATATGTGCCTGTACTACATCGGACGGAAAAAAGCCAATCTGTGCCATTAAAACCATTGTATTTGATGTCAAATATGTGTACCTGTCGCCCAGGCATTTCTATTTCAATCCCGTCGCGTGCAGCACGATATGCGCGTTGACCTTGGACATGTATTGCACTGTATTTCGGTGGAATTTGAATTATGTCCCCAACCAGTTCAGATATTACTGCACGAATTTGATTATCTGATGGAATAATATTATTTCTGGCAATTTCGCGACCTGTGGTGTCCAAAGTATCTGTTTCAAACCCGAATTGCACAGAAAAAAGATATTCTTTTTCACCGTCATTTATTTCTTGAACAAAAGGAATCATTTTAGTGGCATCACCTAACGCAATGGGCAAAATACCAGTTGCCATTGGGTCCAGTGTTCCAATATGTCCGAATTTTTTTTCGCCAAACATACGCGCGACACGCGCACCAGCAGTGCGACTAAATACCCCCGTTGGTTTGTCTAAAATAATCCATCCAGACGACATCAATTTTCTCCAAACAAAGATAATTGTGGCGCGTCATCATGAATTTGCAATTTTGTTTTGCTTTCGTTTTTTGCGATAGTTTGTTTTGTTGATATATTTGTTTTTTTACCGCCGTTTTCCAATTCAGACAAAACAACCTCGGCACGTGCAACCACAGATTCAGGCATACCGGCCATTTTTGCCACATGAATACCATAAGAACGATTTGCGACCCCTGGTATAATTTTATGCATAAATATAATTTCGTTATTGTATTCGCGAACATCAATTGTCAAACAAGAAACATTTTGTAATGCCCCATTGTTATCCCCGGTTAGTGCGGTCAATTCATGATAATGTGTTGCAAATAATGTGCGTGGTGCCAAATTGTTCAAATATTCTAATACGGATTGTGCGATTGCCATACCGTCGTATGTCGCAGTTCCACGCCCGATTTCGTCAAATATGATAAAAGAACGATTTGTTGCGCGTCGTAAAATATTGGCAGTCTCACTCATTTCTACCATAAATGTAGATTGTCCCGCTGCCAGATTGTCAGATGCACCAACACGACTGAATAATTGGTCGCAAATACCAATGTTTGCAGATTGTGCCGGGACAAAAGAGCCCAAATGTGCCAACACAATAATCAAAGCATTTTGACGCAAGTATGTCGATTTTCCGGCCATATTTGGACCAGTCAATAAAGCAATTTTTTTACCAGATAAATTACAATCGTTTTTAACGAAATTATCCCCGTGCGTCCTCAACACGTGTTCTATCACAGGATGTCTTGCACCAACAACATTAAATTCAAAATCATTTGTTATTTGTGGGCATACCCAATCATAATCCACAGCAACCAATGCCAGTCCCGTCCAAACATCTAAATCTGCCAATAAATCTGCGGTTGCCAATAAATCATCCGCAACCACGCGCACAGAATCAATAAAACCATTTACAATTTCTTCTTCAATTGCATTAGATTTTTCCTGGGCGCTGCGAATATCGTTGTCTAAATCAATCAACTGAGCCGTTGTAAAACGCATATTCCCGGCTAATGTTTGACGATGTATAAATCCAGAATCTGGTTTCATCATATCATCAGCACGGGTTGATACAACCTCGATAAAATAGCCCAATATATTATTGAATTTTATTTTCAGTGTGTGAATTCCAGTTTGTTCAATATATTGTGCCTGTAAACCTGCAATCGTATTTCGTGCGCCGTGCGACAATTCGCGCATACGGTCCAATGCCGCATCGTATCCATTACGAATAACACCAAAATCGCGAAAAAATGTGGGCAATTCGTCCGCCAACCCAGCCTTTAATTTTGCGCCTAATTCATCATGAGTTTTTATTGCACCAATCCGTTTCGCAAAATCAGAATCTAAACTTTGCGCCATCATTTTTACATGTGGTAAATTTAAAATAAAATCGCGGATATGTGCCATATCACGTGGTGTTCCACGTCCAGATAAAATGCGCGCCAAACTGCGTCCGACATCCGGCATAGATGATAAATCGTGCGCGACATTTAACAAAGTTGGACGATTAGACATAAAATGCGCAATATGATTCTGGCGCAATTTTATTTCGTCAATATCGCCAGATAATGTTCGCAAATATGCGCGTAATTTTCGTGCGCCCGCCGCAGTTTTTGTTTTATCCAAAACATCAATCAAGCATGCGCCACCAGAATTTATAGGCGCGTCAATTTCTAAACTTTTCCATGTTGCAGAATCGATAAGTAATTGCGAATCTGTTTTGAATTGTCTGGGCGCGCGAAAAGTCATTGCTGCACCACGTCCAGTATTAAATAAATATCCTGCCAACAAATATGTTGCGTTATCCATATTTTCAGATTGCACAGAATTTATTGTGCCACCAAACACGCGCGCAACAATTTGTGTTATATCAGACCGAATATATAACTTTTCATACACCGGCGTCGTTTTGAAAATTGTGCGTAAATGAAATATCGTATCGTGTTCTGCATATGATGCAGGATAAATAACTTCTGCTGGGTTCAATCGCACCAAATCATCGATAATATCAGCGGTTGTTCCAACAAAGAATTCACCTGTTGAAATATCGCAACCTGCAATATCAAATCTGCCATTTTGAATCGGGACAATGGCAACCAAGAAATTAGAATTTTTTGGATTTAATAAATTTTCATCAGTCAATGTCCCAGGGGTCAACACCCGCACAATTTTTCTTTCTATAAATTTATGCCCGCGTGCCGCAGCCTGGGCTGGTGTTTCCATTTGTTCAACCAATGCAACTTTAAAGCCAGATTTAACCAGTCGGCCAAAATAATTATCAGCCGCATGCCATGGGATTCCGCACATTGGTATATCTTCACCATCCGCGTCAGTTCCACGACGGGTTAAAACCAAACTTAAACTTTCGCTAATTGTTTTTGCATCATCAAAAAAAGCCTCGTAAAAATCGCCCAAACGAAACAATAACAACGCATCTGGGTTTTCTGATTTCATATCCAGATATTGTTGCATTACCGGTGAAAGTTTGTTTTTTGTCGCCACGATATACCCCAACTTTATGCAGAAATTTTCAATGTTTCGATTTTTAATTCGGCTTCTTTTAATAATTGTTCGCAATACGCCTTTAATTTAATTCCTTGTTCGTACGCGGTAACAGAATCCGCCAAAGGCAATTCACCAGATTCCATTTTTTTAACCAATTCTGTCAGTTGTTTATATGCTTCTTCAAAAGTCAATTTTTTATCCATTTCATCTGCCATTTTAATATCCTTTGTATGCAGGATTTAAAATACACAATAAAAACCAAATTCGCAACAAATTTAATAATTTTTAATCTATAAATTTTTTTATTTTTGTTCAAACACAAAAGTAAAAAACAACCGGCATTTGCCGGCTGTTTTGTATCTTAGTACATCGTTTGCAACATATGTTGTGTTTTATCCAACGATGACAACATTTTGCCACTGCCACGGGCAACACATCCCAATGGTTGGTCAACCAAGAACACAGGCAATCCTGTCGCTGCGCGTATCGCCGCATCCAGCCCGCGTAACAAAGAACCACCGCCGGTCATCGCCAGACCCAAATCTGCAATATCGGCAGATAATTCAGGTGGTGTTGCCTCTAATGCGTTATGCACAGTATCAACAATTTTGGCAACCGTTTCAGACAACGCAGATGCAATTTGCGATTCGGTGACAACCGTTTCACGTGGTGTGCCCGATAATAAATCGCGTCCTTTTATTTTCATAGACATTTCATTTGCCTTGTCTTTTGGTGCAATCGCACAACCGATTTTCTTTTTAATTTCTTCGGCAGTATTTTCACCAATCAACAAATTTTTATTTTTGCGAACATAGTTTATAATATCTAAATCCATTTGGTCGCCCGCAACACGTACCGCATTAGAATACACGATTCCGCCCAAAGACATAACTGCAACCTCAGTCGTACCGCCACCAATGTCCAAAACCATAGAACCCACAGGTTTTTCAACCGGTAATCCTGCACCAATCGCCGCAGCCGTAGATTCTTCAACAATAAACACCTTGCGTGCACCGGCGGCATCTGCAGCTTCTTGAATAGCACGGCGTTCTACCTGGGTTGCGCAAGACGGAACACAAATAATAATCAACGGAGCCGCCAATAAATTACGATGATGAATTTTACGAATAAAATATTTTATCATTTCTTCGGCAACTTCGAAATCTGCGATAACACCGTCGCGCAATGGACGAACCGCAGAAATAGTCCCCGGTGTTCTGCCGAACATTTTTTTAGCCTCGGCCCCCACAGCCAGAATTTCTTTGCGACCCAACAGGCGGTTTTCAGCCACGGCAACAACAGATGGTTCGTTCAAAACGATTCCGCGCCCCTTTACATAAATCAAAGTATTTGCTGTTCCTAAATCGATTGCCATATCTGCAGAAAAAAATTTCATAAGCCAATTATACATGTGTTTCCCCTTGGTGCATATCTAAACTAATAACATCAGGAAAGACTATAATTCGTATGGCATAAAAAATCAAGTGCGCCAAACGAAAAAAATGTTTTTATTTGATTTCCAGAATAATTTGGTATGATGAACCTTATGAGAAACACAATAAAAAATCATAATGATTTCAAAACAGATCGTTCATACCCATACGCATTGACCGATTTGTTTGCGATTCGCACTAAAAACGCTAAATTTTCCGATGATCCTCGTTATGGGTTGGTTGTATCCAAACGAAACTTTCGATTTGCAGTACACCGTAATCGGGCAAAACGTTTGTTGCGTGATTGGATTGCATTTGCCGAGAAATACATGTGTGATGATATGGATTATGTGTTTTTTGCACATCCTGAAATCTTGAACGATGGAATTACGCGTGAAATTGGCCGTGAAAAAATGGTTGCGGCATTGATTGAAATAAAAAATCGACATGAAAAACACAAATAAATCATTTTTATCCAATTGCGGAATTAAAATGATAAAATTTTACCAATCTTGTATATCTCCGTTTATTGGTGGTCGTTGCGCATGTCGTTTTGTGCCTACATGCAGTGAATACACCAAGGTTGCAATTGAAAAATATGGTTTTTTTCGTGGTGTATGTATGGGCGTATCCAGAATTTCTCGTTGTCGTCCAGGGGGTGGGTGGGGGTATGACCCTGTTCCTTGACTTTATTTGTGTTTATGGTAAAATTCACCCAGAAACACATAAGTTTTAATAGTTATATAAAGGATTAAAAATGTCTTTTCGTGCAACCGTTGAGTCTATGTCGCAAATCATGGATGAAATGGGGATTACAGAATTAGATTTAGAACGTCAATTTTTGTTTGGCGTATATCGTAAACATATTCATTTGTCCAAGGGATGTGTCCCGGCGGTAATGCCGTCTTTCCCTGTGGACAAGGGCGTAAAAAATGCGACCACCGGAACAAACAGTGTGTCGCATGATTATGCAAATGCATTAAAATCTCCGATGGTTGGTGTTGTGTATTTGGCAACAGAACCTGGTTCTAAACCTTTTGTCAAGGTTGGTGATACTGTCCACGCTGGTGATACTGTCGCCTTGGTCGAGGCAATGAAAACATTTAACCCGATAAAGGCAACATCTGATGGGGTTGTCAAAGAAATTTTGGTGACTGATGCCCAGGCTGTGGAATTTGACCAACCATTGATTATTATCGAGTAAGATATGTCTCAAATAAAAAAAGTTTTAATTGCCAATCGTGGCGAAATTGCATTGCGTATAATTCGTGCATGTCGTGATATGGGAATTCGTACGGTGGCTGTGTATTCAACGGCTGATAAAAATGCAATGCATACTCAACTGGCGGATGAATCTGTTTGTATTGGACCTGCGCCGTCGCGTGATTCTTATTTGAATGAATCTGCAATTTTAACAGCGGCATTATTGACGAACGCCGACGCAATTCACCCAGGATATGGTTTTTTATCTGAAAATGCGGGCTTTGCGCGCAAGGTTGAATCCCATGGTATGATTTGGATTGGGCCATCGCCTGATATGATTGTTCGTATGGGGGACAAGGTTAACGCAAAAAAAACTGCAATCGCATGTGGTTTGCCGGTAGTGCCGGGGTCTGACGGTGCTGTAAAAACATTGGACGATGCCAAGGTGTGCGCTGAAAAAATTGGTTATCCTGTTATGTTAAAGGCTGCGTCTGGCGGCGGGGGGCGTGGTATTCGTGCTGTGATGAAACCCGATGAATTGGCAGATGCTTTTACAACAACCCGGGCCGAGGCCAAGGCCAGTTTTGGTGATGAAACATTATACATGGAAAAATTACTGTTGCATCCACGCCACATAGAATTCCAGATATTAGGCGACAAACACGGTAATGTCGTGGTTTTGGGTGAACGCGATTGTTCGCTGCAACGCAAAAACCAAAAGGTTATCGAAGAATGTCCTGCGGCAATTTTGTCTCAAAAACAACGCGATGATATGATTGAAATTTGTAAAACTGCCGCTAAAAAAATGGGGTATTTCAGTACCGGCACATTTGAATTTATGTTTGAAGATGGCAAGTTTTACTTTTTGGAAACAAATACCAGATTACAGGTTGAACATCCTGTGACCGAAATGGTTTACGGTATTGATTTGGTGCGCGAACAAATTCGTATTGCTGCGGGTGAACGTTTGGGGTATTCCCAGGCCAATATTGTTCCGCACGGCCATGCAATTGAATTTCGTATAAATGCCGAAGACCCAGATACATTTATACCAAACCCTGGCACAATATCATTGTATGCGCCGTCTGGTGGGTTGGGTGTTCGTGTTGATTCGGCTGTTTATACTGGATACACAATTCCACCAACATACGATTCTATGATTGCAAAGTTGATTGTTCACAATGCATCGCGTGCAACATGTATAATGCGTGCGACACGTGCGTTGGAAGAATTTGTTATCGAAGGTGTAAAAACAACAATTCCATTACATAAAAAATTATTAAACAATCGTGATTTCAGACAATTGAATTTTGATAATCATTGGTTGGAACATTATTTGTCATCAGAACCAAACCCTGATGATGAAATCACACCAATATCAGAACAAAAACAAGAAGAATAAAAATCGCCCCCAGTTTTTTCTGGGGGCTGTTTTTTCAGAATAAAAAATACCGACATTTTGTCGGTATTTTTGTTTTTTGCAAGATTTATTAAAAACCTTTTGGTGTTGCCATTTTAACAGATGACACTTTTTTGTTCAAAGATTTAACAACATCTGCTGTGATGTCCAGATTTTCAACACTTGTGCCAGTGCGAGCAAAACGACCATCAATTACCAAAGACAAATTTTTCTTGGCGATAATACCTTCGATAATAGGGTCTAAATGCTTTGTTTGCAAATCTGCCAAAGATTTCTGATAAGATTCTTCAATACTTTGTGCGCGTTCAGACAAATTACGTTGTAAACTTGCAACGCGTCTTTGATAATCTGCTACACGACGTTGTAATGCGTCAGGTGATAAAACATCTTGTGATTTTTCAATTTCGGCCTTTTCTTTTTCTAATGCCTTTTGTTCAGATGTCAATTCGTCGCGCAATTTTTTTTCGAACGATTCGCGTTGACTGCGCAAATTTTTCAAGGCTTCGGCATCTGTTTGTACCGCGTCCATGCGAATGACGGCAATGCGCATATCTGCACCGGATACAGCCTCGGTCGAAACTTCGGCAATTGCTTTATCGACACTAACTTCGCGATTCATACTTGCAATCGCCCAGATTCCCAATATTGCGACAACCAAGACAATCGCAGCAATAATGCCGGTTTTTTTATAATTTTTAACAGTAATATTAGTATTGTTTTTTACCATAATATCCTTCCTTTTTGTTTGTGTTCTTTTTGGCTAAACGCAGTATAGCAATAAAAAAATTAAAATAAAAGGGAATATTTGGATAAAGTCAAATGCTATCGTGCAGGTGCCAATCTGATTTCGACCCGTCGATTAGTCAACCGTCCCAATCCATCTTGGGCAGCAATCGGACGGGCAGACCCGCGACCAACAATAAACATACGCGCCGGATTTATATTTTTTTGCGATAAATATACCCCAACGCGTTCCGCCATGTCCAACGACATGCGTCGTGCCGCCGTTGAATCGCGCATAGAATCGGTATATCCTGCAATTTCTAAATATGTAGAATTGTATTTACGCAACAACTGTGCAATTGTTTCTAAAACATTTGCCCCCCCAGTCGAAATATCGCCAACATCAGGAGAAATAATAGCGTCGCGAACCAAAATTACAACGACATCTGTTCCTGCGCGTTCAACAGATACCCCCGCAGTTCGTAAAGAATCATATAAATCGTATTCTAATTTTGCCATATATTCACGACTGGCCATATTGTCATTGGTTGTTTTGTCCCCATAATCCAATGTCGCCGATTTATCAATGTTTGCATTTAATAATTTTCCACCGTGTCCCAAATATACAGGGCGTTTTGCGATTTTAGATGTTTCGTTCATATCCATAAAACTGGCACCGTTCAGATAAAAATCCCATGTGTCATGACTGGGGCTGGTGTATTGCATACACCCCGACAAAAGTAAACTTAAAAAAACAACTTTTAATTTCATTTGTTATTCTACGATAATAGACACTAAATTTCTGTTTCCTGGGATGCAACTTTCTGCGCCCGCCGTTGTAATTTTGTTCACAGACACAGATTTTGCCCAATCTAATTTCTTGGTTGCCAAATATGCACAATCATTATCACTGATGTTCACCAAGTTGATAGAAAAATCTTGACCAGTCACCCCAGATTCAATATACCAATCATCACCCAATGGTGGTTTGATGTTAGAAATTGCGCCGGCCTTGACCAAATATTCAATCGAAACACCGGTGTAATCACCGCGTGTTTCCAGTAAAATTTTTGTATCGCGTGCAACTTGTTCCATTTCGCTGATTGCCAGATTGCGTATTTGATTCGCACGCAAAGCCCCGTATGTCTTATACGCGCCAACAGTCATAACTGCGCCAATCGCCAACACACCCAATATTTCAATCAAAGAACGTCCTAATTCTTGTTGCATGACAAAACCTCTCCTGTGTTATGTTTTTGTTATTTAGAAACCTCGACAATTTCGGCACCTTCAAACAATCCCATGGCCTCTGCCATCATGGGGTCTGCCGCCAATTCTTGTTGTCTATGTTCAATCGCAGTTGGGACATTACAAGATTCTTTTGAATGCACCAATGTCCATGGATGTCCCGTGTGTTTTTCCAACCATGCAGATAATTTTATTGGAAAATTTGTATCGCCCTTGCGGTCAAAATAATTTATTTTACCGTCCGACATTTCACATACTTCAATATTTTCAGAAAAATATGTGCATAACAAAATTTCTTTGTCAGACTGCATCGCGTGCAACAGTTCTGCAGAATTTGTGATTTTGTTTGCCGCAGGTGTTGTGGGTTGCACAGTGGGTTGTGGCACAGGTTGTGCCGGTTTTGCAGTTGTATTATTCTTTAAAATCTCGGCCACACTTGGCATGTCTGCAATATGCATCATACGCACAATCAACATATCAAAACATTGTTTTTGATTTCCAGACATTTGCATTTCAGAAACAGCCGCAACCATAACCTGCCAAATACGAGAAAGAATATTTAACGACACGCGTGCATCAATTTTGCGAGTTTTTTCGCGTTGGTCGGCAGTATATGGCGAAGATGCGCAATCGCCCGCATTTAATGCCGGGTGCATACGCGTTGCCCAATGTGTCCATTCCATCATATCTGATAATAACATTAGCAAATCAGCACCATTGGTATAAATATTGTCTGCCATTTCCAACGCGCGTGCAGTATCCCCAGATAAAATTATATCCATAAAATCAACAACCACATTACGGTCTGCGCGTTTTAACATATCCATAACAGCCTGTTCATCAACATGACCACCAGTTTGTGCGATTGCCTGGTCCAGTAAAGATAATCCGTCGCGCACAGAACCGTCCGCCGCACGCGCCAACAATTCATTTGCCGCATCCGATAATTCAATCTGTTCTTGATTTGCAATCCACGCAAAGTGCTTTTTCAATGTCTCAATCGGCACGCGTACCAAATCAAATCTTTGGCATCGTGATAAAATTGTCACAGGTACCTTGCGAATTTCAGTTGTTGCTAAAATAAAAATCACATGTGCAGGTGGTTCTTCTAATGTTTTTAGCAAAGCATTAAATGCCGCCGTAGATAACATATGAACTTCGTCGATAATGTAAACTTTGTATCGACCGTTTGTTGGACGATATTGTGCAGCATCCAAAATATCACGAATGTTATCAACACCTGTATGCGAAGCCGCGTCAATTTCCATAACATCAATGTGTTGACCTGCCGCAATTGCACGACAGTTTTCGCACACACCACACGGTTCTGGGGTTGGGCCATTATTTGATAAACAATTTAATGCCTTGGCCAAAATACGTGCAGTACTGGTTTTTCCAGTTCCACGAATTCCAGTGAAAATATATGCGTGCGCAATGCGCCCCGTATTGATTGCGGTTGTTAGTGTTTTTACCAACACATCTTGCCCAATTAAAGATTTGAAATCTTGACTGCGATATTTACGCGCTAATACAGTATAATTATTATCCATGATAAACACTTTCCTTGATTAGTATTCACCATACCAAAGAAAAGTAAAATTTCAACAAATAATATAAATTAGTTTTTAATTCAAATTCGTTATGAAATCAGGAAAACCCATTTCGTCTTCTTCATCGGATTTTGCATCTGATTCAGGATTTTTTTCTGCAGCACGCATTTCTGCTTCGGCCTCGGCTACGGCGGCGGCTTTTTCTTTGGTGTCGCGGATAGAATCTATTTTATCCTGTTCTGCATTTGTCATACGGACACAATGTTCTGCCGCCTGGAGCAAGCGTTCGCGTTCGACTTCGTCAGATGTTGTGCGTGCTTGGTCTGTT
Organism: Candidatus Enterousia onthequi; assembly: GCA_018064365.1. Lineage (GTDB taxonomy): Bacteria > Pseudomonadota > Alphaproteobacteria > Rs-D84 > Rs-D84 > Enterousia > Enterousia onthequi. The sequence goes on along the minus strand of JAGHVJ010000004.1, from coordinate 43,918 downwards.
AATTGTTTGCGGCGCATACGCCATTTATGACAACGTTGAATCATCAACCCAACAGAAGACTGATTTTTTTTATTTTGCATTTTTTATCTTTTATAATTTTTTATTGAAATAACTTGGTTGTTATTTATTCAAAATCAACCAATAACTTAAAACAAATATAAAACATCTTAAAACTGATTGCAATATCTTTTTTCTGTTGCTAATCTCTATATATAAATATCAAATAGAGAGAATGTTTTTTGTTTAATCAACGTGGAAATTTTTTGTTGCAGGCATTATTGGCAATTTCTTTGCTGTTTGTTTTTATGCCTGTTTTAACGCGTCGTTTGATTGTAAATGACGTGGATGCCAAAATGTATTCTTCTGTGCATCAAATAGATACTGCACAAACCGCGGCACGCATTTTTATTCGTGAAAATGTAGATACTCTTTCTTATGGCCAGACAACGATTCGTGGAAATGATTTTGGTGATATGTTGGAACCGTATGGTTTGCCGTTGGGATATATACCACAAACTGCATTTGGCCAAGATATATATTTAATTGTCGATAAAAATGAAACAGGTGTTAGTGGACGTTTAATGATTGATGGCGGTAAATTGACAACTGTTCAAGTCGCAGAAATGGTTCGCAGAATCGGTTTTTATGCAGAACGCACTACTACGGGTTTGATGGTTGGTATCCCATTGAATACATTGTATCAAGAGGTTGTGCGTCGTAACGAATCGAATCTTACAAATTCTGCGTTCTTGGCGGATTTGGATATGAATAATTTTTCCGTAGAAAATGTAAACCATGTAATTGGGCATAATATTGTATCTGAACGTGCGACTTTTGATACTTTGGGAATTTCTGGCAACGAAGGAGAGCGTGGTTCAAAAAATAAAATAACCGTATTGACCGCAGATAAAAGTATTTTTCAATCTAAATCTGGTGGTTCGGCATTGGCATTGACACGTGGTGCTTTAAAGGCAAAGAATGTATTTAGTAAAACAATTTCAGAATATGGCTCGACGGGTAATTTCGAATCGGATACAGCGTCGGTTTATTCTTTTGATATGACGGCGGGTCGTACCGGGTTTACAGGGCCGACGACATGGGATGTGCGTGGCAATATGGAAACAGAATATATTGCCCTGACTACAGAACGATTAGAGGTTGGGTCTTATTTAAATGTTTCCAGTGGCCAAGATGCGTATGTTGAAGACGCTACCGTAACAACCAGTGCGTCCAGTGGAATTTCTGCGGTAAATGTTGTTGCATCGCATATCACATTGCGCGATCAAACATCCAAGGCTTTGGATGCAGGTGATACTGGTGCGGTTATTGTTGATATTCGTCCTGCCAGTACAACTGTTTTACCAGATGTCCGTGTGGCTGGGGTAAATAATAATGATTTTGCAATTTTGAAATATCCAAAACGCGACAGTGATGAAACATTGACTTGTCAATCTGTGATAACCAGTATGGGCGAAAATTATAATGCATCGTCTGTGGCGCAACATGTATTATGTGAATATTTGTTTTGGTCGCGTCTGGAACAAAGAATCAATGCAAAACAATGTTTAATGGCAGGTGGCAGTGACTGTATATAAAACAAAAATTTTTAATAATGAATCGCGTGGAACATCACTGATAGAGGTTATTTTAGCCATATCAATAATTGCTGTGGCTGCGCCGTTTATGTATAAACAAATTCAACGAACATACAACGATATTGAAAATGTATCTGTTGCACAAAAAATCGTTGATATACAAGATGGCGCGTTAAACTATATTCGTGTTCATCAAGAAGATTGGGATAATGCTACAGAAATACAATTAACATCCGAAGAAGTCAAAGAAATTTCTCCGTTGGTATCTGCGGCATTTATTGATAGACGTCAATTTCGCGGAACAAATATTACGGATGTATATTTGGTTTTTCGTGTGTCTGATTCGGCTGTGCGTACAAATCAAATTGCACGACAAATTGGCGGTGATGCTGCAATTGTGTCTGACGACGGAATTGCATATGGTGCGACTTGGGCGGCTGCAGCCCCAGATTTTACACCTGGCGATTTAGTTTATCGTGTGTCGCATAATTTTTCTGGACAAGATAGAAATAATTTTTTACATCGTGGCGCATCGTCAGATAACACACAAACAAATTCAAAAGATAAAGATTCGCAAGAATCTGTATCTGATAATCTGAATGCGATGTTGCGTAATTTGAATATGGGCGGCAAAGATTTACTGGATATTGGTGTATTGGATGCAAAAACTGTTTCTGGTAAAAATGCTAATACAACATTTCTAGAATCAGACGATGCGGTGGCTGGTTCCGTGTATTTTTCATCTGGTGCAAATATCCAAGGCGCAGATGCAGATATTGAAACAATTCGTGCGCTGGGTGATATCAGCGGATTTCGTAATATTACAGCAAATACATTAAATGGTTCGACTTTCAGTAATACAGGTACTGTAATTACAGACAGTGCGACAATAAATAAATCGGTTAGAATTGGCAATTTATTTAAATTGAAATCATCTGGCACGCGTACCGTAAATGCATTTACAGCAATATCTGCGAATACTGTTTATACACCGTATGTGACAACCACAGATTTAGTTTTTTATGGTGATTTTGGTTTGACTGTATCTGGCGAATTATTGTTGTCGCGTACAGCCCCGTTAAAAATCGGTTCGTGGATTTTTCCATCAACACAAATGCCGACATTTTCACAATTAAACTTGGGACGAACAAAAATAACCACAACACCAAACAAATCAGAATTCAGTGCGATTATGTCTGCTGATTGGCAAACCAAAAAAAGTATAAATAAATGAAAACAATAGATAAGAAATCTTTATTAAAACAACAATGTGGCAGTATGCTGGTTGAATTGTTGTTGAGTGTTGCTTTGGCTATGTTGATAATTCCATTTGTATTTAAATATCAACGCAGTGCCATAGAACGACGTGAAAATATCGCAATTACTCGACAAATGACAGATATCCAAGGTGCTTTGGAACGATATATCATAGAAAATCGTGAAATGTTATTAAAACCGTATGGTCGTCATATTTCCCGAATTGATATTTCAGATTTAGAAAAATACGGTTTGTCTGACGGTATTATAAATAACCCAGATGTAAAATACCAATTGCGTATAATTAAATCTCGTGATTTTGATGGGCAATCAACATTACAAGGGGTTGTTGTATATGATTCTGATAAAATTACACCGTTTCGTACGCGTCAAATATTAAATATGGCTGGGGGTAATGTGGGCTTTGTTGATGGGAAACATGCATATGGCGCAAACGGTTCGTGGCGCACATCTGTATCTGATTTAGGAATTGCTGCATCAGATTCTGGTATCGTCGGCACAACCGCAGTAAATCGAGATAATGCATTGTATCTGTGGCGTGTCCCCACAGATGACCCAGACGATGCGACAATGCGTTCGTCATTAAATCTTGGTGGACAAGATATTTTGAACACAAAAAATATAAACTTTATAAATGGTTCGTTTGATGAGTTTTTAAAACTCGGTCGTGTTGATACGCGTGAATTGATTTTTGATAATAGAACAACGATTGACGGTGCTTTTTATACTAAAAGTGCGACTGTATCTGGCTCTTTGACCGCTGATTCCAGAAATATGGAAATATCAGGCCGATTGTCTTTATCTGGCACCGCGAAATTTTCATCGTTCACAACAAATGATTTGTATGTGACAGATTTAACATTGCCGACATTATCGATTACAAATTCAGACAACAGACCTGTGATTTTAACTATCAATGGTTCTGTCAAAATGCGTTACGGCAGTATAAATGCATTGCAGATAACGGTTGGATATGCGGGGTCTGTGACACCGCGTTTAACAGTCACATCAAAAATCACATCTCCGTCAAATCCGAATTATTATTGGAATGTTGCAAATGGAACTGCGAATTTTTCAGATTTGTATCTGGGGGATTTGAATCGTATGGTCAGTTATTTGGGTGATTTAGAATTTGACCAATCAACCGTATCTGGGCGTCGTTTTCGTGCGGTGGCATCAAATGCAAATGCCACAGTCACAGATTATACCAACGCATTAAATGAAATTGCGAATACAGTGCGTGCGAAATATAGTTTGTTGAAATTGCAATAATTTATGATATAAATGGAAATGTTATGAAAATAAAATGTGATTTTTGTAAAACAGAATACAGTTTGAATAAAATTCCGGCCAATCCGGTATGTTGTGCAATATGTGGTCATACATGGATGGTAAAAACATCCAATAAAAAGAATCAATTTTTTGTTTTTGTGGCGGCATTGTGCGCATTGTTATCTGCAATAATATTTTCGATTGTGGTGGTGGTACATTATCATGCTAAATCAGATAACAATTCGCCATTGGTGGCAAATATCGTAAAAACAGAATTGGCACCCGATGGCAACGGCATAAATCATTTTATCGTGTCTGGTATAATTGAAAATAAATCAGACGGAATTTACGGTGCGCCAAATCTGATAATTATGACATATGATGAAAAAGGCAATTCTGTAAATGCACCGGAAACATTTAATCCACCGGTCACATTACTGGATGCGGGGGCGCGTGCAGGTTTTGTTTATACTTTGCGTGCACCGTCAATGGGGGTCAAAAAGATTGTTGTAAAATTAGAGGATTTCGAAAAATGAAAAAAATAATCGCAATTTTGTCTGTTTTTTGCTGTGTCAACGCATTTGCAGATGACACACCGCAGATGCCGGCCCCACGGGTAAGTCTTTTTTCAACAACGGTTGATTGGTCTGGTGTTACCGGGTTGCCTTTATCGCAATACAGTGGTAAAATCACAGGCAGTTCGCGTTCATTGGTAAAAAATGGTTTGGTTTTGTATTATTTGGATGCGTTTCCTTGCTATGGTGCCGCAGACAGTGTTCGCATTTGGGTGTCCCCGTCTGGCGAGGTTGTTGGAAATTTGCGCTTGATATGTGTTGCCAATCCAAAAACAGTGCAATTTGCGTATCATAATGCAACCGCCGATGCGCCCCAGTCAGAAACCACTGGTTTATTGACGTGTCCGGCCACAGGCGATTACGATTTTAATATTGATTTATCGAAATGTACTGTTGGTCCAAATTGGTCAAAATATGGGAAATAAATATGCAAATGGAATTTACAGTTGCCGATGCAGATGTCGGTATTAGGTTAGATAAATTTTTATGTGGAAAAATGCCTGAATTTTCACGCAGTGAAATACAAAAATTTTCTGTGTCGCGTGGTGGTGTGTCGGTAAAATTTTCAGACCGTGTGCGCTTGGGCGAACAATATTTTGTTATTGTCCCAGAACCAGAATCAAATACCATGATTGCGTCAAATAATATGTCGACTGATTTTGATTTGGATATTTTATACCAAGACGATGATATTATCGTAATAAATAAACCACGCGGTGTTGTGATGTATCCGTCGGCTGGGAATAAAACAGGAACATTGGTTCAAAACTTGTTGTGCTACACAAAATTATCTGGATTGGGTGGTGATGTGCGGCCTGGGGTGGTGCATCGTCTGGATAAAGACACGTCTGGCGTTATGATTTTTGCAAAAACAGATGCTGCCTATCGTGAATTGGTTAAAACATTTTCAACACATGATTTGACACGCAAATATGACGCGTTTGTTTGGGGTGTCCCAAATTGGGAGGGTGCAACCATAATCGGAAATATTGCGCGTTCTTCACGAAACAGACAGAAAATGACAATGGTAAAATCCGGTGGCAAACCCGCAGAAACCCATGTCAATGTTGTTGATGTGTGGAACGGTGTTGGTGTGTCTCATTTTCGTTGTACTTTATTGACTGGTCGAACTCATCAAATCAGGGTTCATTTATCTGCACATGGTTTTCCTGTTTTGTGCGACCCGATATATGGCCGTGGTTCAACCCGTCTGGGCAGTGTCAAAGACCCTGAATTATTGGATTTTTTGAAAACTCATAACGGTCAAATGTTGCACGCGTCGTATTTATCGTTAAAACACCCAATTACTGGCGAACAGATGACTTTCAAATCGCCTTTGCCAGACGATATGATGGAATTGAAAGAAATTTTAGAATCTGCCTAAGATTATCGTTGTATTTTTGTAAAAAGCACTTTTATTTTTCCGATAATTATGATAAAATAAATTGAAAGTATAGGAGAATGGAGATGCATCTTTTCAAAAATTCGGTCAGTTTTATTGCGATAATGTGCGTGTGTGGTGCGGCAACCGCGGCGGTTGTGGCGTCATCTGGACGCGTTGGTGTGACGGGGGTTGTGGCTGCTGCTGCGTCGCGTCGTCTGCCGTCGTTGTCTAATATTGTGAAATCTGGTGGTGCGTCATCCGCTGTGTCCAGTACGACAACTTCATCGACAGGAACTGGTTTGATTTCCGATGCAGAATGTGTCGAAGATTATCGTGAATGTATGAAATCAGATACGGCATGCGGTTCTGAATTTGAAGAATGTACAACAAATGTTTTGTTCCATGGCCATATGGGCGAATGTTACAGCACACTTTACCAATGCTCTCCTGCCGCAATCAACAGTTTGTTCGGAACCAGTAATCTGGATGCTTTATCCCAGGTTCAAAATTACGTTGCCGATACCAACGATACCGAGGTTGCTCGCTATACATACCCAACCGATGGTTCGGTCATGGGAATTGATATTATTGGTGCTGGGACACGCAACAAATTATCGACCGAAGATTGTGTGAAAAAATATAAAAGATGCTTGAACAAAGATAATATTTGTGGCGAAGACTTTGAATTATGCACATCTGATACAGAATTTAAAAAACAGGCAGCAATGTGCGATTCTACATTGTCTCGTTGCCAAAAAGAGGGTTTCCAACAATTGTTTGGTGAAAAGGTGACAACAAAACCTGCAAACAAACGTTTGGGTTCTTATGCCGGTGGCGATATTGAACAATGGGTTGCCGACGGTGCGGCTTTGGCGGCTGCAAATGCTGTGAACACCTGCTACAAGGTTGTTGACACATGTTTTTCAAATGCATGTGCGAAAAACCCATACAGTTGTGTCGAAGATGTTGATTGGTCTGTGGTCAATGCTGCGAAATCTGTGGGCAGTGCCGATGACAATTTATTGGCTGGAAATTATACAGATGCCAACGGCAATGTGAAAACTGGCAAACAAATGGCAACAGATGTCCGTAAATTCTTCCGTGCGGCATGCACCGACACAATTGGCTCTAACCAATATTGCTTTATGACATTTAATGATGGCAAAAAACCAAGCAAGGCAGATTTGCAAGACGAAGACCTGCGCGAAGACATTTTTGGCGAGGCGTATGCATCCCGCAAAACAATTTTGAATACACGCGTCAACGAATTGGCAAAACAATTTGATACAACTGCGCGCAATAAATGTATTGAAACATTTAAATCTTGCGCGGTGCGTTCATGTGGTGGCGGTTCGGGTGCGGCATGTTATACACGTGCGTTCAAAAATTCTGGTCAAAAATCTATAAATAATGAAACAGTGTACACTGACATTGAAAACGGTTGCGCGGCGATTGTAAATACCGATGCGAATTGTCGTTTTATGGCTGCTATGCAGGGCGACGATACATACACATTTAATATGGGCGGGACCAGTGACACATTTGCGACATTGTTCCCACAATATAAATCCGGCAACGGTGATTCGACCATTGTTGCGGCATTAAATGCAGAATTATCCACGGCATACAACGATGTGGCAATTGAACAAATGAAAAAACAGTGCAGCAACGTTGTATCAAACTGTGTAAAATCTATGTGCGGCAAAGATTATCAGAATTGCTATCGTAATCGTAACGATATCCGTGTTGCAACATATTCAACAGAAAGTGAATCATTTAATAAATCTATGAACAAGGTTGGCGGTGTATTGGATTACACAATTGTCCAAGGTTTATGTATGTCAACTGTGAAATCTGCGGACGCATGTTCGGAAAGTTTGGCAATTGCCAAAATGGGAATTTTGGACGGCGATGCAGATGTAACCGGCACATGGGGCACCGGCATCACAACTGTCAGCAACGCATGGCGTAATTCTGGCCAAAATTATGGATATAATATTACCAAAGAGGGTGTTCAGTACACAGATGCTAATGGTAAGAAACACTGTACTTGCTCTGGCGGAGATCATGATGTTTGCGGATACGAAGATGGTGGTAACATTGATTGTCAAACACCGTATATGATTGAAAAAGATGTTCAATTATCGAATTCGGCGGCAACATCATTGTTCCAAACGGTCTTGGCTGATATAGAATTAGAGGCCCAGGCGAAATATAACGCCAAATTGACACACGAACAAAATGTTTGCTTGGCGCAAAATACCGGTGCGAATCCAGACCCTGCATTTGTTTGGGCAAAGTTAAAGAATAAAACCAGACCGGATTCTAATTATGCAACAAATGGTTTGGGGCTTGATGGGTCGGTCGCCAGTAACGATTTATACAATTCGTTCTGCCGGGTCAAGGTCACAATCCAATCTGATGACAGATATATCCAGAATGCAATGCAAGGTAAAGATATAGAAAATGCATATTTTGCGGTTGGTGATCCATTTACATGCGGTTCTTGGTTGGCCTCTAAAAAAGAAGGAGATGGAGCTAATGCTAAATATTTATTGGACACAATCTCTGAAGCTGTTGCGGCTGATAAAACCAGAACAGATGCAAATGGCAAATTAAAGAAAGGACAAGAATGGGGCGTCGCGGGCATCAGTATATTGAGTGCCGCTGCGGGTGTTGCCACAATGGATTTGTTGCAAACAAAAACCAGTCTGGGTGGTTTGTTGAAAACAAGTACAGCAAAACAAGATAAAGACAACGAAAACACGCGACAGTCGTATGATATCCAAATTGACCAGTGTCAGAAAGAAGCGTTGGGTGTCTTTTCTAGTGCACTAAGAGTCGGCCAAGTTAGAGACGACACAGACACAGACAAGGTGACAAAAGAAATTGATGCTTTAAGGGACTCTATAGAAAAATTACAACGTACATTTAATATGTTGTCATCGACTGTAACGACAACAGATTATAATTGGAACAATGATGCCTTTAAGCAAGTAAAAACAATGACAGTTGATTCGCTCAAGAAAGACACAAATGCCACAGTCGCCGGCGCAATCGCAACAGAAGCTAAGCAAGCTGAAGAAGCATGTAAGAACATGAAAAATTCTGATAATTATAAAGAACTTGCTGCTGCAGGTAGTGGTGGCAATGTCTGGAATAAAGGTTTAGGACGTGCAACGGTTGATCTTGCTGGGGGTGCGGTTCTGGGAACGGTTGGCGGTATCACAACTGCACAAATTATGAAGGCTAAAAACCGTTCTGACTTTACTGAGGCACAACAAGAATGGATGGACAGCATTGGTTCGAAAATCCATTGTTATGTCGGTGGCCAAATGGTCGGCAGTTTCGGCGACATAATCAGTGTCGACATCAGCGAAGAATAAAACCCTCCATAATTCGTCATACCGGCGGAGGCCGGTATCCAGTTGCCCCCCCATTGTGGGGGCAACTTGCGTAATAAAGCCAAATAACACAAGTTTTGCGATACGCAAAACTGGATCCCGCACTCCTGCGGGATGACAATCGGGATGATGTTAAAAAAACTTGTAATACCCCAAAATTAAAATAAAGTATACAGTATGAAATCTGGTGGTTATGTTTATATTATGGCGTCAAAACGTATGGGAACTTTATATATTGGTTCTACATCTAATCTGATAGTCCGGGTATGGGAACACAAAAATAAAATATATCCAAAATCATTTACTGCAAAATATCACTGTAATAAATTAGTGTATTACGAATATCAGGAAAGTTTGGATTGTATGGTAAAACGTGAACGACAATTAAAAGAATGGAACAGAAACTGGAAAATAAAACTGATTCTTGAAAATAATCCAGATTGGAAAGATTTATATCCAGATTTTTTGATTGCAAATGGTTATGCCACTGAATAATCGCCTCAACCCCGGTTACGTTGTTGTTTTCATCCATCCACGGCGCGTTCGCGCCGTCATCCCGCGGACGCGCGGGATCCAGTCGGCGAAGCCGACCTGTGTAATAAAGCCGAATAACACAAGTTTTGCGATACGCAAAACTGGATCCCGCACTCCTGCGGGATGACAATCGGTGGGACCGCCCGCAGGGTGGTGGGGCAGTTGTGTCTAATAATTCATCCATTTCACTTTGTTTTTATTTCTTGCAATTCGCAAAATACAATGTATAATTTTCTGGCTTATATCAAACAAAGGGTAAAAAATATGAAACAAGGAATTCATCCAGAATATCACAAAATCAACGTCACAATGACGAATGGTCAAACCGTTGAAATGTATTCTTCTGTGAAAAAAGATTTGATTTTATCGACTGATAACTTGAATCATCCGGCTTGGACTGGCCAACGCAGCAACACCGATACCAAGGGTCAACGTGCGGCCGAATTCAAAAGCAAATTTGCTGGGTTCAAATTTTAATAGATTTTTTGACTGGGGGGCAAAATGGACTTACTTATCAAGGGCTCGACCGAATTAAACAAAATGTTTGCGGCGTTGGATAAAACCGCAACCGGTCTTCGTCACGACTTTGGCGAGGTGGAAAACCTCCAACAATCGTTGCGTGGGGCTCGTGATTTTGTGGCTCGTGCATCTGCCAGAATCGAAGAAAGCATTTTGAACGATTTGTTGTTGGTGCGTCCCATGGCGGGCTTGCTGACACCGAATATGACGCGTGATGGCGATGGTCGTGACGAATTTGTGTTGGCGATGTCTGGCGCGGCGAATTTTGTTCGTGCGAATCCAAATTTTGCAATTTCTTTGGCGTTGCGTTCAAATGGTGAAACGAAAATCGCATTGGTTTATGCTCCGGTATTGGATAAATTATATTATGCCGAACTGGATGGTGGTGCATACGTGTTTTCGGCATTTCATTCGACCAAGATTCGCGTGTCTGGTTTGTCTGACCCGGCTGATTTAATGATTGCATATAATACAGACGACAATTCGAAAAAAATTGGTGATGTCCGGATGTACGGATGTCCGGCATTGGATTTGTGCGGTGTTGCATCTGGTAAACTGGATGGCTTTGTATCGCGCCCATTGGATTACGCAGAAATTGCCGCCGGCGATTTGATTCTGCGCGAGGCTGGGGGAAAAATCACATCTGGTGCAGAATTGGTTGCCACCAACGGCCACATAGAATTATAAGAATTTACGAAATTGTAAAATCCCCCATCTGGGGGATTTTTTATGTATAATACGCGGAACAAACCGAACTAAAAAACATCAATTTGTCATTGCGAGCGAACAGAGTTCAACTTGCGCAAAGCGCAAGGCCGAACGAGTGAGACGTGGCAATCCAGTCAATATTAAAGTAGTCGGCACAGCCGACACTTTGATAAAACTGGATCCTTTCGACTGCGTTCGATTACTTATGGGACTATGCCCCAAAGAAATCTCACTCGCTTAGGATGACACAAAACGCGTGTGCGTTTTTGTTTGGCTGTGTTGGAATTTTTTATTACAAAAAATTGCAAAAGACAAAATCTTGTCGTATAATAAACTCATGCGATTCAAAAAAATTTTAAAGATTTTTTTAAATGTTATATTTTGGTGCATTACTGCCGGAATTGCGGCTTTGGCTGCGTTGATTTTTATTTATGGACATGATTTGCCTGATTATAAAAAATTGGCAACATATGCACCGCCGGTTGCAACACGCCTGTATGCTGCGGATGGTTCTTTGTTGATAGAATATGCAGCTGAACGTCGCGTCTTTATCGATTTTGATGATATGCCACCGCAACTGATAAATGCTTTTATTGCGGCCGAAGACCAGAATTTCTGGACACATCCTGGTATCGATACCCAGGGCATTTTGCGTGCGGCAACGAATAATGTTATGCGTGCACTTGGGTTTAATGCGAAATTTTCTGGTGCGTCAACAATTACGCAACAGGTTGCCAAGAACTTTTTCCTGACATCTGACCGCACCATTTCGCGCAAGGTCAAAGAGGCTATATTGGCACTGCGTTTGGAACGGTCGTTTTCTAAAAAACACATTATGACATTATATTTGAACCAGATTTTCCTGGGCGCGCGCGCGTATGGTGTTGGGTCTGCGGCTTTGATGTATTTCAATAAACCGGTTCAAGATTTAACATTGGCAGAATGTGCATTTTTGGCATCTTTGCCCAAGGCTCCGAATAATCGTGATGCCGCGGTTAAACGCCGTAATTATGTTTTGCGCCGTATGGTGGACGAGGGCTATATAACCCAGGCCCAGGCAGATGAGGCTGCCGCCCAGGAATTAAATATCAACAGTGGCTTTACTGCCCAAATGGAAGATGCTTTCCAATATTTCGCCGAAGAAGTTCGCCGTCAATTACTGGACAGTATTGGCCGCGAAGATTTATACAATAATGGGCTGTATATCAAGACAACAATTGTTCCAGAATTGCAACGTGCCGCATCCAACGCACTGAATAAAACATTGGACGCGTATAATACGGGGCGGGGCGGTGATGAAAAACTCCAAGGTGCAATTATCGTTATGAATCCATACACGGGCCGTGTGTTGGCGATGTCTGGCGGACGCAGTTTCGGCGATAGTTCTTTTAATCGCGCAACCCAGGCCATGCGCCAAATTGGCAGTACGATTAAACCGTTCGTGTATTTGGCTGCGCTGGAAAAGGGTATGTCGCCCCAGGCGATTTTACTGGACGCGCCAATCGTTGGTTGGAAAGACGCATACACAGAATGGAAACCTGAAAACAATGATAAAAAATTCTTGGGCGATGTGCCATTGCGGTTGGCGTTGGAAACATCGCGTAATGTCCCAACAGTCCGTTTGGTGGAACAAATCGGCGTGCGTGATGCAATCGATGTCGCAAAGCGGTTTGGTGTTTATCCAGACGATATGCATGATATGAATTTATCGATGGCGCTGGGGTCGGGCGAAACAACATTGCAAAATCTGGTTGCAGGTTATTCGGCGTTTGTAAATGGCGGTCATGTAATCAGACCAAAATATGTCGATTATATCCAAGACCGTTATGGACGCACAATTTACGGTGGCGATACCAAAATAGAAAAATGGTCTGACGATATGTTGCCACCCGCCGACGATGATATGGGGCCGGCATTATCTGACCCACAAAGTTTATATCAATTGGTGTCGATATTACAGGGCGCGGTTGAACGCGGTACAGGTCGCCAGGCGATGGTTCCTGGCCACACAATCGCAGGGAAAACCGGCACAACCAATGATGTCAAAGATGCGTGGTTTATCGGGTTTTCTAAAAATTTAATTGCGGGCGTGTATTTGGGTTATGATACGCCACGTCCATTGGGCAAGGGGACAGGGTCTTATACCGCTGCGCATGTGTTTTCTGATTTTATGACACCGGCATTGGCAAACCAGAAAAATCAACCTTTTTCAGTGCCAGACGGATTGCATTTTGTGCGTGTGAATCGGTCAAACGGTGTTGCTGCAACCCGCGACCCCAACGGCGTAATTATAACCGAGGCTTTCAAGGCAAACCAAGGACCAAATGTCCCTGTGGCGACCGAACCTGTTGTGATACATGTCGATGGCGAAACCATAACACAATCTGCACCGACAGTTGGCGGAGTGTTCTAATTTTTATCTAATTCAATTTGTATTGCCGTTATTTTGTGGTAAAATGTCAGTATAACAATGGAGAAAAATTATGCTGGCAGATTACTTTTTATCAAATGGTTTTTATTCTTTTGCAAGTGGTTGGACGCAATTTGCGGCGGCGTTTGCATGCGCTTTTTTGATAATGTTTTTATTCGGACGTGGATTTATAAAGTTAATGCATAATTGGCAAAAAAAAGGCCAACCCATCAGTGAAAATGTCCCAGAATCTCACCGTGCCAAGGCTGGAACACCAACCATGGGCGGAATTTTAATTTTGTTTTCGGTAATTGTGTCATCTGTATTGTTTATGCCAATGGCAAATACAGCAGGTTGGATTGCTTTGATGTCTTTGGTAATGTTTGGTGCGTTGGGTTTTGCAGATGATTATAAAAAGGTGTCATCTCAATCAAAAAAAGCGTCTAATGGATTATCGCCATCATTCAGATTGTTGGCCGAGGCTGTATTTGTTGCAATATTGGTGTATTTGATAAATAAAACGATGCCACCATATGTCCCAGAATTGTCAATCACCATTGGTTCTTCGATTTTATTGCCATTAAATTCTTGGGTTTTAGGAAATGCATTTGGTATGCCAATAACATTAGGATTTTTATATTACATATTTGGTTATTTTGTTATCTGTGGTTCTGCAAACGCAACCAATATCACAGACGGATTAGATGGTATGTTATCAAAATTATATTTGCCTGTTTTGATAGTATTGGTTGTCGCATTGTATGGCGCAACCAGAATCGGTTTTATGGACAGTGTTGTGTTCTTGCCAGATGCCAATGCTTTGTACGCTCCATTGGGCGCAATGGCGGGCGCAGTATTGGGATTTTTATGGTATAATACGAAACCTGCGAGTATTTTCATGGGTGATGTTGGTTCACTTGCATTGGGTGGATTTATGGGAACGGTTGCAATGCTGTTGAAATCAGAAATCATTATGGGAATCGCCGCGGGTATGATGGTTTTGATATTGCTATCTTCATTTTTGCAAACAATGTTTTTCAAAATCACTCGTAAAATATCTGGCACAGGCCGTCGTATATTCTTGCGCGCGCCATTACACCATCACTTTGAAGAATTGGGTTGGCCAGAAACAAAAATCGTAGATAGGTTTTTTATAGTGTCTATCCTGTTTTCAGGATTGGCATTGATTTTGTTAAAATTTGCATAAATTTTTAATCACAGGGACGGATAAAAATGGCGGTTATAAATGAAGTTGCACGCAGAACAGACGACAGCAAATTGACCGATTGGTATTTCGGAACAGACAGATGGCTGTTGTTATATGTTGGGATAATGATTTTTGTTGGTATGATTGCTGCAATATCAACTGGCAGTGCAAATTCTATCCGTGTGCATGGCGCATTACCATGGTATTACTTTTTTGTAAAAATGTTTCCTTTTTATATCGTTGGTTTGGGCACATTGTTTATAACCAGTATGTTTAACAAAAAATGGGTTTTGAATATCGCATGGTTAAATATAATTGTGTGTTTGCCGTTATTGATAATGACATTTATTCATCCGCAACTTGTAAATGGTTCTGCACGATGGGTCGTGCTGGGTGGATTAAAGTTGATGCCGTCTGATATTATGAAACCAGGATTTGTTGTAATTACCGCATGGTTTTTGGCGCGTATGAAAGAAAAATACGGTGACAATATATTCTTGAATCGAGAAGCGTGGAAATTTAATTGGATGTCTTGGTGGCCGTATATATTTGTGTTTTGTTTGACATTGGGAATAATGTTTAAACAGCCCGATGTCGGGACATCAATGTTGTATTTCTTGGTGCTGGGGATAATGTTGTTTGTGGCCGGATTGCCGAAAAGAATTGTGGCAATATTGGGTGGAATTTTGGTTGGTGGTGGAACATTGGCATTTTTCTTATGGCACCATGTTCACGAACGTATAATGGATTTCTTTCAGCCATTAGACCCATTGTCCCAGGTTGGTTTTGCTGTGAACGCAATTCGCCAAGGTGGTTTGTTTGGCATGGGGGACGAGGCTTTTGCCGCCGAAAACCTGCCGATGGCAGAAAATGATTTTGTGTATGCGGCATTGGTCGAAGATTTTGGTGCATTGGCTGGGTGTTTGTTGTTGGTTTTATTTATTATGGTGATAAAACGTCTAATGCAGTCTGCTGCATCTGCGCGCGATAAATTTGTGCTGTATGTAATTACGGGAACAACAGCATTGTTTTCCGTTCAGATATGTTTGAATTTGGCAACGACATTACACGTAATGCCACCAAAAGGAATGACTTTGCCATTTATATCATTCGGGGGCAGTTCGTTTTTGGGATTTTGTCTATTGTTCGGAATGACATTGGCATTGATACGTGAAGATAAATGGAAATAAAAAAATAAAACAAAGGTGAATAATATGAAAATATGGATTGCAACAGGTGGAACCGGTGGACATGTTTTCCCTGCTATGGCTGTGGCATCGGAATTGGCGTCGCGTGGACATAAAATAACAATTTCTTGTGATGGACGAACGGACAAAATGGTTCGCGATTCTGCGCCACACGGTGCGCGTATTGCTCATGTTTGGGCGTCTGGGGTTGGCGCAAAAAGTAAAATGAAACAAATATACGCGTTGTTTAAAATTGGTATATCGGCATTTGGCTTGATATTGCGATTTGTGTTTTCACGTCCATCACGTGTTGTGGCGTTTGGTGGATATGCGTCTGTTCCGGTGGTGTTTGCTGCGCACGTATGGGGCATACCGACATTTTTACACGAACAAAATGCAGCCATCGGTCGTGCAAATAAATTTGCTATGCGCTGGGTTAAAACATTGATGACCAGTTTTCCAACGGTCAACGGTATGCCAAAAACGAAAACCAATATTGTGTACACAGGATTGCCGGTGCGTGCAGATTTCTTGACTGCCGCAGGAACAAAAATACCAAACAAATCTCATTTGCTGGTGACGGGTGGTTCATTGGGAGCGCAAATTTTGGATGAAATTGTGCCGTTGGCGGTTGCGAATATGAAAAATAAAAAGATTTTCGTCACGCACCAAACACGTCCAGAAAATGTTGAAAAATTGCAACGTTTTTATGCAGAACATAAAATCCACGCAAATGTATTGTCTTTTATTCGTGACATGGCGGGTGCAATAGTTGACGCTGATTTGGTCATCGGTCGCAGTGGCGCCAGTACCGTCATAGAATTAGAGACAATTGGTCGTCCGGCAATTTTGGTTCCATTGAATATAAATCCAGACCAAGCGGCCAATGCGGCGGCATTTGCAAAATTGGGTGGCGGATTTGCGATAGAGCAATCTAAATTCACGGTAAAATGGTTGGAAAACACATTGACGGAATTATTTGAAAATCCGACAAGACTGGAAAAAATGGCACAAAAATCTTTGGTAGAAAACAACGCTGCCAAAAACATCGCCGACACAGTAACAAAATAAAGATACAAAAATCATTAGAAAAAAACCGCCAATAATGGCGGTTTTGTTATTTTTGGCACTCCCAATGGGAATCGAACCCATGTTGCCGGAATGAGAATCCGATGTCCTGACCGCTAGACGATGGGAGCTGTTCAAAGACCACCACAGAATACCCAATGTTTTTTCAAATGTCAATTGCGTTTAGTGTTTTTTTCATACAGAGCATTATACTTTTTAATCAACGCATCATATAATCCATCGAAACCCAATTTTTCCCAATTGCGCTGCATAGATGTAAAACAGAAATCCATAAATTGGGCATCTTCCCAATCTATGAAATATTTTATGTCCAATGTGTTAGGGTCAACAGTAAAATTTTCAGCAATGTCATTATGAAACCATCCGTGCATAAATTCTGGCTTGTCATTTTTCTTTGGTTTTAAATCATATAATTCAGTCGGGTCAGATATACCGATTTGAAAAATAAAATTTGCTAATTGCTTTGCGATTTTATCGCGATTTTGTATAACTGTTTCTGGTTTTATTTTTTTCAATAAAACACCGTCTGCAAATTCGTATTTGCGAACCCAAATATCACCCCATTGAAATACCTTTGTTTTTGGAATTTTGACAGGGGATATTTTTGAAAACGCATCAACGATTTTTTTCTCGCGCATAGACTTTTCATAACCATTATCATGCAGTGGAAATTTAAATGCACACAATTTATCAACCAACAATATTAAATTATGTCCACGTGGACCAACATCAATTTTTATTTTATGCGGCTTTCCATCAATATGTGCCAATGCAAATTCTTTGCAATCATGCAGATATTTATGATATTTGATTTTTATGCGTACAATATCACGGCGTCGCTTTCCAGGGATAGTGCCACAAACCGCATTTGCAAAAAAAGTTCTAAAATTCATATTTTTCTCGTTTCTCATAAATGGCATATTAACACTTTATGAAATCTACTGATGGTTTTACCATACATTTTTCATTTGGCAAGAAATAAATGTTAAAATTTTTAATAAATATAACTTGAAAATAAAAAGTTTAGGTATATAATCGTTAAAGTTTTTAATGATTTTTTATTAAAATCGCAGGGGACTCTAATGGAAAAAAAAGAATACATTGCTTTAATCGAAGAAAACGGAATGATTGTCGAACGTATGTTGTCGCGTATTCATCAATATCCGTCGCAATCTGTTGGATACAGTCGCCAACAACTGATGGTATTGGTTGATTTAATGACGGTGGGACGTTCGAAATTAAAAGAAATTGCTCATCGCCAAGGTATGCCAACGCCGAACCTGTGCATTATGTTTAGAAAACTGGAATCTGATGGATTGGTTGTGCGAACGGTTGATGACCAAGACCGTCGTAATACTTGGTATGCGTTAACGCCACATGGCAAAAAAATAACCAATCAATTCAAAGAAGGTGTTTTTAACACGATAACCGAGTTTTGCAAATATTTGAGTGCTGCTGACGAAAAAAAATTGACTGAATGTTTATACAATATAAATAAAATTTTAAAACAGATGGAGGAAATAAATGCGTAAATATAAATTGGCTGTATTTTTGGCATGTGCATGCATGGGGACAAATGTCGCGTATTCTATGGATTTGTCTTTGAACGACGCGGTTGAAAAAATCATTGACGAATCTAACGACATTAAAAAAGCCGAGGCTAATGTTAAAATGGCACATGCGCAACTGGATGCGGTAAATGCGAATCGTTGGGTGAATATCAGTGCAAATGCATCATATATGAATATGGTTGATGTTGCCCGCCCGACCAGTCGTGACGGTATAGAATTGCCACCTGAACTGGGCGGAATTTTACAGAGTTTTGGCCAAGACCCAACACAAATTGTAATTCCTGATAATTTATTTATGGCGGGTGTGTCTATATCGCAACCGATTTACACATTTGGAAAAATTGGTAATGCTGTGGACAGTGTGCACAGCGCAATAAAAATGTCTGAAACCGGCAAAGAAATTGCTATGCGTGATGTCGTTTACAGTGCGGCTGATTTGTATTGGACTGCGAAAATGACTGACGAAATTGTAAAATTGGCAGAACAAGATTTGAAAAACGCAAAAACTTCTAAAACAAAATTGACGGCCACAGGTCGTGCAAATCGCAGCAACTTGGTTAAAATCGAAACAGATATCGCATCCAAAGAAATCAATCTGTCTGATGCAGAATTTAATCGTGATACGGCGCATCGTATGTTGAAAATTTTTGCCGGCATAGATGTAAATGAAGAATTGGTTTTAACAGATAATTTTCCATCAGAATTTGAACCAATGGACGAAAAACAATTGACATCATCACCTCAATGGCGCGCTTTACAGGAACAGGTCAATATGTACGAGTCCCAAGCATCATCTAAACGCGCAAACGGTTATCCAACATTGGCGGCGGTTGGTTCATATAATTATACCAGTATGGCTGGGGATGTTGGACATTTGTTTGATAAATCTGGGTCGCAATCTGCGTATTGGGGGTTGTCGTTGCAAGTGCCTATTTTTACAGGTGGCTTAGATCGTGCAAATGCGACCGTCGATGCAATGAATGCCGAGGCTGCACGTCAAGACTTGGACAAGGCAAAAAAATTGACGACCGAACAATATACAAACGCAATTCGCCAATACAATCATTTGCGTGACAATTTGGCAAATATGCAAAATGCGCGTGATTTGGCGGCCAAAGCATACGAATTTTCGCAACAAAGATTTGGTGCCGGTCAAACATCTGCGGTCGAATTATCCGAGGTTGCATCCGGTCTGTATCAACTGGATATCGCATTATTAAACGCAAAATATAAAATTTTAATGTCTGTGGAATCTGTTAAAAAGTTAGGTGAATAAAATGGAAAGATTGCTTAGGTTTTTCAAAATTTCAAATCGTGCCAAGGTAAAAAAATGGCTTTATATCTTGTGCGTGTGTGCATTGGTGTTTTGGTTGTGTTTCAGAATTGTGTCTTTGATTTTGCAACATAATGAAACTGTTTTTAATATTGCTCGTGATGTGCAAGAAAACGGAACGCCTGTTTTAACAATGACGGCGCAAAATTCATCTGGGTCGTTGCGTGAACCAGTCACAGTTGAAAATAACCGTGCGTATGTGACGGGCAATCGTGTTGGATTGTTTCGCCCAGGACAATTGGTTGGAAATGGCAAAATCACATCTGTATCACAAAATATAAATCTGGATACAGGTATGTATGTGATAAAAACATCTGGGGTTGAAAACGGCTTGCAATATGTAGAATACACACGAAATGGATATTTTGTTCCTGTTTATGCAATAGTAAACGAAAACGTTTTTGTGTATGAAAATGGAAAGGCTGTATCGCGCCATGTTATTGTTGCGCACAGTGATGCAAACACTGCATTGATAACCCAAGGTCTGCACGATGGTGATATTGTTATATTGTCCCATGTCTCAGACGGGGAACGCGTTCGAATTGAAAATAAAACAGACAATACAATAGACCAAGGGGAGTAATCAAAATGTTGAAATTTTTTGTAAAAAGACCAATTACAACAATTATGTTCGTTCTATTTTGGGTCGTATTGGGTTTTTATTCTTTTAATGGTATGAATATTGAACGGACTCCCTCATTGGATTTCCCGTATGTGACGGCGTCTTTTGTTTATCCCGGTGCAGAACCTGCGGAAATAGAATCCCAAATTTTGAAAAAGGCCGAAGACGCCATGTCCGAAGTGTCGGGGTTAAAGAAAATAACATCGTCCGCATATGAAAATGGCGGATATGTGATGGCAGAATTTAATCTGGGCGTAAATGTAAATGACAAAGCGTCCGAGGTTAAATCAAAACTGGACGCGTTATTATCTGAATTCCCAGAAGATATGAAACAACCAGTTGTAGAAAAATTAAATCCATTACAACAATCTGTGATTGATATCGCGATTTACGGTGATAATGCGCGTGATTTATACGAATACACAGATGAAACATTGTCGAACAAAATAACCGCTATACGTGGTGTTGCAAATGTAAATGTGTTTGGTGGTTTGCAACGTGCGATTCGCATAGAAATGTCACCTGATGAAATGGCGGCGCGTGGTGTGACGGTTGTTGACATAGTATCGGCATTGGGAAATAAAAATTTAAATGTGCCTGGCGGAAAAATTGAAAGTGGTACAGGTTCTGCAAATGTTCGTTTTATTGGTGAATTTGCAAGTGTCGAAGAAATCGAAAATTTGCAAATTGTCACAGCCGAAGGTCAAAATTTCAAATTATCTGATGTCGCGTCTGTGCGTGATTCTGCACGTGATATAGAACGCGGCGCATTGTATAATGGCCAAGATGTTATTATTGCATCTGTGATAAAGGCGTCTGACGGTAATGCGATAAAAATATCAAATGCTTTGCGCGATGTGTTGCCAGATTTGGAAAAGCAAATGCAGACAAAATTTCCAAACGCAAAAATGGAAATCGTTGCAGATTCTTCTACAACAATATCTGATGATACATACGATACAATTAACGGAATTGTTTTGGGTATTGTGTTCACTGTTATCATATTGTTGGTATTTACGCAAAATTGGCGTTCTACCGTTATCGCAGGTGTTGTGATTCCCGCATCTTTGGTCGCAGGATTGTTCTTTGTCAGCCTCAGTGGTTTTACAATAAATGCGATGACATTGTTGGCATATTCATCGGCTTTGGGAACACTGGTGTCAAATGCAATTATTTTGATAGAGGCTGCATTACAAGAAATGCGTGACGGAAAAAATCCCGAAGATGCCGCAATTGACGGAACAAAAAAAGTTGCAGTATCCGTGCTGGCTGGGGTTGGGACAAATGTGGTGGTGTTCTTGCCGTTGGCGTTTATGGGCGGAATCGTAGGTCAATTTATGGTTCAATTTGGAATGACTGTTGTGTATTTGACATTGTTGTCTTTGTTGTTTTCGTTCACATTGACACCAATGATGATTGCAAAATTTTTGCGGTTGAATAATCGTCGTGAAAAGACTGTTGCTGCGGAAATAAAAAAAGAAGAAAAACATACATGGTTGCGCCAATGGTACGATTATCAATTTGCGCATGCAGGTCGTGTTGTTTTGTTTGCTGTGTTGGCTTTGATTGGTGCATCACAGTTGATGAGTTTTGTTGGTAATGAATTTCAACCATCAACCGATGTGAATCAAATAACATTGACGGTGCGTGCGCCAATGGGTGCAACATATGAAAAATCTGTATCTGTGGCAAATGATATAGATAAAATTTTGCACACTTATCCAGAAGTCGAATCTACGGTTGTTAAAATTGGTGAACGTGGATTGCAAAATATAACAATCACAACGAATTTAACTGATAGAACGCAACGTCGTTTGTCTGATAAAAAATTAGCACAAAAAATGTTGCGTGATATGGCAGATATAACTGATGCAGAAATTCAAATTCGTGCTGGCGAATCGACGTCCGGTGGGGTTTCGTCTGACTTGGTATTAAATGTTTATGGTGACGATGACGCAATGCGTGAACAATATGCAAATGAATTAGTTGCGCGTATCAATAATATCCCCGAAGTCCAAAGTGCGGTTTTGGCGCAACAAACACCGAATAATGAAATTCGTTTTGTTCCAAACCAAGAACAAATGAGTGCTTGGGGGGTGCAAAATTCTTATGCGGGCTCTGTATTGCGTACGGCATTGTATGGAAACGATTCGTATAAATATAAAGAAAACGGCCAAGAATACCCGATTGTATTGGAATTTGCCCGTCCATTTAAAACGAATTTGATGTTTAATAATGTATTTGTAAATTCGCCACGCGGTATGGTTGCGTTATCAGAATTGGGCGAAATTCAAAACGTTCCATCAACATCAAATATATCGCGTTTGGATAAATCGCGTGTGACTGAAATAGACATAAATATCGGTAAATCTACAATGGGGCCTGTTCAGTCAAAAATAGAATCAGAAATTGCTGAAATGAATTGGCAGCCTGGGTTCGAGGCGAAATTTGCCGGTATGTCCGAAGTCCAAAGTGAAACAACAGGTGAAATTGGAATGGCGTTTATTTTGGCAACGGTCTTGACATTTATGTTGTTGGCAGCGATTTTGAATTCTTTGACACATCCATTGACAATTGCGACATCTATTATTACCAGTTTTATTGGTGTGTTTGTGTTGTTGTTCTTGTCGGGTGCGTCTATGAATATTGGTGCAATGTTGGCATTTGTTATGTTAGTCGGTTTGGTTGTGAATAATAATATTTTGGTGCTAGAACCGACTGTCAATCGTGTGCGTAATGGCGAAAAACCATATAATGCGTTATGGTCTGAACTGATGTCAAAACGCAATATGATTTTAATGACATCAATCGCAGTTATTGCAGGTATGTTGCCACAATTATGGTCCGCTGATAAAATGAAATCAGGTATGGCGGCGGTTATGATTGGTGGAATGTTAGCAAGTTTGATTTTAACATTTGTTTTGACACCGGCATTGTTCTTTGCAATGGAAAAAATGCGAAATGCAACGCGCAAAAAATTAAATTTGCGTATTCGGTTTCCAAAAATAAAAACCAAGAAAAAATAAAAAACAGCCCTGATTAAATTCAGGGCTTTTTAATGTAATTTTATACTTGCGTGAAATTCGTAAATTGTTCTATGATGTGCTTAGGAAGGAAAGGAATTATGCAATTCAAATTCATATCTGTATTTGCATTTGTGGCGGTTTTGCCGGCGTTTGCTGGGGCAAAGTTGCCAACGGTAAATGTATCTGGGACGGGTGTTTCTGCATCCAGTGCATTTGGCGAAGGTGTATCTACAATGCGTGGAACGGTGTCTGTTGCGCCGGCAAAACGTGTTGTTTCTCGTAGTGCTGCGAAAAAAACAAATGTAAAATATACCGCAAAAAAATCAGATGTTGATGTTTTGACTCCCAATTTGCCCAGTTCAAATTTATGGGCAGAAAATACTGTTCAAAACGATACGCCTTTGCGTATGCCCTACGCGGACGAGGTTGCGGTTTTGAATAATGATTTTGAATTGCCAGATGAAAATTTAGAACCAAAATTTACATTGGATAAACCTGTGGCAAATGATGATTTCGATTTTGATGCAGCAACAAAGCGCATGGCGGAAATCAATGCAAAATTGGATAAAATTGCAGAGTTGCAAGAACGCGCAAATGCCAGTGTGAAACGTGCGAATTTGGCAAAAAATACTGCGCGGGATGAAGAAATCCGTGTGTCGCGTGCGGTTGTCCCAATGGATGAACCTGATGTTCTGATTCGCAGTGTTGAAAAACACACCGCTGCACCACGTACGGCGGCTGTAAAACAACGCGACAGTTTGGCTGGGTTGTCGCCAACCGAATTGCGCAAGGCTTTTCGTAAAACATTTTTATCAGAAAATAAACATTTGTCTGCGTTGCGTGATACATCAGTCGATGATATGGATACAACTGTGACTACGGAAATGGCTGGCTTTACGGCAGAACAAAATTTGTCTGAAATGGGTTCTGGAATTCGCCCGTTTGAAATCAAGGTTGGTTTTCGTAATACAGATTCTGCATTGTCGCGCGACAATTACACCTTGCTGACGACATTTGCGGGTATTGTTGTAAATGACCCAAAACGTGCTGTTCAAATTTTAATTCCAAACGATGCCACAATCGACAGTGATGACCGCAAATTGACTGCGCGTCGTCTTGCAATCATAGAACAGGTTTTGCGTGATACTGGAATCCCAGAACAACGCATTATGCCAGTGTTGTCAAATCGCGAAGATGATGGTGCTTTGGTTTTGCGTAATATCGACAGTACGCAATATGAAATTTTGACCAAACAACAAAGAAATCAATTTGGCAAAAAGACAAATAAAACTTATAAAAGTATGACATGGTAAAATGTCGTGATATTTTTCAAAAAATTGCCGATTTTATTTATCCGCCCGTATGTCCATTGTGTAATACGGGCGTATCTACACATGGCGAATTTTGCGCAGATTGCTGGACTGCGGTAAATTGGATTGACGGTCCGCATTGTGCAAAATGTGGTTATCCTTTTGCCCCAGGATATGATTTTGATGATAATATGTTGTGTCCTGTTTGTGCATCGGGCAAAAACGAATTAGATTGGATACGCAGTGCGTGTGTTTATGACGATGCGTCAAAGCAAATAATGTTGCCGTTTAAACATGCAGGAAAAATAAAATATGCACGTGCCATGTCAAACGCAATGATTTGGGCTTTGCGTGATATTGATGTGTCAAACCTGGATGTTGTTATGCCGGTGCCATTGGCATGGCGCAGATTATTTCATCGTGGTTATAACCAGGCGGCATTATTGGCGCGCCCAATTGCGCGTGTAATGAATTGTCTCATAGATTATGATTCTGTGCGTCGAAAATACAGGGCAGATATGGGACATAAAAATGCTGCGCAACGTGCCAGAAATATTCATGGTGTTTTTCGTGTGGTGCGTCCTGATAAAATACGCGGGAAACATATATTGTTGGTCGATGATGTTATGACATCTGGGGCGACATTTTCCGAATTGCGTCGTGTGCTGATGCGGGCGGGCGCGGCATCTGTTTCTGGGGTGTCGTTTTGCAGGGTTGTTCGCGGTATGTAAAATTTGTTGAACTACTTGATTTTGCGTTTATTTGTTGTAAAATTATCTCGCAATTATACTAGAAAACATAAGGCACAGAAATGAATATAGAACTTGGCAAAAACACAACGCGTGATATGGAAACCAGAATCCAAGAATTTTGGGATAAAAATAATTTCTGGGATAACGATGTAAATTCCAATAAAAAATCATTTTGCACAATGATGCCACCACCAAATGTGACGGGTAATTTGCATATGGGGCATGCGTTGGATAATGTGTTGATGGATATAATGTGCCGTTATAAACGTATGAATGGTTTTGATGTTTTGTGGCAACCTGGAACAGACCATGCGTCTATCGCGACCCAGTTATTGGTTGAACGCGATTTGTCTAAACGCGGAATAAATCCTCGCGATTTGTCTTTGGATGAAAAATTGGATGCTGCATGGCAATGGAAAAAGGACAAAGGTGGCCAAATTATAAACCAATTGCATATCTTGGGTGTGACGCCTGTGTGGAAACGCGAACGTTTTACGATGGACGACGGATTATCTCGTGCAGTCACAAAATTGTTTGTGAAAATGTATAACCAGGGTTTGATATATCGTGAAAAACGTTTGGTGAATTGGTGTCCTAAACAACAAACATCTGTGTCTGATTTGGAAATAGATACACGTGAAGAACACGGAAAATTTTACTATTTCAACTATCCATTGGTTGATGGTGGTTATGTTGAAATTGCAACAACGCGTCCAGAAACTTTATTCGGAGACAAGGCAATTGCGATACATCCAGAAAATGAAAAGTTAAAACATTTGATTGGAAAACGCGCGATTATTCCGTTGACAGATATTGAAATCCCAATTGTCGCCGATGTGCATGCAGACCCTGAAAAGGGAACAGGCGCGGTAAAAATTACACCTGCGCACGATTTTGATGATTACGAGGTTGGACTTCGTCATAACTTGGAACCGTTGTGTATTTTAACCCCGGACGCCAAGTTGAATAATGCGGATGTTGTGCCTGAAAAATATCGTGGTATGGACAGATATGTCGCGCGCAAGGCGATTGTAGAAGATATTGAATCGGCTGGTTTGATGGTTAAAATCGAAGACAAAATTATTCCAACACCATATTCTGAACGTGGTGGTGTTCCGGTTGAACCAATGTTGACGACACAATGGTTTGTTGATGCAAAAAAATTGGCAGAACCAGTTATTGCTGCGGTCGAGGCTGGCAGAGTAAAATTCATCCCTGAACATCGGTATAATTTATTTATGGCCTGGATGCGTGAAATTCGTCCGTGGACAATTTCTCGTCAATTGTGGTGGGGACATCACATACCTGCGTGGTATGATGAATCGGGTAATGTTTATGTTGCCGAATCCGAGGCGGACGCAGTAAAACAATCTGGTGGTAAAAAATTGACCCGCGACCCAGATGTTTTAGATACATGGTTTTCGTCTGGATTATGGCCATTTTCAACACTTGGTTGGCCAGATGATACGCCAGAGTTAAAAAAATATTATCCCACAGATTTGTTATATACTGCGGCGGACATTATATTCTTTTGGGTTGCGCGTATGTTGATGATGGGTATGTATGTTATGGGTGATATTCCAATCAAGACATTAAATTTCCATGGATTGGTGCGTGATTCCAAGGGGCAAAAAATGTCAAAAACCAAAGGCAACGGCACAGACCCATTGGACGCGGTTGAAAAATTTGGTGTTGATGCGTTGCGTTATTGGATTGCGACTGCACCAATCGGTACAGATTTAAGATACAGTGATGACGAGGTTAAACGTGGTTCTAAATTGCTGACTAAATTGTGGAATGCGTCGAAATATGTTTTGATGAATTTGACAGATTTTGAACCAAACACATCAAAGAAAATCCCTGTTTCAGAAAGATTTATCGAAGACCGTTGGGTATTATATGAATTGAACAAAACTATTGCAGATGTTCGTCGTAATTTAGATAAATACGATAACTTTAATGCTCGTGTTGCAGTCGATACATTTTTCTGGGAAATATTCTGTGATAAATATTTGGAATTTATCAAAGACCGTTTTTGGTCGCCTGAAAAATATTCTGCTGAATCGAAATTGTCTGCACAATGGACATTGTACACAGTGTTGCGTGCGATAATCGGTTTGTATGCGCCGTTTATTCCATTTGTGACCGAAGAATTGTGGCAGAAAATTTATAAAGAATACGAAGGCACAGAAACATTGCATCTGACCCAATACCCAGAAGTGAGCAATGAATACGATACCGATGTGTCGGGAATGCAGATTGCATTGGATATATTAAAAACTGTTCGTGGTCTGCGCACAGAACGCAAGATTGGAAATGGTGCAAAATTAGAAAGTTTGACAATTCCATCGGATACGAATCCTGAATTACATGGGTTGATAAAATCTGCGGCGCGTGCTAATAATATAATACTGGGCGACACAATTGATTTTGTTGTTGCCGAAAGTATAGAGGGAAAATAATGGAGATAAAAAAATATACAGAAGACATATTGGTTAAATCGTACCAATGCGACAGATACGGTTTTTTGCGCCCAATTATGTTGATGAATTTTTTACAAGGTGCGGCGGGTTCTCATGCCCAAGAATTAGGCGTTGGGCGTACATATTGTGACCAACATAATATCGCATGGGTTGTCACACATAATATGGTTGATATAATTGAATTACCAAAATTCAAAGACCGTATTGTGCTGACAACTTGGCCATCCAGACATGATGGTGTTCGGACATATCGTGATTTTGAAATCAGAAATCAACAAGATGGCCGTTTAATGATTCGTGCAACCAGCCAATGGGTTTTAATAGATATGAATACTCGTCGTCCATTGCGTTTGGATGAAGATTTGGCTACCAGAGGTATTATTGATGAACGTGCTTGGGATATTTCATTTAACAAAGCACCAGATTTTGATGCGGAAAAAACACATTCTGTAAAATGTCGTTTTGATGACATAGATGTCAACCAACATATCAATAATGCGGTGTATGCTGTGTGGGCGACAGAAAGTGTTGGTTTTGAATTTCGTAATACGCACAGATTGACCGGGATAGAAATTTATTTTGAACACGAAATAAACGCAAATACACCTGATATAAAAATCCAGGTTAAATTAGAGCCGGACACATCGTATCATCGGATTATGGCTGGGGATACCGAACACGCGGTTGTTGTGTGTCGCTGGAAAACAAACGATTAAAAAATAATAAAACGCAATCAAAATCGATTGCGTTTTTTAATAGAAAAAAAACCGGCAATCGCCGGATTTTTTAATTGATTGCGGAAACCGCCAAACGGGCACGACCCTTGGCACGACGACGATTCAAAACATCGCGTCCGCTTTTTGTTGCCATCTTTTCACGAAAACCATGTGTTTTAACACGACGGGTTTTTGATGGTTGATATGTTCTTTTTGTTGCCATAATTAAATCCTTTTGCCTAACTATTTAATCATATTTTTATAAAAACGCAACCTTTTTATTTAGATTTTACTAAACCGGCCTTTTTCAGTATTTCTAACATTATATACCATACAAAAATTGCCAAAAATAAATTCCAAACCGGCAAGAAAAATTTGTTTTCCATATGTTGCGCCTTTTAATTCTTCTTGTTGTTATCATAGCACTAACAATGGCTTTGTCAATGTAATTTTTTGGCTTTATTTCTTGACCCACACGGCAAAAATTTGCTATCTTAAACTTGTTAAAAATAGGGGAAAATAAAGTATGTCAGAAAATAATGAAGTAAAAGAAATCAAAGTCCCACAATCGTCATTGGAACATGAAATGCGGACATCATTTTTGGATTATGCTATGTCTGTTATCGTGGACCGTGCATTGCCTGATGTTCGTGATGGTTGCAAACCTGTGCATCGTCGTATTTTGTATGTTATGAACGATGTTGCACCTGCAACAAAATCAACTGTGAAATCTGCGCGTATCGTGGGTGATGTTATGGGTAAATACCATCCTCATGGCGACAGTTCTATTTACGAGGCTATGGCCCGTATGGCTCAAGATTTTTCTATGGGCGAAACTTTGGTCCAAGGCCAGGGTAACTTTGGTTCGCGTGACGGTGATAAACCGGCGGCTATGCGTTATACCGAGGCCCGGTTATCCAAATTGGGTGCGTCTTTGATGGAAGATATGGACAAAGACACCGTCGATTGGCAACCGAACTTTGATGGCACATTACAAGAACCTGTGGTTTTGCCAACGAAATTTCCAAACTTTTTGATAAATGGTGGTTCTGGTATTGCTGTTGGTATGGCGACAAATGTTCCGACATATAATCTGGGAGAGGTTTGCAACGGTATTCTCGCAATTTTGGATAATAACAACCTTTCAGACGATGAATTATTTGACATAATCCCGGGGCCTGATTTTCCAACAGGTGCGATAATTATGGGACGCGCGGGCGCATATCGTGCGCACACAACGGGTCGCGGTTCTATCATTGTTCGTGCCAAGACACATATTGAAAATATTCACGACCATGAATCTATTGTTGTGGATGAAATTCCATACCAAGTGAACAAGGCGCAAATGATTGTGAAAATTGCAGAATTGGCCAAAGATAAAAAAATCGAAGGCATTTCTGAAATTCGTGATGAATCGTCCAAGGAAGGCTTGCGCATTGTTATCGAATTAAAACGTGATGCAATTCCTGATGTTGTGTTGAATCATTTGTTCCAATACACAGAAATGCAGACGAATTTCCCTGTGAATATGATGGCATTGAATCGTGGCCGCCCAATGTTATTCAATATTCGTGGTGTGTTAGATGCGTTTATTGAATTCCGCGAAGAAGTCATCCGCCGTCGCACGATATTTGATTTGAACAAGGCGCGTAATCGTGCGCATACATTACTGGGGCTGTCGGTTGCTGTTGGAAATCTGGATGCTGTTATTGAATTGATTAAATCCAGTGCCAATCCAGATGATGCACGCGCGGCTTTGATTGCGCGTGGTTGGCCGGCATCTGATATTCAAAATTATATTGAATTGATTGATGATCCAAATACAGAATACAAAGACGGTATGTTTTATATGTCCGCAGACCAAGCGCGTGCAATTTTGGAATTGCAATTACATCGTTTGACTGGCTTGGAACGCGATAAATTACATGCAGATTTGGTTGAATTGGGTGCGTTGATAAAAGACTTGTTGGATATTTTAGGCAGTCATGAACGCATAGTTCAAATTATTCGTGATGAAACAACATCTGTGCGTGATAATTGGTCATCTAAACGCAGAACGGAAATTTCAGAAGCATCTGTTGATATTGATATCGAAGATTTGATTGCTCGCGAAGACATGGTTGTGACGGTATCGAATACTGGATATATCAAACGTGTATCATTGGATACATATCGCGCACAAAAACGCGGTGGCAAAGGCCGTAATGCAATGACAACCAAAGACGATGATTTTGTCGTCAATGTGTTTGTTGCGAATACTCATACGCCATTGTTGTTCTTTTCATCCAAAGGTTTGTGTTATAAATTAAAAACATACAAATTGCCCGAGGCAACCGCTGCCGGCAAGGGCCGCCCATTGGTGAATTTGTTGCCATTGGAAAAAGATGAAACAATTACTGCAATTTTGCCAGTTTCCGAAGACGATGTGAAACGAGTCCAAGAATCTGGTGTTGAACATTTCTTGATGTTTGCAACTGCCAGTGGCACCGTGCGTCGTAATCGTATGCAAGATTTTGATTCAATCCGTGCAAACGGAAAAATTGCCATGAAATTAGACGATGGCGACAGTTTGATTTCTGTGTTGCCATGTACAGAAGACCAAGACGTGTTTTTAACAACATATCGTGGTCGTTGCATCCGTTTCCCAGTATCTGAAATCCGTGTGTTCGCAGGACGTAATTCAACGGGGGTTCGTGGTTTAACGGTTGCAGACGGTGATAAAATTATCGGTATGGCGATGTTGAATCATGGTGAATCTGATGCAACTGTGCGTTCTGCGTATATAAAACAATCACGTGCTGCGCGTCGTGCTGCAACTGGTATCGAAGAAGATGCTGGTGATGACGATACAGAAACCACAGATTTGGTTTTAACCTCAGAACAAATGGATAAAATGGCATTGTCCGAAGAATTTATTTTGACGATTTCAGAAAATGGTTTTGGAAAACGAACCAGTTCGTATGAATATCGGACAACACATCGTGGTGGTAACGGATTTACTAATATTAAATTAGGTGGCAAAAATACTGCCGTGGCGGGTTCGTTCCCTGTATCAAATGACCAAGATATTATCATGGTTACAGACGGTGGAAAAATAATTCGTACACCGGTCGCCGATGTTCGTATTGCGGGTCGTTCAACTGCGGGCGTAACATTATTCAGAACGGCAGAAAATGAAAAGGTTGTATCTGCGATTTCTATTGTTGCCGATGACGATACAGAAAACGCAGAAAATACGGAAGTTGCCCCAGAATCAAATTCTGATGCAGAATAATAAACAAAAAAGGTGTGCGGTATGGATAACACAGAATATTTCGTATCAATAAACGATGTTTCGAAACGGTTGTCTGTGCCGGCACACACTTTGCGTTATTGGGAAAAACAATTTCCGACCGCAATTCGCCCTGTGTCTGGTGCGGGTGGTCGTCGTTATTATCGACCTGAAACCATAGAACGTTTAACAATAATTCGTGATTTGCTGTATAAAAACGGATTGACGATTGCAGGCGTTAAAAAATTGATACATAACGGCAAATTGCCACATGCGGCATCTGAATTTGCTCCAACGGTTGATGGGGGGCAAAACGTTGTACAACCATCACCAGATACATCTCAAAATGATTTAATAGATACGGCATTAGATTTTTTACAAACAGCAAAACAAATTTTAACAAATGGATAAGAAAAAAAGACCAATTTGGTCTTTTTTTTATATTCCGATTTCGCGTCTTTTTTGAACCAGAGAATCGCGTTTGCGTCGCATAGATTGGACGTATTCGTAAAAACTGGCTTCGTCATAAAGCATTGTGTCCATAGTATTTTTATACTGTCCAATAACACTGTCATTATGCAAATATCGTGTTTTGATAGAGTCGAATTCCGGTATTAAAAAATTAGGTTTTACAACATGACTTTCTGTGTTCGCGGTGTCCGTATTGGCTGTTGAATCAGGACGAATTAAAGTGTCTTGTTGTACAGAAATGTGTGCAAAATTTTGTTGCCATGCTTGGGCCAGTAAATTAGATTCGGCCATCAGTGCGTTATTTAATTCTGTATTTTCAAAATTCAACACGCTTTGTTCCAAAGAATCAGGGGCGTTGTTTGTATCTATATAAAAATGCCAAGCCAATTTATTTTCTAATTCTGAATTTATAGAATCAAAATCCATCATTTCTAAAAAATAAGACAAATCATGCAACGAACCGTGATTTTGTAAAATTCGTTTGCGTGCAGATTCTTTGATAAAATCCATTGAATCCAATTGGGTCAAATGTTTTTGAAATGTTGTTATATCGTGTGGCGGTAAATACCCAGATAATTGGTAATCGTGTCCAACGCGCACAGCATAATTGTTAAATGCGTTTGCGAACAAACTATCGTTTTGTCGCATACATATATCTATTGTGTCGGCATTATCTGTCAAAGATTTTTGAGTGCGAACATATCTTTTTTGTGCTGGTTTTAATTTTTGTGGGACATCCGCAGTTGAAAAATCACGGGTGTTTGTGATTTTTTTATCCAATTCTGTAATTTGTTTATCTAAATTTTTACGCGACTGATTATTGCAATTCGTAACAATACCAAAAACCGAACATGCCAAAAACAAATAAATTGGTTTTATTTTAAAAAAACTATTATGTCTATTATTTTTCATAACATTTTATATTATCAGACCAATTTTTTGTATTGTCAACCTAAACCGATGATTGTTAACTGTCAACAAATTTACAAAAATAAATTGTAAAACAAAAAAAACACCCACCATTTGGTGAGTGTTTTGTGTCAAAAATGCTTATCGTGTGTGTTGATTAAATGCGTGAACCATCATGCGTAAATCATGTTTAGATGGATTCTGAGGCATATCATCCTCTCCGATAATTTGTGTGATTTCTGATTGGTTGTGTTGTTTTACTACATGTTTATAATGTTGAATTATTTGTAATTCGATGGTGTTAAAGTAATTAGCGGCTTGTTCGGACAATTCGTGCGCAATCACATCTTTCTGGGATAAATAGTCGCATAATTTTTTATCTGCAATAATTTGAAATGCAGCATTTGTTTGTTCTTTTTGCTTTGCGTTTTCAGAACATTCTGCTTCATATTCTGTAACCAATTTTTCTAAATTTTTCTGTTTTTCATGCTCAAAATCATGAATGTTTATTTGGTTCAACATATTTAATACATTCTTTTTCTTGCGACCAACCAAGATGTATTTTGGTGTGCGATGCTCTTCGGGAAATAATTTAATAATGATATATGCTGTTTTTTTTGTAATATTTTTTGTTGGTTCTTTTTTATCGACAGAATACGGTACTGTCGTTTTATGGGTTGTATTTCTGCGTGCCACAGGTTTTATTTTTTGTGTTTTAACCTTTTTTACTTTTTTATTGTGATAAAAAGATGTGTCTGTTTTTTCAAATTTTGCTAATTTGCGAACACATGGTTTTGGAACTTGTATTGACTCTGGAATAATGATATTCATAAACGTCTCCTTTTTATTTATTAAAGTTTTGGTATAATAACACGAATAATTCCGTTGGTCAATAATAAAACCATTGGTTTTCTGCGTGTTTGTGTGATAAAAAGAATGTGAATTTATTGTTGACAAAGATTTGTTTTGTGATACGCTACAAGGCAATGATTGCAATATAAAGGATATACAATGGAATTTAAAAATTATTGTTCACGTAAAGTCTTAAATTTATTATTAAAACGCGAATTTCGTACAACGCATACGCTGGAACAGTTTGACGACGACAAAAAACAAACAATCATCACAGATAACTTGAAATTAGAAAAAGATGTCAATTTCCCAAATGAATTAAAAATGACTTTTACTCTTGACGGGCGGACATGGAATTTTAATCCATATGATTGTGATGTGTTTGTTTTTGAAACGGCTTGTCAGCAATGCGGAAAAAATAAAGACAGAGTGCAACAACAACAGAAAAAGACAGAACAACGTATCGCTCGGTTGCGGGAGTTCAGAGAACAAAAAAATCTCAAACCATCAGATTTTATCGAATTTCGGGGGTTAGTAAAACAAGAATTTAAATGTGCGAAGGCAGTTCAGCACGAAAATGAAAATAAATATACAACTGATAATTTAAGAGTGTGTTTTACAGTTGATATGCATGAAAATGACGAATTCCATGTATCGGTTAATGGTGAGGATAAATGTGTTCGCTGTTCGGAGCCATTGTTATACGGTATGTTCAAGTATTTGGTTGATAATGCATATTCCAAACGCAAACGCGTGGATGCGATAAAAAATTTGCGCCTTTCGTTGATGCAAAAAGCATTGAGTAATATAAAGTAATATTATTCGTGTTTTTGAAAAAAATAAATATCTCAAAGCCTGTAATTGTATTTATTACAGGCTTAAATTGTGATATAATTTGCATATACAAGATTTAGGGTAAATAAATATGCAACAAAAAACCGATGTTATTACAAATAAACGAATAAATAAAAATAAACTTGAACAGGCCAGGGCGATAATTGCTAAATTACAAATAGAATTACCAAAATATATTGCGCGTGGACACGGGCCTTTTTTGGCAGCGATATATGACCCAGACGGACATTTAATTGCAAAAAAGGCAAACAGGGTCGTTTTGGGAAAATGCAGTCATCATCATGCAGAGATGGAGGCAATTAGTGCCGCTGAAAAAAATTTTAATACATACGATTTATCAAAATATAATTTAAGTTTATATGTCACATCGGAACCGTGCATAATGTGTCTGGGTGGAATTATGTGGTCCGGAATACGCGAGGTTTATTTTGGTGTTCCTTCAAAAACAGTTGAAAAAATCACAGGTTTTGACGAAGGTTTTAAGCCGGATTGGATAAATGAATTTAAACGGCGCGGAATTACCGTCTGCGGAAATCTGGAAACATCTGTTGGCGAAAAAGTATTGCGCGATTATGTAAAACAAAAACGCACTGTTTATAAACCAAAACGTAAATAAAGACCAAGGATGAAATTATGACAAACATAGAATATATAAAAAATGCAGTTTCTGAACTTTTGGGCAATGATAAACGTGGACATGATGATAAACATGTTTTTCGTGTATATAACATTGCTATGAAATTTTGTGATGTTATGCCCAATGCAGATAGAGATTTAGTTGCTGTGGCATCTTTGTTGCACGATTGTGATGATTATAAACTGTTTGGCGCAGAATCAGAGCGGTTGTTAACAAATACCAGACGAATATTATCTGGTACAAATTTTGATTCTGAATTTTGTGAAAAATGTATCAGTATTATAAAAACTATTGGTTACAGTAAAAGATTGAGTGGTATCACACCAAATTGTATCGAGGGTAAAATAGTCTCGGATGCAGATATGTCAGATGCTACGGGATATATTGGTGTTATTCGTTGTATCGAATATCGTGCAGAAAGAAAAGATCCGTTTTTTGATGCAAATTGTTTGCCGACAGAAATGACGGCAGAAAAATACAGACAACAAAATTATTGCCCCGTTATAAATCACTTGTTTGATAAAATCCTTCATTTGCGCGATATGGCGTTGACAGAACCCGGTCGTCAATATATAAACAAAAAACATCAAATTTTGATAGATTTTCTTGATACATATTTTGATGAAGTTAACGCACCACAAATATGGAAAGATTTATTAGAAAAATATAGATGATATTATGCGTATGTCATTTGTATAGTGTTAAAAAGAATATGACTTATTCACAAATTATAAAATAAAATGCCCCGATACGGGGCGTTTTATTAATCGCGTTGGCGATCGAGTTGTGTTTTATAATATTTAGAACTTGGTCCTTGAGAGTCTAATAATAATCCTAATGTTCTATTGGCACGATATGTTTGGGCCATTTCATATAGCGAACACCCATAAATATTCTTTTTTGTAGACGGATAAGTGATATTTGGTTTTCCGCAACCAAACATTTTTGCCAACTCTGTCCATTCATAAGCATCTCTTGTTTTTCTGACTAAATATTTATCTGCATCTTTACCCAACAATTTGATAAATTCAAACAAAAGTATTTTGTTGTCGATTGTTGGTGTTGTGCATACAGTTGAATCATGTGCCACGGCATTTTTTAATTCTGATTCAAACTGGCGCATAATCTGTTCTTTGGCCCCAACGTCTTTTGATGTTTTGGCATTATCAAGCAACCAAAGTAGCTTTGTTTGATTCGACAATGTCTTAAGTTTTTGACCGCATTTTGATAATTCTGCGTTTTTAGAATCCAAGATTTTTTTCAATTGTTCAAAGGATTTTATTTGTTTTTCGTCTTGAGGCTTGATTTGCGACAAATAATCATGTGCAGTCTTATTATTGTTGTCGGACATAGCAAAGATTAATACATATGTTATGCTATTTGCGATATCTATGGCAATGTTTGTATGTCCTGTTTTAACAGCCCAAATAAGCAATGTTGCATTGTTTTTGTCTGTCAAAGCCCAATTAAAACTAGGGTTTTGGCTTAATTGTTTTAAAGAGTTGCGTATTTCTTCGTCAGTATGACCCGCAAACGCAGATTCAAAAGATGTTTGCCATTTACTGATTTGTTCGATTGTTAAATTTATCATTGCCATAATTTCATCCTTTATTACCAATTTTTATAGTGGGAAGTTATTATAGTCTAACAATTATGTTTGTCAATGTAATATGTTGGTAATGCTTTAACGAGTGTTCATCCCCAATGTCTTGTATGTTTGTTGGGCGTTGTTCAGTAGTGTGTTATAACTTATTTCTTCTGTGTTTAACATATTGGGGATTTGTGGAATTGGTTTGTGGCCTAACATGGCGCGTGTCCCAGTCAATAAAGAATTTCGTTCTGTTGCGAATAAAGTTTGCCCATTTTCTGTTGTTTTGTGCTTGTCAACTGGGTCGCCACTAAGCCCAACTTGACTATGTTCAGTTGCGGGGTCTATTTTAATTCTATCTGTCAGTACTATATTTCCAAACGTTGGACCATAAAAACCTGTTTTTATATTTTTTGGTGTTTCGGATTTAATGTTTTCTTTCATCCGATAATCTAATTCGTTGTAATATCCGATTTGAGTATCGTATGCGCTGGCAAAAGACAATGTTGTAAATTTAAAGTCTTCCAGTGGTGCAAAAGGCGCATGATTTATGGCTAATAAATTTTTTTGAATTGTATGCATGTCGTTCAAACTATATGTGTATTGATTAGATTTTTGTTGCATACGTTTTTCTATCATGCGTAACACATATGTGCCATGACAATGTGTATAAATAACCATATTTCTAAAATTTTTTATCGCTTCCTGTGGGTCTAACATTTGATTGTTTGGCGTCAATAACCTTGGTGTAAATGCGAAATTAAAAACATCGTAAATATAATTCGGATATACATTACACAATGGATAAGATTGATTCAAATATGCGATGTCTTCCAGTTTTATTCCATTGCCGTATTTTTGCAAACTATCTATATCGCGGAATTCACGAAACAGATTTAGACGGTCAATACTACTATTGCGGTCGCGAAATTTATAATAAGCAGAATATATATCTAATCCTGATGTTATGTTGTTCAAATATAATGTCTTGGCTATGGTAATGCAGTAATTATGCGCCCATTTTGCAGTGTTTGTGTTTTCGCCACCCAATATAAATATACATGGACGCGATAAATCCATTTCCTCGACGTGTGTTATATCCCCAGGATTTTCAAGTCTTACTTTTATAAAATTAACAGAACTTATATCTTGCATGGTTATAATTATAACACAAAAAACAAGTTTGTCAATCATTTGATTCCAAAACAAATTGCTGTGATAACTGGTTGTTTGGTCTGGATAACAAACAGTTGAAAGACAAATAATACTGAATTTGTATTAAAAAA
The DNA here is from genome assembly GCA_018064365.1 of Candidatus Enterousia onthequi. Lineage (GTDB taxonomy): Bacteria > Pseudomonadota > Alphaproteobacteria > Rs-D84 > Rs-D84 > Enterousia > Enterousia onthequi. The sequence continues at coordinate 5,074 of JAGHVJ010000004.1, read as the reverse complement.
TTGTAAATCCCAAGAATATATTCTAAACTATGGATATAATCAAAAGGGTTAAAATTGAAAAATATTTTTATATTAATGTGCGTGTGTTTGTTGTCCGCTTGTGGTGCAATCGGAATCGGCAGCAATCATAATACCATCATATATAATAATTCATCAGATGTTATAACTGCATCTTCGACAAGTGGGGTATACAAGATTAAACCAGAAAATAGTTTGGCGGTTTATTCAACAGATGAAATTACTTTGCAAAGTAAAAAATCCAATTGCCAACAAGTCAAAATTCTTAGTAAACCAAACGGTGATGCGATACTTTTAGATATTATTCCAGGGGCCTTATTTGGAATAATACCAATACTGGTTGATGCGGTTACAAATAACTTGTATAAAATGCCAGAATATTATAATTACACATGTGATTAAAATAATAATATAAACACAAAAACTCGTCTTTTCCAGACGTTTTTTTTATCTAATCCTGTATAAAAGATTTTCGTTTTATACTGTCGTAAAGTTTTTATAATTGTTGTAATTTAATTTCCCAACACTTATCTGTCCCAAGGTCGTTAGGTTGTGTTGTAATATCAATAGAGATTATTTTATATATAGCGGTTGTATTGGTATAACCCTTGTGAAAAACAACTGTATCATAGTGTTTGTTGGTTAAGCGTTTATTCCAATATTCAGAGCATTCACGATATTCTGATGTTTTTTCACCAGACACTATTTTATCAAACCAATAATGTTTCAAAACAAGATGTAAAGTTGTGGACTTTTTCATAATATATCTACTATACCACACAAGTCTGTTTATAAAAATACCTTATTTTTATAAAAACAGAGTCATATATTCAAAAAACATTTACACTTCGATACTTGTTTTTGTTTGGTGGGCGAGATTCGAATAAAGAGTTGATAATTTTCTGTTGATATGGTATACCTTTTGCAAGGTGAATTGTAAGTATAAAAAAGGACACGTAATATGACAAAAAAAATGCCTGGATTTAATGAATATCAAGCTGATTTAGAAAAAAAACAGCAATTTGAGAAAGAAAAAGAAGAAGGCCAAAAAAGGGAATTTGCCAAAATGCAGATAAAAAAACTTGGTTCTATATTCAATCAGACCAGTAAGAAAAATTCGGCATTTGGTGATTTTTTAAGAAGTTTTTTTCAAGTTCAAGTAATAGCATTTTTAACGGGCAGTATGGCGTTTTTATTCTCTGGCCGTACACAGTTTGTTGATGATTATGGAAACACAACTGGTGGGTTGTTCAATAACCCGTTGAACGAAATTTATGGTGATGATATGTCCTATGGTCAGGCGATAAAAAATGCATATCTGTTGGAAGATTGGCATAATGGCAAAGGTGGGGTGTTCCAGGGGGTGTGTGGTTTATTAAGTATGATTATTGCTTTGAGTGTGGCAACTGTGGCGGGCGCGAAAAAAATAAAAAGTAATGTATTTAAATCCAGGGATATTTTGTTGCAATTGGATAAATTGAAAAAATATGGTGTCGATGCAAAACAGTTAATTGAAAGTTTAGAACCGAGTGTGGTAAAACTTATTTCTAAAATGTCTGAAAAAGACAGGGGATATTTTGATAATTTAGCATCAGGTGGTTTAGATAAAGCAAATTATGACACATGTGTTGCAATTGTATCAGGATATCTAAAATCACATCCAAAAGAATATAATAAAGTCATTGAAATAATTGACGAAGCAACATTGCCAGAAGCGGTAAAAAAGAAATATGGTAAAGGGAAAATAATTTCTTTTGCAGCTGCACAAGAATTGCAAACAGAAAGATAGAAAAACAACTTTCTATTTTGCAGAATATATTTGTTCTTAAAAAAACTCGTCATTTTGGCGAGCTTTTTATTTGTCTCGCCCACCGACCACAACCATAATGAACGATAAATACATTCAGAGCATGTTTTTATTGTGAATGTAGTATTTTTATCAGTTCGAAAATAATATGTATTATTTGCAATGTATTAAAAAGTTCGAAAGTGCCAATAAGAACATAAATTTTCAAAAATTGACTTTCGAACTCGCCAAATCCTTATGTTTCAAATAAAAAATGCCCCAATAGGCATTTTTTTTTAATTTTGGTTGTACTGTCTGTGTCGTTTGTGAAAGAATGTATAATAATTAACTAAAGTAACTAATAGATGTCAGACAAGTAAAAATATAAAATTTAGGTCTGGTATAAAAGAATGCGTAATCGCCATTTTTTTTATGTTTTTTGTATTGACTTTTTTGATGTGCTTATCTATGATAAAAATCAAATTCTATAGGAGTAGTTTCGGCACCGTTACAATCATAGTGTAAGGTTTTATAATGTGTCTTCAGGAAAAAATTTTTGTATAAGTGTTTTGTCTATTATTATATATACCCATGTGTGGCATAGATTATAAAAGTGAAAAATCTGTTCAAGAGAACCGAGCTTTAGCTACAATGCCAAAAATCGTAAAAGATAGAAGTGTTAATAAGCAGTTTGGTACAGAATTTAACTCTTGGTTTTCAGATAGGTTTTTTGGACGAGGGGTTTTATTAAAAATATCTAACATTGTTCATAAAACGGTATCTGTTCAAAGTACGGATAAAGTACTTGTTCAAAAAGATGGCTGGTTATTTTATAAATTAGACAATTCTTTACGTAATTATGCTAATGTAGATTTGCTCTCAGAACAACAATTGCAAACGATAGCAACATATTTAAAAGATATAGATGATTGGTGTAAAAGGTATAATAAACAGTTTGTTTATGTTGTGGCTCCAGATAAGAATAAAATATATGGAGAATATATAATAGATGTTAAAAAAATTAATCCTGATTCAAATTCTAGAGCCAATCAGTTGGTTGAATATCTACATAAAAATACAAAAGTAAAAGTTGTTTATCCGTATAATGATTTAATTAACAAAAAAGATAAAATGTTGTTGTATTTTAAAAATGATACACATTGGAATAGTATGGGTGCATATATAGGTTATACAGCTATAATGAAAACGTTACATGTAAAACCAATAGATTTACGCAAGACAAAAGAAATAACAAATGTGAAGGGCGATTTAACAAATATGTCTTCAACTATAAAAGAAGATGCTATCACTACATATATTGTTCCTGAGTATCAGAAACATTTTTATTGTGATCAAGAATCTACAGGTGTAAAAACTGATACCGATTGTAAAAATACTAGTAAAAGCAGCGGTAAAAGATTGTTTACATTAAGAGATAGTTTTAGTAGTGCCCTTGGGGATTTTTATAATAATACTTTTAAAACGGTAAATTATCGTTGGCGTTATGATATGCGCAAAGAAGATTTAGAATTTATAAAAGATAATGCTGATATTGTAATATTAGAACAAGTTGAACGTTATATTCCATCTTTATTATCACAATCTTTCCCAAAGGAATAATCCCATGTTGTTTTCATCTATGACTTTTATATTTATGTTTTTACCAATAGTTGGGTTAGTCTATTTTTGTCTTCCTAAAACATGGCGTAATTATTGGTTGTTACTAGCTTCTATATTGTTTTATGCATGGGGAGAACCAGCATATGTGTTAATAATGTTGTTAACAATACTTATTAATTACGTAGGAGCAATATTAGTAGATAAGTATCAGAAATATAAGAAGTTATTATTAATAGGTACGGTATTAGTTAATTTGGGTATATTGTTTTATTTCAAATACTTTAATTTTGTGATGCAGAATATAAATGCATTGTTCCTTTCTCATATATCTTTTGTAGATGTAATTATGCCAATAGGTATATCTTTTTATACATTCCAAGCTATTAGCTATGTGATAGATGTATATAGAGGAGGAGTGCAAGTACAAAAGAGATTGTCTAAGTTAGCTTTATATATATGTCTGTTTCCGCAGTTAATAGCTGGTCCCATAGTTAAATATCATGATATAGAAGATCAAATAGACAATAGGAAAGAAACATTTGATAAGGTTTATTATGGTGTCCAAAGATTTATTATAGGTTTGTCCAAGAAGATGCTTATAGCTAATACTCTTGGAGTAGTAGCAGATAAAATATTTGCACAACCTGTAACAGAATTTGGAACAGGTATAGCATGGTTAGGAGCTTTAGCGTATTCCTTACAGTTGTTTTATGATTTTAGTGGGTATTCAGATATGGCTATAGGTTTAGGGTCTATATTTGGATTCAAGTTTTTAGAAAACTTTAATTATCCATATATATCTAAATCTATAACAGAGTTTTGGAGAAGATGGCATATATCATTATCAACATGGTTTAAAGAATATCTATATATACCATTGGGTGGTAATAGAGTTACGAAAAAGCGTAATCTACTTAATTTATTAATAGTGTTTTTAGCAACAGGTATATGGCATGGTGCTGCGTGGAATTTTGTGGTCTGGGGATTGTGGCACGGAATGTTTATACTTATAGAAAAGATTACAGGTATACATAAGAGAGTAAGTGGGTGGCTGCTATCGTTATGGCAACATGCTTATACTATATTAGCCTTTGTAATAGGTTGGGTAATGTTTAGATCAGACAATATGAAATATGCTTATGACTACATAAGAAACATGTTTGGTCTAAAAGGACATGTCGTATCTTTGTATAAGTTGGGATATTATATAGATAATATAGAAGTAATAACGTTCATAGTGGCTGTATTATGTGCGATACCAGTATTTAAGAATATGATAAATATGGGAAATAGATCTAAATGGTATCAGTTAGGTATAAATACATGGACGATGTGTTTGTTTGTATTGTCAGCATCTGCAATAGCGGCTTCAACATATAATCCTTTTATATACTTTAGATTTTAATATGTTCTGACGTGAATTCGTATAATCTTTTTGCGTAAATCACATGTTTCAAAAACAAAAGCGATAGAAATTCGCCACTTTTTTAATTTCAACAAAAGTCTTATAAAACAAATAAAAAATGCCCCAACAGGCATTTTTTTAATTTTGGTTGGAGTGTATTAGCGTTTTTCGGACTCGCGATATCCTTGATTTGCTTACTGTTGGGAAGAATATACAGCGCATTCTTGATAAATACCCTGTGTAAT